>JBFFXF010000387.1:0-5419 GCA_041569895.1 Planctomycetota bacterium | reverse complement strand
GGGAACGGGCACGGGTACGGGAACGGGCACGGGTACGGGAACGGGGCCGAATCCCGAAAGGCGGGCCCCCTACCCGAGGAAGTACTCCTCCAGGAACCCCGTATTGATATTGCCCCGCAGGAAGTGGAAGTGGCGGAAGATCTCCGCGTAGAGCGGCACGGTCGTTCGCACGCCCTCGATGACGAGCTCGTCGAGGGCCCGTCGCATGGCGGCGATCGCCGAGGGGCGGTCCTTCTTGTGGACGATCAGCTTGCCGATCAGCGAATCGTAGAAGGGCGGGATCTCGTAGCCGGTCACGATGTGGGTGTCGAGGCGGACGCCGAAGCCGCCGGGCTGGATGAACTGCGTCACCTTCCCCGGCGACGGGCGGAAGTTGTTCTCGGGGTCCTCGGCGTTGATCCGGCACTCGATGGCGGCCCCGTGGAAGCGGATGTCCTCCTGTTCGTACCCGAGAGATTCGCCGGCGGCGATGCGGATCTGCTCCTGGATCAGGTCGATGCCGGTGACCATCTCCGTGACCGGGTGCTCGACCTGGATGCGCGTGTTCACCTCGATGAAGTAGAAGTTCATGTCGCGGTCGACGAGGAACTCGACGGTGCCCGCGTTCGAGTACCCGGCGGCCCGCGCCAGGTTCTTCGCGGCATCGCCCATCGCCTCGCGCACGGCCGAGGGGAGCCCGGGCGAGGGCGACTCCTCGATCAGCTTCTGGTGCCGGCGCTGCAGGCTGCAGTCGCGCTCCCCGAGGTGGACGACCGTGCCGGCGTTGTCGGCGAGGATCTGGATCTCGACGTGCCGCGGATTCTCGACGTACTTCTCGATGTAGACCTCGGGGTTCTTGAAGGCCGTATCCGCCTCGACCTTCGCCGCGTGGAACCCCTTCAGCAGGCTGATGTCATTGTGCGCGATGCGCATGCCGCGACCGCCGCCGCCGGCCGACGCCTTGATCATCACCGGGTAGCCGATGGCGCGCGCGATCTCCTTGGCGTCGTTCTCGCTCTCGACGATCCCGTCGCTGCCCGGGACGCACGGCACGTCGTTCGCCCTCGCCAGCTCGCGCGCCCTGGCCTTGTCGCCGAGCATGCGGATCGCCTCGACGGAGGGGCCGATGAACTCGATGTGGCAGGAGCGGCAGATCTCGGCGAAGTGCGCGTTCTCGGCGAGGAAGCCGTAGCCGGGATGGATCGCCTCGACGTCGGTGATCTCGGCGGCGCTGATGATCTTGGGAATATCGAGATAGCTCTGGGCGCTCGGCCCCGGCCCGATGCACACGGCGTCGTCGGCGAGCTGGACGTACCGCGCCTTGGCGTCGGCCTCGGAGTAGACGACGACCGTCTCGATCCCCAGCTCCTTGCACGCGCGGATGACGCGAAGCGCCACCTCGCCCCGATTCGCTATGAGAATGCGCGAGAATCTCTTCATCACGTGCTCGGAGGGGCCGAGGACAGCCCAGGTCCGGGAAACCGCCAGAGTCCCTTACCGAGTTTCAAGTTTCTTCGGTCCGATCAACGAAGAAGCCGCCCCGACGGCGACAACAGGTCTGCGGATCTCCCATGCTTCCCTTCTGCTGCCGATCGTGAAGTCGCATCGGGAGATTCTTGACGGCGGGTTACAGCGACGCTCTGTCTTTTCTCAAAAACAGCGGTCTTTTCTCGGGCCTCTGCCGTCCTTTTCTCCTGGCATCCCGAACCAGCACGAGGAAATCTCTCTCGGAAACCATTCGAGTACAGCAAAAACCCCGCTTCTCCCGACTAGCGTTTGTCTTTCTCGCGTCCTGCGAGAAAGACAAACGCTAGTCGGGCACAATGTGAAAGATCGGCTGTCCGAACTCGACGGACTCGCCGTTCTTGACGAGGATCTCCTTGACGACCCCGCCGACGCCCGCGGGGATCTCGTTCATCACCTTCATCGCCTCGATGATGCAGACCGTGGAATCCTCGGTCACGCGGTCACCGACATCGACGAAGGGATCCGCCTCCGGGCTCGGGGCCCGGTAGAACGTCCCGACCATGGGCGACGTCACGAGCTTGACGCCCGCCGGCAACGCGGCTGTCGCGCCGTCCCCCCGGGGGGACACCTCCTCGGCGGCCGACGGGCCCGCCGTCGCTCCGGTCGGAATCGCGGCGGGGGCGGGCATGAACGCGAATGCCTGCGGCTGGGAGGCGGGACCGCCCTTGCTGACCCGCAGCTTGCGCCCGTCGGCCTCGATCTCGAACTCGCCGATATCGAACTGCCCGAGAAGGTCGAGCAAATCCTTCAACTCGGCGAGCGTGGTGATGCGAAAGAGGTCCAAGGAGGCGTCACTCGACTGTACGAAAGAAAACCTGCTGGCAACCCGGGCCGGCCCCGAGCTCCCGCCGGGCGCTCCCGGGATCCCACGGTAACTCGAGGTAACTCAAGAAGAGACAACGAGTTAGCGTGCCGTAGAGTGGAGGGATTCTAAAGATTCGGGGGACAATTTGCAAGCGATTTCCGCACCGCGGGCGCCCGGACGCGATTCATTCCGCCGCGCGCATGGCGGCGACGAAGGGCCGGTAGCTCCATGGCAGCCGGTGTCGCACGGCGATCTCCTTGAGGCGCGCGTAGTGCTTCTCGTAGATCCCCTCGAGCCCGGGCCGGAAACGCTCGTCGCAGAAATACGTCCTGCAGCCGAGCGGTCGCAGGTCGCGCAGGGTGCACAGCCGGTCCTTCCAGAAGGGACAGAGCGCGCTCCCCGGCGCGAAGGGCCCGGGGTGCCGCTCGCGGACGGCGGCGACCTCGAGGCCGCTCGCGAAGAGGACGTGGTCGACCGTGTCGAAGTCACAGCAGAGCCCGCGCGTCCAGCAGGTGACGCCGAGCTCCTCGATCTCGCGATCGACGTCGCGATACACCGCCTCGAGCTCCTCCCGCGCCGCTCGGGGAAGCGTCTGTGGATCGCACGAGCCCATGCCAGTACTCTATCAGCTCCGGAACCGGGTGTCATGTCGGGCACCGCCGCGGCCGTTCGTCCTCGTCCTCGTCCTCCTCGACGCGCGGCGACGTACGCGATCGGGGCGGCGCCGACCCCGGGCTCCCTCAATCTGCGTAATCTGCGAAATCTGCGGATGGTCCTCTTCCCCGTACTCAATCTGAGAGATCTGCGTACTCTGTGGCTGATTCCTTCCCTCCGAACGCCGCGGCACCTGTGGACATCATGCCCGCACCCGACGTAACGGGCTCCATCCGCATCGGAGTCGCCGGCTGGTCCTACCCGGACTGGCGCGGGGTGCTCTATCCGCGCTCGCAGCGGCGGGGTGGCGAGGATCTGCGGTTGATCGCGGAGCTCTTCGACTGCGTCGAGATCAACAGCACCTTCTACCGCGATCCCGAGGCCCGGTTCGCGGCCGCGTGGGCGCGGACCGTCGAGGAGCGGCCGGACTTCCGTTTCACCGCCAAGGTGTTTCGCGGGCTCACCCACGAGAAGGAGGTCGGCGCCGATGAGATCCCCGCAGGGGGACGGCGCATTCTCGACGGCCTCGCCCCCCTGGTCGAGGCCGGGCGACTCGACGTGCTGCTGGCGCAGTTCCCGCCGTGGTTCCGCGACGGCGAGCGCTCCCGGGAGCGTATCCGTTCCCTGGTCGAGGCGCTCCGCCCGCTCCACGTCGCCGTCGAGGTGCGGCACGTGTCCTTTCTCCGTGGAGGCAGCGAGTCGACGTTCCTGCGCTTCCTCGAGGAGATCGGCGCGGGCTTCGTCAACGTCGACCTGCCGGAGGGGCCCGGCACGCTCCCCCCCACCGTGATCAACACGTCGTCGACCGGCTACGTGCGCCTCCACGGCCGGAACGCCAGGGCGTGGTTCGACCGCCGCGCCGGGCGCGACCAGAAGTACGATTACCTCTACGACCGCGAGGAGCTTTCCGACTGGGTGCGGCGCATGATCGAGCTCGCCGGACGCGCGCTGACGACGTACGCCATCGCCAACAACCACTTTCGCGGTCAGGCGCCCGCGAACGCGCTCGAGCTCGCCGCCTCGCTCGGACGGCGCCTGCCTCCGCTGCCGGAGACGTTCCTGACCGCGTATCCCCGGCTCGCCGAGCTGGCGCCCGCGGAGGGAGGCGAGTCATGATCGGGCGCGGGAGGAACCTCTCGCTGTTGCGAGGCGAGATCCGCCTCCCGGTGCGGGGCAACGGCGCGGCGCGCCTCGACCAGTTCCTCAAGGACGCGCTCGCGTGGCGATCACGCACGCGAATCCAGAAGCTGATCCGCTCCGGTCGCGTGCGGGTCAACGGCCGCGAGGTCAAGCCATCGGCGCTCGTGCGACCGGGCGACGACGTCCTGGTGCGGCTCTCGGAGGGCACCGGACTGCCCGACTACAACGCGATCGAGCTCGAGGCGCTCTACGAGGATCCGTGGCTGCTCGCGCTCAACAAGCCGGCGGGCATGCTCGTCCACCCGGTCGGCCGGCACGTCTACGACACGCTGATGAACGTCCTCCACCATCACTACATCGATCACATGGAGGCCCGGGATCCGGACGCCCGCCCGCACGAGGCGTCGCGTGACGGCGCCATCCACCTGCGGCTCTGCCACCGCATCGACCGCGACACCACCGGCGTGTTGCTGATCGGCAAGGATCGCTACGTACACCAGGACGTCCAGAAGCAGTTCGAGACGCGCCAGGTGTCGAAGAACTACCTCGCGCTCGTCGAGGGACGGCTGCCGGCGGGTCTCGAGGAGATCGATCGCCCGCTCGCCGAGGGTCGCTCGCTCGAGGAATGCCTCGAGGGCGGGCCGCTGAAGCCGTCGCGCACGCTGGTGACGGTGCTCGAGGAGCTCGTCGACGGCGACCGGGAGTACTCGTGGATCTCCGCGCGCCCGCTCACCGGTCGCCAGAACCAGATCCGGCTCCACATGGCGGCGGTCGGTCATCCGCTGGTCGGCGACGAGCGCTTCGGACGCGGACCGGCGCCGGATGGGTTTCCGCCCCGCTTCATCCTCCACTCCGCCCGACTCGGCTTCCACCACCCGCGACTGAAGAGCCGCGTCGAGCTCGAGGCTCCGCCACCCGCGGACGTCATCGAGCTGCTCGAGCGCCTCCGCTCGTAGAACCCGGAGAATGGCCGATACACCGATTCCGACTCCGATGCCGATGCCGACTCCGACCCCATCGTTGCAAAAACGTACCCGTTCCCGTACCCGTTCCCGTGCCCGTTCCCGTCCTCGAGGGGTCTGGTTGCGGAGTCCGATGACCGATACCGATTCCGATTCCGATGTCCGATTCCGATGTCCGATTCCGATGTCCGATTCCGATGTCCGATTCCGATGTCCGATTCCGACTCCGACTCGATGCGGGGTTTCGTGTGCGGCGGGGGGCGGCGGCGTCGCTCGGTCGAGTGTACCCGGTACTCGGTCGAGTCAAGAGTGCCCTCGCTTCGCTCGGCGACTGCGTCGCTCTTGACACGCC
>JBFFXF010000386.1:0-5480 GCA_041569895.1 Planctomycetota bacterium | reverse complement strand
GGGGACGGGGACGGGGACGGGGACGGGGACGGGGACGGGGACGGGGACGGGGACGGGGACGGGGACGGGGACGGGGCGGCGTCACTCCTCCCAGCCGAAGTCACGCCCCAGCATCTCATACAACTGCCGGTTGAACGGCTCGAAGAAGCCCAGCAATCGTTCGCGCGTCTCCGGTGTGATGGCGTCGTACCCGTAATGATGATGGATCCTGTACTCCGGGTCCCACCGGCGGAGGCCGAGGAACTCGAGGGTGCGATGGAATGTCGGCTGCGGGTCCTCGAGGAGGTCGCGGTTCTCGAGGATCAGCAGTCGCTCCGGCGGGAAGTGCTTCATCCAGCGCTCGAGCTGCGAGGCGTAGATGCCCCGCAGCAGGTAGGAGAACTGGTAGTGCGTGACGAAGTAGTCGACGTCGCCGAGGACGTGGTCGACGTTATCGCGCAGTCGCTCGGCCTCGCGCGTGACCGCCTCGTCGAAGGTGCGCCGCTCGCGGCCCTTGCGGGCGTTGTGGTGGAAGTGCGAGTAGGCCCGGTCGGCCGGGTTGCGCAGCAGGACGATCAGCCTGACGTCCGGGACGGTGGCGCGGATGCGGGACGGCGCCAGCGGGTGGACGAGGTAGGACGGGCTCGCCTCGCCGGTCGTGCGGCGCCGGAACATGCGCGGCGGGAAGTGCGCGCGGTACCATGACAGCCCGCGGTGGTAATTGTTGTCGAAGAAGTGAATCTCCTTGGTCAGCGCCGAGGCGACGTCGGGGTGCTGCTCGAGGTAGGCGTAAAGGGCTGTGGTGCCGCACTTCTGGGCGCCGACGATAATAAAGTCGGGGAGCCGGCGCGCGGGACCGCTCAACAGCCTCAGGGGGCCGATGCGGTTTCGGCGCGGTCTCTGTCTCTCGAGCTCGACCTGTTCGGCGTAATCGACCATCTCGGGATCGGCGGCATGATAGCACATTCAGGGCGCCGGCAAGCGTGTTTCCGGGGGGCGGGGCCGGAATGGCTGGACCGGTCGCTCCGGTTCCCTGGTACAATCGACGGCGGCGCCGGGGCGGGGATCCCGGGACGCCGCTCCCGACCCCCTCTCGAAGAGGCTCGACTCGGATGCTCACGACCTCCACCGGTCCCTCGATGCATGCGCGCTTTCGCGCGTTTCTCGTCGCCGCCATCGCCGCCGTTGTGGTGGCCGCGACGTCCCTGCCCGCGCCGGCGGCGCCGCTGGCGCCCTCCTGCCCTGTCCTGAACGCCGGCGCGGTGCTCGGCCAGTCGACGTCGAAGGCGACGAAGTCGAAGTCCACGGCGTCGAAGTCCACGGCCGATGCGAAGAAGACGTCGGGGGACGCGTCCGGCGCGAGCGCGTCCAGGGAGAAGGGCCTCCTCGGGCGCATCGTCCAGTTCGTCATGCAGTACAAGTGGTGGATCCTGGGCGCGGTCGGCACCGGGTTCCTCGGCTCGCTCCTCTTTCTGATCTGGTCGGGGCAGCGGCAGGCCGCCGAGGAGTACGAGGAGGAGACCGTCGATCTGATCCCGCTGCCGCGCGATCGCGATGACGAGGACGAGGGGCCGCGGCGCGTGCTCATCGATCCCGAGACCGGCAAGCCGAAGGATCTGCCGTCACGCGACGAGAGCGAGTACGCGCTCGTCGTCGACGAGGAGGAGCTCCACCTGCCGCACGACGGGACGTCGTCGGGCGAGTACGAGAAGGTCGTCCTCAAGGTGCACGAGCTCGTGCAGCAGAAGCGATTCGACGAGGCGTGGGAGAAGTACGTCGAGCGCATCGAGGGCCATCGCGCGGCGGGGTTCCACCCGGCTCTCGAGCGGCGGCTCGCGAAGTACTTCCTGAAGCAGAAGGAATACGGCAAGGCGGCGACGATCCTCGAGCACCACGTCGCGACGCAGCCGGCGACGGAGATCGAGCCGGAGATCTACTTCGACCTCGGCTACGCGTACTTCAAGGAGCGGGCGCTCGATCGGTCGCGGCACTTCTTCGGGCTGTTCGCGGAGAAGGAGCGCAACCCGGCCTACAGCGATCGCGCGCGGCGGCTGGTGGAGTCGCTGGAGAAGGCATCGGGCAAATAGGCGGGGTCTTGCAGCGGAGTCACCGAGGCCGAGTCGGACGCCGGTTCTTTTTTCAATCTACGTAATCTGCGCAATCTGTGTAATCTGCGTTCCCGTCTTCGTGGTCCGCCGTGACCGCCCTCGAGCTCGGGACGACGATTATCTGGGACGACTTCCGGAGCGCTTCCGTGACGGCCATCATCGCGGCGACGACCCGGTGCGGTCTCGAGGGGCTGTCGATCGAGTCGAACGTGCGGCGTCTCCTCGACGTCGGCTTCGAGCACATCGTCCTGCACGCCGGCGTGCGGCCGCACGCGTGGGAGAACCTCTCGGCGCTCGTGCGACGCGGCGTCGTCGTCGCCGCGCACCATCCGACTCCGGCGTCGCTGTCTCGTGGCGTGGGTGCCACCGATCCGCGCCCCGGATCGCTCGATGCGGACGAGCGGCGCGAGCTCGTCAACCGCGTGCGGCAGTCGATCGAGTTCCTCGACCGCAACGACATCCCGCTCCTGGTGCTGCCGCCGGTGACGCTCGACGAGCCCGATGTCGCTGCGGTGCTCGAGGCCATGGGGTCACGGGACGAGGCGCTCGAGCGGCTGATCGAGCGGCGCGACTCGGCGGAGCTCACGCAGCGCCAGCTCGAGAGCTTCCTGCGCGCGCTCGATGCGATCCTCGCGCACGCCGATCGCTACGGTCGACGCGTGGCCATCGTGCCGGCGGGTCTGCCGTGCGAGCTTCCCGGCGAGGTCGAGCTCGGGCGCATCCTCGAGGAGCTCGCCGGGGCGCCGCTCGACGTCATGGCCGACATGGTGCGCTTCGAGCGTCACGTCGAGGCGCGTGGCCGGACGCCGTGGCCGCTCGACGAGGGCGGCGATCGCATCGCCGGTGTCATCGTGCACGATGGCGACGCGTCGCGTGCGCGGTTGCCGCTCGGCGAGGGGCGCGTCGAGCTCGAACGCTGGTCGGCGCTCGCCCGCGCCGCGACGTCGCGGCCGCTCGTCTGGTCGGTCGATCTGTCGCGTCATGCGGGGGAGTCGGACATCGCCGGGACGGACGCTCGCCTGCGAGCGCTGCTGACGCGCGACGATGCGCGGCGGCGCGACGCCGGCTCGCCGTTTCCGTTTCTTGACAGTGTTCCGAACGATCTCGTATAGTCGCGGCGAGCATGAGGTCGTCGATCGAGTTGGGTGCGACGTCGGCCGTCCTGTCCAGTCCCTGATCCTGCGGGAGGAATCGCGATGACGGAAGCCGGATCTCCCTCCAAATTCGATCCGCCCGACTGGATCCGGGAGCGGGCGCATATCAAGAGCCTCGACGAGTACCGGAAGCTCTACAAGAAGTCGGTGGAGGATCCGGACGGGTTCTGGGGCGAGCAGGCGAAGCGCCTCGACTGGATCTCGCCGTTCGAGAAGGTGCTGCGCTGGGACTTCAAGACGCCGAAGATCGAGTGGTTCATCGGCGGCAAGCTGAACGTCAGCTACAACTGTCTCGATCGCCACGTCGAGGCGGGGCACGGTGACGAGACGGCGCTGATCTGGGAGGGGAACGAGCCGTCCGACTCGAAGAGCATCACGTACGCCGAGCTGCTGCGCGAGGTGTGCCGCTTCGCGAACGCGCTGAAGGCGAACGGCGTCAAGAAGCAGGATCGCGTGTGCATCTACCTGCCGATGGTGCTCGAGCTGCCGATCGCCATGCTGGCGTGCGCGCGGATCGGCGCGGTGCACAACGTCGTGTTCGGCGGGTTCAGCGCGGACTCGCTGCGGAGCCGCATCCTCGATTCGGAATGCTCGGTGCTGATCACCGCGGACGAGGGGCTGCGCGGCAAGAAGACGATTCCGCTGAAGGCGATCGCCGACGAGGCGCTCGAGGGGGCGGACTGCGTCGAGCTCTGCATCGTCGTGCGGCGGACGGGCGCGGACGTGCCGATGAAGCCGGGTCGCGACGTGCCGTGGGAGGAGCTGGTCGCGGGCTCGAGCGACGACTGCACGCCGGAGGCGATGGGCGCGGAGGATCCGCTTTTCATCTTGTATACGTCCGGCAGCACCGGCAAGCCGAAGGGGGTGTTGCACACGACCGGCGGGTACCTCCTCTACACGTCGCTGACGCACGAGCTGGTCTTCGACTATCACCCCGGCGACATCTACTGGTGCACCGCCGATATCGGCTGGGTGACGGGGCACAGCTACATCGTCTACGGGCCGCTCGCCAATCGCGCCACGAGCATCCTGTTCGAGGGGGTGCCGAACTATCCGGACTTCGGGCGCTTCTGGGACGTCGTCGACAAGCACAGGGTGAACATCTTTTACACCGCGCCGACGGCGATTCGCGCGCTGATGCGCGAGGGGACGTCGTGGGTGGAGAAGAAGGACCTGTCGACGCTGCGCGTGCTCGGGACGGTGGGCGAGCCGATCAACCCCGAGGCGTGGCTGTGGTATCACCGAAACGTCGGGCGCGAGCGGTGTCCGATCGTCGACACGTGGTGGCAGACCGAGACCGGCGGCATCCTGATCACGCCGCTGCCGGGCGCGACGCCGACCAAGCCGGGCTCGGCGACGCTGCCGTTCTTCGGCGTGCGGCCGGTGCTCGTCGACGACAAGGGGAAGCGGCTGGAGGGGAACGACGTGCGCGGCAACCTCTGCATCGAGGCGCCGTGGCCCGGGCAGATGCGCACGGTGTACGGCGACCACCAGCGCTTCCGCGAGACGTACTTCGTGCAGTATCCCGGCATGTACTTCACCGGCGACGGCTGCCGGCGCGACGAGGACGGGTACTACTGGATCACGGGGCGCGTCGACGACGTGCTCAACGTCTCGGGTCACCGCATCGGCACGGCGGAGGTCGAGAGCGCGCTGGTCGCGCACGAGTCGGTCTCGGAGGCGGCCGTCGTCGGCATGCCCCACGAGGTCAAGGGCCAGGGGATCTACGCGTTCGTGACACTGACCGCGGGCATCGACGGGTCCGACGACCTCATCAAGCAGCTCGTCACCCACGTCCGCAAGGAGATCGGCCCGTTCGCCGCCCCCGACCGCATCCAGTTCGCCCCGGGACTCCCCAAGACCCGCAGCGGCAAGATCATGAGACGCATCCTGAGAAAAATCGCCGCCGGCGAAACCGACAACCTGGGCGACACCACCACCCTGGCCGACCCGGGCGTCGTCGGCCAGCTCGTCGAAAACCGCTGACCCCCCGACCCAGGGTCGCGGTCAGGCCCTGACCCTGCGCTGACCCCCGACCCAGGGTCGCGGTCAGGCCCTGACCCAGGGTCGCGACCCCCCCGACCGACCCGACCCAGGGTCGCACCGACCCCGGACCCTGGGTCGGCCGACCCCCCGACCCAGGGTCGGGCTGCCCGTCCCCGCCCATCCCCGACCCAGGTTCATCTCGTGCGCGCCGCCCGCGGCCGCTAAGGTGGCGCCCGCCCGACGGTTCCACAGT
>JBFFXF010000385.1:0-5491 GCA_041569895.1 Planctomycetota bacterium | reverse complement strand
GCGCTGCTCACTCTGCGGAATCTGCGTTCCGTTCCACGTCAGCTCCCGGGGGTGCTCTCGCCTCCAGAGTCCCCGTTCATCGTTTCCTGCCTTCCTGCCTTCCTTGCCGTGTTCTTGCCGTTGGAATCCGCCGGCGAAGTCGAGCAGCCTCGCCGGGCACGGGCACGGGGACGGGACCGGGGACGGGAACGCGAACGGGAACGAGCAGAGTTGCGGAATCCGCGGACCGCGTCAGGCCGAGAAGTCCATCACATGGATCAGATGATTCGTCTTGTCGACCAGCGCCGCGACGGCTCGTCTCGGTCGCTTGGCGAGGAAGGCCGAGCACTCGACGATGAATCGGATGGCGCCCTCGACGCGGTGGCCGTCGAGGGCGAGCTCGACGGTGGCGTCGAGCTGGCGGGCGTTTCGGTTCGTGTCGCTCCAGGCGGCGTTTTTCACGGTGGCGCCGACGCCTGCGAGGATGCCCTCGATGGCGGCGACGAGGGCCGGGAAGTCGGGCTCGTCGGCGACGGCGTGGATGGTCACCGGGCCGAAGGGACGACGCAGCGCCTTGCGGTCGTCGGCCTCGATCCAGAGCGCGCGGAACCGGTCGTCGTCGATCGCCACGTCGATCAGGCGGTCGACGAGCTCGACGTGGAGACCGGCGGCGCCGGTCGGCACCGTGCGCGGTGTCGATTTCTTCGCCATCCCCGTCCTACTCGCTCTTGTAGTTCTGGGAGTTGGTCCTGAGGAACTCGAGCTCCTCCTCGCTCAGGCTCTCCTTCCCCTCACGGTGGATCTTGTCGAGGAGCTCGTCGATGCGCGCCGAGATCGGATCGCGCTCCGACGAGTCGGCGGCGCCGTCGGCGAGCGGGAACTGGACGACCTTCGTCTTTCGGCGCCGCGTCGAGCGCGCCCGTGAGCGGACGAGCTCGTCGCCGGGGAGCGCCCGGCGTCGCCCGAAGATGCCGCCGAAGCGCCGGCCGATCGACTCCCAGCGGAGGTCGGCGACCTTGTAGACCAGCCCGAAAGCTCCGCCGGCGAGGTGGGCCAGGTGGGCGACGCCGGTCGAGGTCTCACTCCCCGCTCCAGCGATGTTGCCCAGAGCGTAAAGGAGGCAGAGAACCCACGCCTGGACCGGAATGGGAATCGGGAACAGCATCAGCGTGCGCTTCGGATAGAACAGCACGAAGACGACGAGGAGGCCCATCACGGCCCCCGAGGCGCCCACGATCACTGTCGGCTGGCCGTTGATCCAGGCGACCAGCGACTCGGCCCCCATCGCCACGACGCCCGCCGCTAAGTAGAAGGTAAAAAAGTTGCGCTTGCCGTAGAGCTCCTCGACGTCGCGCCCGAAGACGTAGAGGCCGACCATGTTGAAAAGGAGGTGCCAGATCTTGTTCTCGGCATGGAGAAAATTCGCAGTGACGAGCTGCCAGACGTAACCGCGCTCGAAGACGTCCACCGAGTTACACTTCAACCAGACGAAGGGGTTGTTTTCGACGCGCCACAGCGCGACCTGCAACACCCAGATTCCGATGTTGATGATGATCAGCGTGAAGACGGCGGAGCGCGTCGACAGGGCGAAGCGTCCGCCGGAGTGGGAGTCCCGGTAGTAGTCGCGGTCGTAGAGTCCCATCCGTGCACGTTATCGGAAGTCGAGCCGAGCGAGTCCGAGGGGGGCCGGGGCGACACGAGCACGACGACGACACGGCCCTCGCCCTTTATACCCCATGATCGGCGCGGGAGTGAAGTTTTTGGACCGTCGGGTCCGTCTCAGCCCCCGAAGCCGACGCGCGGCTGCCGGCGGCGCTCGCTCGCGGACTCGCGCCCACCGTCGCCGGTGCCCGAGGCCCGGTCCTTCTTCTGGCCGTCCTGGCGGTCCTTCCAGAAGAGGTGCAGCCCGCACTCGGTCTTCCTGGAACCCGCCCAGCGGCCGTCGCGCTCGTGGCCGCCGGCGGCGGGGCAGGCCGTGCAGGGCGCGCAGCCGATGCTCGTGTAGCCCTCGGCGAAGAGCGGGTGCAGCGGCACGGCGTGCTCCGCGAGGTACTTGTCGACGCGGGCGCGCGTCCACATCACCAGCGGCTGCACCTTGAGCTTGTTCGCCTGGAGGATCTCGAGCGTCTCGGCATCGGCTCGGGTCGAGGACTGGTCACGGCGGATGCCCGCGATCCAGCCCTGGTAGCGCTCGATGAGCTCGGCGAATGGCTCGACCTTGTTCTTGTGGCAGCAGAGATCCGGGTCGGTCTCGTAGAGGTTCTCGCCGTACTCCGCCCGGAACGCCTCGCCGAAGAGCTTCGGCCGGTGGAAGCGGATGTCGAGGCTCCACTCGGAGCGCAGTCGCTCGGCGAAATCGAGCGTCTCCTGGAAGTGGAATCCGGTGTCGAGGAAATAGACCGGCATGCCGGGCGCGATCTCCCGGATCATGTGCAGGATCACCATGCCCGTCTTCCCGAACGCCGTGCTCATCATCAGGTCGTCGCCGAGCAGCTCCCTGGCCCACGCCAGGAGCTGCCGCGGGCTCCGGTCGACGCCGCGCTCGCGCGCCAGCGCCACCTCCCGCTCGAGTGTCTCGCGATCCCTCAGACCCATGGCTGTTCCTCGGGGTAGTGGCTGGACTGGCTTTCCCGGGTCATGACCGGCCCTCGCGTGATGCGTGATCCGCCCGGTCCGCCGCGGCGTCCGCGCCGGCAAGCGCGACATCGCGTTCGAGGAACCGGACGACGGCGCCGGCGACGACCATCGCCGGCGGCCTGAGCGGGGAGCGGGTCGCCAGGTCGATGATGGTGCCGACCGTCCCGTGGAGGACCCTCTGGTCGGGCAACGTGCCGCGCTGGATGATCGCCACCGGCGTCTCGTCGGCGAGGCCATCGCGCTCGCGCAGCTCGCGGACGATCTCGGTCAGCCGGCCGGCGGTCATGAAATACACGTAGGTCGTCTCCGAGGGAAACGGGGGGACGAGCTCGGGAGACGGGTCGTCGGGGTTGCGGTAGCCGGAGCGGATCACCACCTGGTGCGAGATGCGCCGGAAGGTCACCGGGATGCCGGCGGCGGCGGGAACGGCGGTCAGGGCGCTGACGCCCGAGACCACCTCGAAGGGCACGCCGGCGCTCCACAGTGCGAGCATCTCGTCGCCGCCGCGGCCGAAGAGGAGCGGGTCACCGCCCTTGAGCCGGACGACCGCGAGTCCGCGCCGCGCCGCGGCGACGATCGCGGCGCCGGTGTCCTCGCAGTGCGCGCGCCCGGCCTCCTTGCCGACGTAGACCTGCTCGACGCCCTCGGGGATCATCGCCAGGACGCCCGGGCCGACGAGCCGGTCGTGGAAGACGATGTCGGCCGAGCGCAGCAGGGCCAGCCCGCGCACCGTCAGGAGACCGGCGTCGCCCGGTCCGGCGCCGACGAGGTACGCCGTGCCCCGTTGCGCCGGGCGCAGCTCCGCGGGGAGCGCGGCCGCGGTCTCGCCGCGGTCGCCGGCGTATCCGTCGACGAGCGCCTGGAAGATGCGCTTGCGGCGATCGGGGTCGTCCGCCCAGCGCTCGAGCACGTGCGGGCGCATGCGGCCGAGCTCCTTCACGAACGTCTCGTCCGCCGGCGTGAGGCTCTTCTGGATGCGACGTTTCAGGTGGCCCGCGAACGCGGGGCTGCGGCCGGCGGTCGAGATGGCGACCTTGATGTCGCCCCGCGACGCGATCGCCGGCACGTGGAAGCTGCAGAACTCGTCGACATCGACCGCGTTGCAGAGAATCCCGCGTCGCTCGGCCTCGTGGAAGACCGCGGCGGAGACAGCCGGATCGTCGGTGGCCACGATCACCAGGTAGGCGCCATCGAGGTCCTCCTCGCGGAACTCGCGTTCGATCCACCGCACCAGGCCGGCCCGGGCGAGCTCATCGAGCGTCTCGCCGAGCGAGGGGCTGACGACGGTGACCACCGCCCCGGCGTCCCGCAGGCCGCGCACCTTGTCCGCGGCGATGCGGCCACCGCCGACGACGAGGCACCGCCGACCGGCGAGCTTGATAAAGATCGGATACAAGTCGTTCACGATGTCGGCTCGGTGTCCAGCTCGATTACGTCCAACCTCGATTGCTTGAGTTCGATCGCGCTCGGTCCGTTCGCGTCCAGCCCGTTTGCGCCCAAATAAAAAGGCCCGCTGCTGCAGCGGGCCTTTTTATTTCGTTCGCTTTCCCGTCCGTCCCCGTCAGTCAACTCCTCCTGAAAAGGAGCAGCGCCGGGGGGCGGGCCCCGCATGCGGCAGTCTGGTCGGTCGGGAGCGCCTCGGCGCTCCCCCGATACAGGGACACAAACCGCTGTACCCCAGCTGGACATGCGAGGTCGAAAGTCTCATGAACGCTACTGTCTCGTGAACGCTACTGTCCCGAAACGTGTCGGCGGACGGTGGCCGCGGGTGAGAGCTCCCGCGACGGAATTTCTCAATCGTAACCGTCCCGGCGCCCGAAATCAACCCGGGCTCGCATTTTCCGACGGCCGGCGGTAGGCTCGTGGTCCCGGAGACGCCTCCACCCTTTGCCCGGAAACGCCCATGACCTCGCGAGCCAACCGCCGCCGCCCGACCCCCGTACCCGCGCTTCGCCGCGTGTGGTTGCTCGCCACCATCCTCGCCTTCGTCGTTCCCGCCATCGTAGTCCTGACACCGGTTCGCGGCGACGACCTGCCGGCGGGCTCCCTGGCGCCGCCGGCCCCTCCGTTGCTGGCGGGATTCGGGGCGATCACCGAGTCGGACCTTCGCGCCTGGGTGACGTTCCTGGCGGCGCCCGAGCTCGAGGGGCGCGAGTCCGGGGTCCGGGGGTACGACATCGCCGCCCTCTACTGCGCCAGCGTCCTTGAACAGATCGGCGCGCTGCCCGCGGGCGACGTCGTCGGCGACGAGACTACCTACCTCCAGCGCTTCGCGCTCGTGCGCGTCGAGGAGGACGCCGAGTCGTCGGCCCTCGAGCTCGAGCTCGAGGACGGCGCGGTGCGCTTCGAGCCCGGCAAGGACTTCGCCGTGCCGAGTCCCGCCGGCGTCGACTTCCGCGGAACGACGCGGATCATCGTGCCGGGGCCGGGCGCGGACATGTCGATCTCCGCGCTCGCGGGCGACGGCGACGCGCCCACGCTCGTCGTTTCGGACGACGGCGTGCGGCGGTACCGCTCGCTGTCCCGGCGCCAGTTCCCGGAATCGCAGTTCGACGGCGCCCGGGACCGCGCCACCGTCGTCTGGGTGTCCAGGAAGGTCGCCGCCGCGGTCTTCGGCGAGGGAGCGCCCGGTGACGGCGACGCGACGCGCTCGGCGACGGTCACCGCCCGCATCGTCCGCCCGGTCAAGCAGGTGACGCGGACGCCGACCTCGAACGTCATCGCCAGGATCGAGGGCGCCGACCCGCGCCTGCGCGACGAGCACGTCGTCGTCGGGGCGCACCTCGACCATGTCGGCAAGAAGGACGACGACATCTTCAACGGCGCGGACGACAACGCCTCCGGTTCGGCCGGCATCCTCGCCATCGCGCGCGCG
>JBFFXF010000384.1:0-5514 GCA_041569895.1 Planctomycetota bacterium | reverse complement strand
TCGGCGAGGTCGATCGCCGCTTCCCGTCCTCGCAGCGTGGTCATCACGGCGCTGTCCCCGGCGAAGATCGCGGGATCGACGAAGTACAGCATCGGGGTGGTGACGAGGTTGCTGTCACGGTCCTCGTGCGCGGGGGCGCCCTCGAGGGCGGCGAACGCCCGGCGCCACGCAATGGCCGCGTTCTCCTCGTCGGGCACCGCAGGTGGTTTCAGGGCGAGGCATGCGGCGCGGGAGGCGGGCAGACGCCTCGCCGCGGCCCTCGTCCCCGCGCCGACGAGCGCCACGTAGACGGCGAGCCAGCTGCCGAGCGCGAGCACGAGGAGGAACGGCACGCGACGCCAACGGCGAACGAGCCAGCGGGCTCTCTCGAGATGGAGCGCGTCCGTATCGGAGCAGTCCAGCGACGACCCGGCCCGGCGTATCACACCCGGATCGCGTCGACCGGGGTCACCGGGCGGTCGGCGGGGCCGAGGCGGTTGCGGGCGCCCATGGTCTCGAGCATGGTGTTGTAGACGTCGAGGCCCTCGGCGTTGACGTCGAGGATGGTGCCCGTCTTGAAGCGGCCGTTGGCGCTGGTGACCGCGTGGAACACGCCGGTGAGCTCGCGCTTGACGTTGGAGTGGCGGCCGTCGCCGGACTCCGTCGAGATGGTGATGAGCGAGTTCTCGAGGATGGTCCGGCCGTTGGCCTCGAGGCACTCGGGCGAGTCGAGCCGACTCAGGAAGTGCGCCACCTCGCGCATCTTCATGTGCGCGTGGGCGCGGAGTTGCTCGTTTCGCTTCTTCTCGTCGAACTGGTGCCACCACTCGTGGCTGCAGCCCTGCGAGCCGGTCGCGTTGTGCTGGGCGGCGTCGTCGAAGGTGAAGATCCTGCGGCCGTCGTACTCGTACTCGCCGGTCAGCCGGATGCGCTCGCCGGCCGCCAGGAACGTGATGGAGCCGAAGCGCGCGCGGTCGCACTGGATCGCCAGCGCGTAGAGGTCGGCCAGCAGCCGCCACTCCGTGGTGAGCTCCTCGAGGGTGATGTCGATGCCCTCGCCGCCGGGGTCCGCGGCGCCGCCGTGCAGGAGGCGCGAGGCCGGCGGCTCGTGCTCGGGCGCCTGCGGGTGACGCCCGCGGAGCTGGAACGCGCGCTGCTCGTACTCGCGGATCCTGTCGAGGTGGTCCTTCACCCGCGCTCTCGATGCGGCGCCGAGCGGCGAGCTGTTTCCGGTGTAGTGCCGGTACTGGTCCACCACCGTGTCGAGCACGCTGCGGCGGAGCCGGCGACGACGTTGCTCCTCGGGCGTGTCGCCCGCGATGGCGAGCGCGCCGAAGACGCGATCGAAGAGATCGCGCGGCTTCTCCTGGATGGTCGCGGCGACCGTGCCGTCCTCGTTGTAGCTGTGGACGTAGCGGCTGACCCGGCTGCGGCGGAAGAAGGTGCCGGCGACGAGCGTGGGAACCATGCCGGGCGGCAGCCCGTCCGGGTAGCGCGCCTTGCGGATGACCTGGTCGATCGACGGTCCGCCGGACTTCGCCTCGCCGTCGGGGGGCTCCGCCGTGAACGCGCCGGAGGCGCCGTCGAAGTGCGCGTTGATGCCCTTGCGATCGCAGCGGAACTGGTCGACGCCGCGCAGGATGAGCAGCTTCTTGCCGAGCGGCCGAAGCGGCTCGAGGACGCCCTCGAAGCCCTCGGTCTGCAGCGGCTTCGGGATGCCGAGGCCGAAGAAGACGTTGAAGGCCCGCACCGGAACGCCCGCTTGCTCCGGCACCGCCGCCGACAGCGGCGACGCGGACAGCGACGACGATGCCATCTCCTCGAGGAAGGGCAACCCGACGGCAACGGCGCCGACGCCCCTGAGCATCGTCCGGCGCGTGATCGGTCGATCGTTCATCAATCGCTCTCCGTGCGCGTCCACTGTACCAGATCGCTCAGCACGATCGCGGTGATCAGGCTCCCGTAGTCGTCGCCGCCCTTGCGGGCCTCGGCGAGGATCTTCTCGAGCGCCGGTCCGTCCGCCTCGATGAGCGGCCGTCCGAGGGCGAACTGCGTCAGCTTCCTCGCCACATTCTCGCGAACGGGCTCGCTCGTTGCCAGCAGATTCATCAGCTCCGCGGTGGTCCGGTACGGCACGGCCTTCTCGGCGCCCGGAAAGAGGATCTCGCCGTCCTCCCGCTGCTGGTTGCCGTGCTCGTCCTTCTCGTGATGCGCGCCGAGCCCGTCGTACTTCTCGAACCCGAACGCGAACGGCTCGAACCTCGCGTGGCAGCCGCCGCAGGACGGATTGGCGAGCCGCTGCTCGGAGACGTCACGACGTGACATCCCCTCCTTCGCGGGCACCGGCGTGGTGTCGACACCGGGAGGAGGGTCCTCGACCTCGCCCGCGAGGATGTCGTGCAGCACGAAGAGGCCGCGCGTCACCATCGAGGCGTCGTCGCCGCCGATGGTCAGCACGCTGCCGTGGGTCAGCAGGCCGCCGCGGGACGGCACCTCCGAGAGGTCGTATCGCGCCAGCTCGCTGCCCTCGACCGCCTCGCCGCGCTCCGGATCGAGGCCGTAGTGACGCGCGAGGCGCGGCGTCGCCCGGGTGAACTGCGCGTTCAGCAGCTCCGACAGCGGGCGCTTCTGCTTCCAGACCAGGTCCTCGAAGAACGCCAGCGTCTCGCGCCGCATGTCGGCGGCGAGCTCGTCGTCCCACGCCGGAAAGCGCTCCGGATCCGGGCGCAGGTTCTCGAGGCGGCCGAGGTCGAGCCACTCGCTCGCGAACTGGAGGGACCGCTCGACCCCCCGCGGATCGGCGAGCATGCGCTTGACGTGCGCCCTGACCGTCTCGGGGTCGGTGAGCTCGCCCTCGTCGGCGGCCCTCGCCAGCTCGCGGTCCGGCGGACCGCCCCAGATGATATAGCTGATCCGCGCCGCCAGCTCGTGGTCGCCGGGCAGTCGCAGGGAGCCGTCCCCGCGCTGGTCCTCGAGGCGGTAGATGAAGCGCGGCGACTGCAGCATCGCCTCGAGGATGAAACGCGTCGCCTCCTCGAAGTCGCCGCCGGCGCTGGCCACCGTCGTCGAGATGCCGCGCAGGGTGTCGATCTCGTGACCGTCGAGCGGCCCGCGGAAGACCCACTTGCCCATCTTCGCGATGAACTCGCGCATGTTGTCGTCGGTCAGCTTGCGGCTCTTGGTGAACCGCGCTGCGAACTCGAGAGCGTCCATGCGCTCGACGATGATCTCGGCGAGACGCGCGTAGGCCTCGACGTGACGGAGGTCGACATTGAGGTTGTAGGCGGTGTTGCTGAAGCCGTCGGCGCGCAGGTCGGGCGGCAGGATCTCGCGGGCCTCGTCGGCGACGTCGACGCCCAGCGTGGCGCGGACGGTCGCGATGTACTCCGGCACCGTGAGTCGTCGCACCCACTCCGCGGGGAGCTCGAGCGCGACCGCCGATCGGTCGATGACGTCGGTCGTCCACGGCGCGCCGTTCTCGATCCACTCGCGCAGCAGCTTCTTCTCGCGCGGCGAGAGCGGCGTGCGCTTCTTCGGCATCTCGTCGGCCTCGACCTCCTCCCAGAGGAGGCTCTCCTCGAGATCGCCCGGTACGATGGCCTTCCCGCTGCGGCCACCTGCGAGCGCGGCGTCCTTGCGGGAGAGGTCGAGACCGCCCTTCTTCTCCTCGGAGTCGTGGCACTCGAGGCAGTGGCGCGCCAGGATCGGCGCGATGCGGGCGTCGAAGTGATGCTGCGGAGCGGCCCTCGCGAGCCCGGGAGGCGGCGAGTCGGCGCTCGCCCCGGCGGCGTGATTGCGCCGGATCTCCGCCGCGCTCAGCGCCCGGCCGTAGATGGCCACCAGGTGAAGCTCGCCGAGCCACGGCCGGTCGCCGCCGACCTCGTTGGCGAGACAGAGCCGGAAGCTCCGGTCCCAGGCGGTGAGCTCGCCGCGGACCTTCTTCGACGCGACACGCCGCCCGTCGACCCAGATCTGCGCGTTCCCCGAGGCGTCGCGCGTGGCGACGACGTGCGAGAGGACGGTGCGGACCGACTTGCCCGTCGCCGTCGACGGCAGCCCGTTGGCACTCGTCGACGTCGTCCGCAGCCGCAGGTCCCAGCGCTCGCCGTCCTGGCCGAGGGTGACGTTTCGCCGGACCGTGTCGGCCGACAGCGTCACGATGCGCGCCGGACCGCTCTGCCGGTCGTCACGCGGTCGGATCCACGCCTCGACCGTCAGCGATCCGGAGCTCCGCACGGCGTCGTTGATCTTCCTCGCCGGCTCGCGCGAGGTGATGGTCACCGGCTTCCGGATGAAGAGCCGATTATCGCGACGGCGCGTGCGCTCGGGCCGGTCGATCTCGAGGTCGAGCGGCTCGCCGACACCGGAGCGGTCGGGAACGACGCGGTCCCCGTCGGCGACGCCGAAGTCGTAGAGCGCCAGCAGGCCCTCGACGGCCCTGGTGGCGGTCGCATCAGGCGACTGCGGCGACTGGGGCGCCTCGAGCGACTCCGGGCCGGCGAGCGCCGCGCTCATCAGCGCGACGAGCACGCCACCGGCGACTCCGAGCCATGCTGTGCGACGCGGTCCGGGTTCGGTCATGCGCGGACTCCGGATCGATTTCAAAGGTCCTGATCGTAACCCGGAGGCGGCGGGGAGGGTAGCCTGTTCTCGGCCTCGAGCCCGTGGCGTCGGGGCCCGGCCGATTTCCGGAGATCCGGAAGGCCCGGAGGGACAACTCGGCCCCCCGTCAGTCACTCTTAGAGCGCACGCAGCCCCTCGACGATTCGCGTGTAGAACCGCTCGTCCAGCGCTCCTTCCTCGATGACGGCTTCTATGGCGGGAATGGCTTCCTTTCGATAGCACACCGCGAGAGCATGAGCGCTCCGGCCGGCCTTGAGACCATCTGCCAGACTGTCGGCGAGAGCTTGCTTCCAGCCGCGCCCGCCGGTGGCCACGATCATGTCGCATGCCGTCCAGTGCTGCGCGTACCCACCGGCCAGGAGGCGGGTGATGGTCGTCCTGTCGGCCCGGCCGGTGGTCCACGCCAGCACCGACTCCAGACAGAGCCCCTCGTGCGTGTCGAGGCTGACCTTCCGCCGGCGGGCGCGGAGCGCCGGGATCGCGCTCGATCCCAACCGGATGAGGGGCTCGTACTGATCGACGTTCCAAAACGGATAGGCGGCATGCAGAATGACGTTCTCCTTCTCCGTGAGCGGGAACCACTCGGTGACGATCGCGGTCGCCAGCCTGACTCCGGTCAATCCTCGATTCCGCTCGTGCCACTCGAGGAGCGCCTTTTTCTTCTTGAACTGCGGCAATCCGTACATGACGCAGAGAATTCTCCCCGTCTCGTGGACGACGTCCGGTCTGGTGTCGGCTTCGAGAAGCTCCGCGACGCGGTCACGGTTTGGCTGGTCGCACACCTCGGCGAGGACCAATCCCACTTCCCAGAGGGCCTGCAGGTCGACGAAGGAGACCTCTTTCTGTCCGACGATGTCTCCGACGACGCCGAGAGCAGCGCGTCGCACCCTGTCGGCGGACCGGGGCGCCGTG
>JBFFXF010000383.1:0-5523 GCA_041569895.1 Planctomycetota bacterium | reverse complement strand
TATAGCCCGACACGATTCTGAGAGGGCGTCTGGCCGGCGCTTCTCCGCCCTGGCTTTGTCGCTCGGCCTCGACGATACTCTCCGCTGTATCGCCTCGGCCTCGCTTCGCGCCAGGACGAAGAATCGCTCGGCCAGCCACACCACTCAGAATCGCGCCGACCTATTTCGCGCTCGAGGGCGCCCCGAGCAGGCGCGTCCTCTTCGCCGGCAACCTCGTGACCGACGCCCCGGTGGACCGGGAGCAGCTCGAGGGGTCGGTGGTCAGCGGAAACCTCGTCGACGGCGAGTGATCCCGGGGCGCCGCCGCTCCGGAACGCCCGCAGGGCGTGACCGGTCCTCCGGGACGGGCCTCGCCCGAGAGCCGGTTCCCGTTGACAGCCCCGGGGGACCCCGATACCCTTCGACGTTTGCCAGCCGCGGGCCGGAGTCACGGCGCGGCGGACCAACGCGAGGCGACTGGAGGTTCACCGGACGGCGTGGTGCTGCATCCCGACACGGAGCTTCGAGCGGTAGACGAGCGGATCGGTTACGGCGTCTTCGCGACGCGTCGAATACCACGGGGAACGATCATCTGGACGCTCGACGCCCTCGATCAGGTGCTCGCTCCGCCTCGCGTCGAGGCGCTCGGCGAGCGATACGCCGGAGTCCTCGAGCGGTTCACGTGGATCAACGGCCGTGGCGAGCGAATCCTCTGCTGGGACTTCTCCCGGTTCATGAACCACAGCTGCGAGGCGAACGTGCTCGCTCCCGGCGGGCTGGATCTCGAGATCGCGGTGCGCGACATCGAGGTCGGGGAGGAGCTCACCAGCGACTACGCCGCGCTCAACCTCGAGCGTCCGTTCGAGTGCTGCTGCGGGCGCCGGGAGTGCCGGGGCGTGATCACCGCCGAGCATTTCGACGACCTGCGGCCGCGCTGGGACGCGGCGATCAGGGAGGCGTTCGCGAGGATCCGCGAGGTGGAGCAGCCGCTCTGGCCGTTGCTCGCCGACCCGCGCACCGTCGAGGCGGCCGCGGCGGATCCGCGACGCGTGCCGTCGATCGTCGAGAACCGTTTCCCGTGATCGGTTTTTCTGGGCCAATGGAGCAATCCGAAGACGACAGATGACGCCCGGGGATACGAAGTCCGCCAGCGCGACGCCCAGGAAGTCGAGGGAGCCCGCGATCCGGGTCCGCCGGGCCCGGCCCGAGGACGTCCCGGCGATCTACCAGTGCGAGAAGGCCGCCTACGCGATCTCCCAGTCCGGCCTATGCGACGAGCGCATGCTCGCGATGCAGATCGAGACCTTCCCCGAGGGGCAGCTCGTCGCCGTCCGCGGTGACCGCGTCGTCGGCTACGCGATGTCCCTGATCGTCCAGCTCGACGACGACTCGCCGTGGTACTCCTACGGCGAGATCACCGGCAGCGGCACCTTCAGCACCCACGACCCCGCGGGCGACACGCTCTACGGGGCGGACATCGCCGTCCATCCCGACTTCCGCGGGCAGGGGATCGCCGGCAAGCTGTACGAGGGCCGCAAGCGGATCCTCGCTCGCTTCAACCTGCGGCGCATGGTCGCGGGTGGACGGATTCCCGGCTACCGCGAGCACGCCGGCAAGCTGACCCCCGAGGAGTACGTCGCGAAGGTCGTCGCCGGCGACCTCAAGGACTCCGCGCTCAACGCCCACCTCAAGGCCGGCTACACGGCGCGCGGCGTCTGGATGGGCTACCTGCGCGACGAGCAGAGCCTCGACTACGCGACTTTCCTCGAGCTCGAGAACCCGGATTTCCGGCCGACGCGGCGGCGCATTGCGGCGGCGCCGATGAAGCGCCCGGTCCGCCGGATCCGCGTCTGCGCGTCGCAGTACGAGATGCGGCGCGTGCGGGAGTGGGCGGAGTTCGAGCAGCAGGTCGACTTCTTCGTCGCGACGGCGGAGCAGTACCACTGCCACTTCCTTCTGTTGCCGGAGCTCTTCACCGCGCAGCTCTTCTCGATCTTCGATCGAACGCTCGACTCGCGCCAGGCGATCGTCGAGCTCGCCGGCCTCACCGATCGATACCGTGAGCTCTTCGTGCGTTGCGCCAGGGAGAGCGGCATCTTCATCATTGCCGGCTCGCATCCGACGCCGGTCGGAAACGAGATCCGCAACGTCGCGCACCTCTTCACGCCGAGCGGCAACTTCTACGAGCAGCAGAAGCTCCACGTGACTCCGAACGAGCGCGAGGAGTACGGCATCCAGCCGGGCGAGGGCCTCAAGGTCTTCGATACCGGGCATGCCCGCATCGGCATCCTCGTCTGCTACGACGTCGAATTCCCCGAGCTCGCGCGGCTGATGACGCTCGCCGGCGTCGAGGTGATCTTCGTGCCGTTCAGCACCGACGAGCGCAAGTCCTACCTGCGCGTGCGGTACACCTCACAGGCCCGTGCCGTCGAGAACATCGTCTACACGGTGCTCTCGGGCAACGTCGGCAACCTGCCGCAGGTCGAGAACTTCCTGATAAACTACGGCGAGGCGGTGATCTGCACGCCGAGCGACTTCCAGTTCCCGACCGACGCCATCGCGGCGAAGAGCGACTTCAACAGCGAGACGGTGGTGATCAGCGACCTGGACCTCGCCGCGCTCGAGCAGGCGCGCCAGCTCGGCACCGTGCGGCCGCTGCGGGACCGCCGCTCGGACCTCTACACGCTCGAGTCGAGGGTCCCGGTCGAGGTGATCCGCACCGTGTAGCCCGGTGAGTCTCGAGTCCACCCGCGCCGGTCGTCGCGTTCTCTTCTGCGCGCTCTACTTCTGCGAGGGCGCGCCGATGGGCTTCATCTGGTGGGCGCTGCCGGTGGAGCTGCGCCGGGCCGGGGTGACTCCCGAGGCCATCACCGCGCTGCTCGCCGTCGTCGTGCTGCCGTGGGCGCTGAAGTTCCTCTGGGCGCCCGCGATCGATGTCCTCCGCTCGCCGCGCTTCTCCGTGCGCTCCTGGGTCATCACGGCGCAGGTGGCGATGAGCGTCGCCCTCGTCCCGCTCGTCTTTCTCGATCTCCGCGAGAGCTTCGCGTGGGTCACGGCGGTGCTCGTCGTGCACTCCGTGGCAGCCGCCACGCAGGACGCGGCGATCGACACGCTGGCGATCGGCTCGGTGCCGCTTCACGAGCGCGGCTCGGTGAACGGCTGGATGCAGGTCGGCATGCTCGGCGCGCGGGCCGTCTTCGGCGGCGGCGCGATCCTCGCCTTCGGGCTGATCGGCCATCGCGGCGTGGTCGTGTCGCTGATCGTGTCGATCCTCGTCATGGCGGTCCTCGTGCGCGCCTGCGTCGGAAGGGACGTCCTGAGCGAGCGCGCGGCGGGAGCCGATCGGTGGCGCGAGCTCGTCGCCGAGCTGCGCCGCGCCTTCGGGCAAGCGCGGACGTGGGTCGCCCTCGTCTTCGCGACGACTGCCGGCGCCGGCTTCAAGTCGCTGACCGCGATCGCGAGCGTGTTCCTCGCCGATCGGGGAGTGGGGCGCGAGGTGATCGGCTCCTTCTTCCTCGGGCCGGCGGTCATCGCCATGGCGGTGGGCGCCTGGTTCGGAGGGCGTGTCGCCGACCGTCTGCCGCGCCGGGCGGCCGTCGCCGCCTTCGAGGCGCTCGCCGCGACGCTGGTCGCCGTCATCGGTCTCGTCACGCTGCTGATACCGGCCGGCACGGGCCAGGGGTCGCTGCTCGTATTGATCGTCGCGCTCTACGTCAGCATCGGACTCGCGACGGCCGCGGTGTACGCCCTCTTCATGGACCTCACCAGTCCCGGCCTCGCGGCGACCCAGTTCTGCGCCTTCATGGCGGGGATCAACCTCTGCGAGGCCTGGTCGACGCGCACGCTCGGCGCGCTGCTGCCGCACGTGGGCTACGGCGGCGGGTTCATGATCATGGCGCTGCCGTCCCTGCTCTCGCTCGGCCTGCTGGCCTTCCTGAAGGGCTCCCACGGCTCCCATCGACCGTGAGCGGCGGTGCGGCGGTCACTCGTCGGGGAACCACCCGCGGAATGGACGCCAGATCGACTCGAAAGCGAATTCACGCGCTGCATGGAGAAGCGTACAACGGAACCTCCGGATGGGTCAGCTCCGCGAGCGGCGAGGCTCCGGTAAGGGCGCGCCCACCTAAACCAGGTCCCGCGGCACCGTGCGATCCCAGCTTCTCTCGAAGACGAGCTTCTCGCCCTCGCGCGCCTCGAGGGTCGCCTCGATCCGGAAGTCGGTGCGCGTCGATGTCAGGCGGGTCGAGGTGGTGATGCCCGTCTGCCACGATCCGCGCCGTGAGACCGTGCGATGGATGATCTCGGCCTCGGCGGAGAGCGGGTCGGTCTCCGAGATCCGGAAATGCTCCTCGACGGCGTGGCCCGCCTCGAGGTCGATCGACTCGAGGCGGTAGAGCGCGATGTCGCCGGTCTCGGTGGCGTCGACCGAGACGGTGTAGACGGTCTCTCCGGTGGCGCGATCGCGATCGATCCTCCGGGTGACGCCGAAGGAGTGGATGTCGACCTCCTCGCTCGGCTCGGCGCTCTCCGGTCTCTCGAAGGGGCGCAGCTCGGCGTCGCGCGACCACGCCGGTCGCACCGGCAGCTCGACCCCGCTGGCGCCCGTGAACACGGCGAGCCGCACCGGCTCCGGCGCCGGCCACGCGATCGGCCAGTACGCCGTCGAGATCGCCAGGCGGACGCGATGGCCGGCCGGAAACACGTGCGCGACATCGTTGAGCGGCACGGTGACGGCGTGACGTCGCCCCGGGTCGAGGGGCTCGAGTCGCTCGTGGCTGTTTCTGTGGGTCAGGTTGAGAAGCCCGTAGGTGACGCGCGTCGAGGAGCCGTCCGGCGCGACGTCGTTCAGCCGCACGGCGATCAGCGCCACCGGACGGTCGGCGGTGATCTCGAGCCGCGCCACGGGAGCGCCGAGGATCTCCAGCTTCTCCTCGAGCGCGCGGGAATCGAAGACCAGCGAGTTCGCGTCGTCCTCGCGCTGGTCGCCCGGCAGCTCCCCCTCGACGCCGAAGCTGCACCAGCGCCCGCCGACCAGTCCGACGGTCAGGCGCGATGAGATCTCGAGCGCACTGCCCGGCTGGCTCGCGCTCGAGTCCTTCCCGCTCCGCCACTCGAGGCGGTCCGGCTCGAGGACGAGGCGTTCCGTGCGGATGCGGGGCGACGGCCACGATGGCTCGGCGACCCATCGGCCGGGGCGCTCGGGATAGAACGAGCGCGGCGGCACGCCCTCCTGCATCCACACGCGATAGACAGGTTCTTCCATGATGCCGGTGTCGACGCCGCGCAGCCAGTGGTCCCACCAGCGAAGCGCCTCCTGCAGAAACCCGATCGCGGGTCCCGGCACGCCCTGGTGCGGATAGAGATGCGCCCACGGCCCGACGAGTCCCTTGCGCGGCGCTCGCAGCCCGGAGAGCAGTCGCGGAACGGCGTTGCTGTAGCCGTCCGCCCAGCCGCCGATGGCGTAGACCGGGCAGGTGATGCGATCGAACTCCTCGCACACCGAGCCGTGCTTCCAGAAGTCGTCGCGACGCTGGTGGCGCAGCC
>JBFFXF010000382.1:0-5547 GCA_041569895.1 Planctomycetota bacterium | reverse complement strand
GTCGTCGACGGCGATCGCCGTGTGGTCGATGCCGAGGAAGAGCCGATCGGTCGGCCGGTGCCAGCGCGGATCGCCCTTCCCGCGCGGGAACTGGAGCAGCTCGAGCGGGTGGCGATCGGGATCCTTGAAGTAGATCGCCCGGATGCCGCCCGCCTGGAGGTTCCACTCCGGGAGCGTTTGCGGCTCCGGCGAGATCTGCTCGACCCGATGCCGCCGCAGCTGGTCGTACGCCCGGTCCATGTCGCTGACGATGATGGCGACGTGCTGGAACCAGAGGTCGTTGCCTCGCGAGTCCTCGGGGATCGCACGCCCCCTCGGCGCGATGAACTCGGTGAGCTCGAGGATCTCCCCGCCCAGCCGCATCCGCACGACGCGCATGCGAGCGGCGAAGACCCCCTGCAGCCGCTCGTGATCGCCGCCGGCGACTTCCCGGTCCGAGACCTTCTCGAACGCCAGCACCGTCGAGTAGAAGTCGATCGAGCGCTCCATGTCGGAGACGGTCAGCCCGACCGACTCGACCGCCGCCACGGCGGGTCGCGCGGCGCGCAGCGCATCGGTCCCGCGAGCCGGCGCGGAGACCGTTGCCGGGTCCCGCGGCGCCCCGATGAGCACGGCGACCGCACACGACAGGAGAAAGGCGATCAGGGTCGTCGAGAAGATGCAGCGAGTTCTCATGGTCCGTCTCCGTCACCCGATACCGGTCGGGAGGCGCAGAAGATGCAGCGCCTGTCGTTGTCGTGGTGGAGCTTGGCGCAGAAGACGCGCCGCCGCCCGCGCAGCCACCGGTACACCTCGGCGGCGAGAAGCATGCCGATCGGCGGCGCCGTGAAGTAGATCCAGAGCCCGGTCCACACGCCGGCCGGGACGGCCGACGCGAGCGTGCGCGCCGGGTTCATGCTCATTCCCGAGAAGGGCGCGGTGAAGGTGATGTTCGAGGCGACCACCAGTCCCGCGAACAGCCCGGTGGCCCTCGCGGCGCGAGCCGAGTTCGACACCGCGAGCACCACGAGCATCAGCACGAGGGAGATGGCGACCTCGGTGACGAAGGCGACGCCGGTCCCGCTCGAACCGGGGACCGTGGCGACGTGGTTGACGGCCGCGTTCGCGAGCGCCGCTCCGGCAATCGCGTGCACCAGGAAGACGCCCGCGAGCCCGCCGGCGAACTGGAAGAGCATGTAGAAAGTCGCGTCCCAGGGCTGGACCCTGCCGAGCCGAAGGAACGCCAGCGTCACCGCCGGGTTGATGTGCGCGCCGGATTGCTTGCCCCACGGCGAGTAGATGATCGCGATCGCCGTGGCGCCCATCGCGACGCCCATCAGCGCGCGACGCACGAAGGGATCGGGGATCGCTCGCTGCACCGGCGACGCCGGGTGCTCCAGCAGGATGCCGAACGCGCAGGCCGACACCATGAAGATGCCGAGCCCGGCGGCCTCCATCAGGTACTCGGGCCAGTGCGCCCGCAGGGCCACCCACGCGGGCGCGCGTTCGCGGCGCTGCCCGAAACCCGCGGCCTGATCGACGATCGTGGTGCTCATCTCACGAGCCCTCATCGGCGCGCGATCGCGCCGGCGCGGGGGGGACCACCCCGGAAGACGGCCTCGACGCGCCGCGATCGGCGCGGGCGCCGAGAACCGCGTGCTCGAGGCGGAGCAGCTCACCGAGCGACCACGCCTGGAAGGGACATCCCCGCGGCGTGTGCGGGGCGTCCGCGTCGGCGATCTCCGAGATGTGTCCGAGTCCGGCCTCGTCGAGGTGGCGGAGAAGCGGCTCGACGAATCGCGCGCGGGCATCCTCCAGCGACCGCGCCGTGCGGCCCCGCACGCGCACCCACGCCTCGACGAAGGGACCGATCAGCCACGGCCAGACGGTGCCCTGGTGGTAGGCGCCGTCTCGCTGGAGCACGCCGCCCTCGTAGCGGCCGACGTAGCCCGGCTCGCCCGGGGCGAGCGAGCGCAGGCCGAGTGGCGTCCAGAGACGCGACTCGACCGCGTCGACCACCGCCCGGGCGCGGTCGTCCGGCAGGAGGACGAGCGGCAGGCCCCCCACCGCGAAGATCTGGTTCGGCCGGAAGCGCCAGTCCACGGTGCCCGGCCGGTGATCGCAGTCGACGACGTCGTGGAGGGAGCCACCGGCGTCGTTCCAGAAGCGCTCGCCGAACGCGCGGCGGCCGCGCTCGAGGATCTCCGCCCACCGCGGCGAGAACCGGCTCGCGATGGCGAGAGCGTTGAGCCAGAGGGCCTCGACCTCGACCGGCTTGCCGATGCGCGGCGTCACCACCCAGTCCCCGACCCTGGCGTCCATCCACGTGAGCTGCTCGCCCGGCTCGCCGGCGGCGAGGAGCCCATCGGGAGTCATGCGAATTCCGTGTCGAGTGCCCGCCGAGTAGCCGCGCAGGATGGTCTCGACGGCCTCCTCGAGCCGCTGGCGGTGGCCACGGTGCAGGGTGCCGTTCGCGGACGCCGCCTCGAGGAACTCGCCAACGGCGATCACGTACCAGAGCGATGCGTCGACCGAGTTGAACTGCGGCTCCTCGCCGTGGTCGGGGAAGCGGTTCGGCAGCATGCCCTCCGAGATGTGCTCGGCCCACTCGAGGAGGATCGCGCGGGCGTCGTCGAGGCGCCCCCCCGCGATGCAGAGCCCGCGCAGCGCGATGAACGTGTCGCGGCCCCAATCGGTGAACCAGGGGTACCCGGCGACGATCGTCTTGCCGGTGCCGCGGCGCGCGAGGTAGGCCTCGGCCGACCGGTGGAGCCGGGACGGGAACGACCGGCGCCGGCGCGCCTCGCTCGCCCGCAGGTCCGCGGCGAGCTCGGCGGCGGGGAGACCCGGCGTCTGCGCCGCGCCGGTGTCGAGGTCGGCGGCGAGGATCCACACGGCGTCGCCCGTCGAGAGGTCCCAGCGAAGCGTCCCGGGCGAGGCGAGGTCCTCGATGTCGTCGAGGCCGCGCGAGTGCTCCTCCTCGTAGAGGAAGTTTCGGTACCAGAGGGGCTCGTGGCCGAAGCGCGCATTCGCGAGGGACACCACGGCGGGCAGATCGCGATACGGCTGCCAGACGACCCGCTCGCCCTCGACGCGGGATCCGAGATCGATCGACGGGTTCTCGCGATGCAGGGCGTGGTAGTCGCGGCCGGAGAGGAACGGGCGCACGAGCAGCTCGGCGCGCGGCATGGGGTCGAGAGCGCGCCACGTGACCACCACCGCCGGCCTGCCGGACGGCACGAAGATCTCCTGCACGATGCGCGCGCCGATCTCGAGGAGGAACGTCCAGCGCGGCCACGGGTCGATCTCGAAACCGACCCGCCGCGACGCCCCATCGGGGTGCAGGACGCCCGGCGCGTAGAACTGCGAGGAGAGCGCGAACTCGCCGTCCTGCGTCCTGACCAGCGCGTCGAACCCGTTGACGAGGACAAGTCGCCCCGTCGGCGGAGTCCGGGCGACGAGGAGCAGCGCGTGATAGCGGCGAGTGCGCTGGCCGGAGACCGTGCCGGACGCGAACCCGCCCCGGCCATCCGTCTCCAGCCACTCGGCCGCCGCCGGGACGCTCGATTCGAATCTCTCGGAGAGCTGGTTCATCCGGTGCCTCGTCCCACTGTCGGGACCGTCGCGGTCCCTTCCCTCTTGGACGCGGGCCCCGCCGATCGGTTACACGGCGTCACTCGCGCTCTCCGGTGTGACCGCGCCGCGCCGCCGGCGTCCAACAGGATGCCCGCCAGACCACAGGGGTCCACAGGGGGAGCACAAGCAACGTCACCACGAGGCAGTCCGGGAGGCGCCGATGGGTCTCCTCGAAAAGTTTCTCAATCGCCACAAGAAACAGCACGCTCACGGATCTTATCTGACGCTGCTCAAGGGCGCCATCGGCCTGATGCTCGACCCGCAGAACACGAGCTCCGTTTTCGATATCGAGGACGGGCTGAGAAAGTCGAAGTCGACGTCCGAGCTGCTGCGCTTCACGGTCCGCGATGTCAGCGTCCAGGAGATGATCCGCGAGCGCTATCTGCGGCCGGTTCCCGACACCGAGAAGCTGAAGAAACTGCCGCGCGGCACTCTCGGCAGGGAGTACACGGAGCACCTCGACCGCTTCGGCTTCGATCCCAATTACTACCGCAAGATCGATGTCCAGGACGAAATCGACTATATCCTGATGCGCGTGCGTCAGACGCACGACATCTGGCACGTCGTCACCGGCTTCGACACGCACCCCCTCGGCGAGATCGCGGTCAAGGCGACCGAGCTGGCGCAGACGCACCGGCCCATGGCCGCGGCGATCTGCGCCGGCGGCGTCTTCCGCTACATGCTGCACCAGCCGGACGAGTTCGGCGACTGCATCGAGTCGATCGTCGCGGGCTACCACCTCGGCCTGCGCGCGAGGCCGCTGCTGGCGATGAAGTGGGAGGAGCTCTGGGACCGGCCGGTGGAGGAGCTCCGCCGGCGGCTCGACGTGGCGCCGCTCGGCCCGCGGGGCGGACAGCTCACCGTCGACCTCTCCCCGCACTCTCGACTGCTCGCGGACCTTCGCGTCCGCGACGAGATGACGGCGGCTCTCGGCGAGCTCGCCGGACGAGCGCGGTTTTCCAGCGACAGCGACACGCGGCCGGTGCTCGATCACCGGCACTCGCGAGAGCAACTCCACTTGAACGACTGACAGAAGGAGTGGCGAAGATGAAGGCGATCACCGTCCTTCCCGAGGCCAGGGACGTCCGGCTCATCGACGTCGACGAGCCCGACATCGAGCGAGCGACCGACGTCAGGCTGCGCATGCTCGACGTCGGCGTCTGCGGCACGGATCGCGAGATCTGCGCCTTCGAATACGGAACGCCGCCGCCGGGTGACGAGCATCTGGTCATCGGCCACGAGTCCCTCGGCGAGGTCGTCGAGGTCGGACGCGATGTGTCCCGCGTCCGAGTCGGGGACCTCGTCGTGCCCGGCGTTCGCCGGCCCTGCCCGCACGGTCACTGTGTCGCATGCCGCTCGGATCGACAGGACTTCTGCTTCACGGGCGACATCAGGGAACGCGGCATCAAGGAAGCCCACGGATTCATGACCGAGCTCGTGGTTGACGACGAGAAGTACATGAACGTCGTGCCGCGCGAGCTCCGCGAGGTCGCGGTCCTCGTCGAGCCGCTGACCATCGCCGAGAAGGCGATCACGCAGATCTGGCAGGTGCAGACGCGACTGCCGTGGGCGTGTCCGGCCGAGCAGGGAAGCGGCAACGGATACTGCCACACGGCGCTCGTGCTCGGCGCCGGTCCGGTCGGCCTTCTCGGCGCCATGGCGCTGGCGAACGCCGGCTTCAAGACCCACGTCTACTCGCGGGACTCGACGTCGAGCGAGAAGGCCAGGATCGTCGAGGCGATCGGAGCGCGCTACGTCTCCGCCGAGGACACGAGCCTCGAGGAGCTGCCGGAGAAGATCGGCAACATCGAGGTGGTCTACGAGGCCGCCGGCGCCTCGCGCGTCTCCTTCGAGCTCCTGAAGTACCTCGGCACGAACGGCATCTTCGTGTTCACGGGTGTGCCGGGGCGCAAGGCGCCGGTAGAGGTCGAC
>JBFFXF010000381.1:0-5579 GCA_041569895.1 Planctomycetota bacterium | reverse complement strand
TCGTCGATGCGCTCGAGCGCATCTCCCTCGACCTCGAGGCGAACGCGCTGCAGCTGGCGGATGACGTCCCGACGCGTCTTTTCGGAGGCGCTCTCGAGCCGGGCGAGGATGCGCGTGACGTGGCGGATCATCGCCAGGCGCGTCGTCTCCAGCTTGGCGCGCGCCTCCCGCTCGTACGGCGTCCCCGCGTGCTTCGCGACGTAGTCGCGCGTGGCGTCGAGCGCGGACTTGAAGGCCGGTGGATCGAATCCGAGGAGCGTCTTCAGCTTGAGCTCGAGCGCGTCGAAGCCCTCGCGCGCTCTCCGCAGCTTCTTTGTCAGGGCGTTGCGCGCCGACTCCAGAGTGTCGATCTTCCCGAGAGCGGTCTCGGCCGCCAGCGTGCCAGGGTACTTCTTGACCACCTGCTCGAGCGGCCGCACGAACGCGCCGAACGCGTCGGGATCCGTGATGGTCGCGAGATCGCCGGGCTGGCGCTCGAGGGCCTTCTCGAGCGCCGTCTGCGCTTCCCGCGCGCGGCCCTCCTCCTGCGCCGCGGCCTCGAGCCGATCGAGGCTCGCGCGCGCCGTGGTGAAGCGGACGACGAGGTCCTCGAGCTGCGGCAGGAGGATGCGTCGTTTCTCGAAGAGCTCATCGAGCCGCTGCCGCGCCTCCCTGGCGTCCTCGAGGTCATCCGTCTCGAGGCTCGACTCGAGGTCTCCGAGCGCGGATTCGATCTGGCCGCGCACCAGCTCGAGCTCGCTCTGCGCCTGCCGGAACCGCTGCGTGGAGAAGTGCACGGCGACGCCGACGAAGGTGCCGAGCGCGAGGAGCAGCGCCACCGTTCCGGCGACCATCAGCACGCGGCGCGGCGATGGACGTCGCCGGAACTGGGCGGGCGGCGACTTCAACCGCGCGACGATGCGTTCGAGCTCGTCGATGAGCTCGCCCGCGTCCGGGTACCGCTCGGCCCGCGACTTCGCCATCATGCGCGTCACCAGGGCCACGACCTCGGCGGGAAGCCCCGAGCGGAGCTTCGTGATGTCGGGCGGCGGCTCGTTGAGGTGCTTGAGCACCAGCTCCTTCGCGTTCGAGCCGACGAACGGCGGCCTGCCGGCGAGCATGTGGTACAGCGACACGCCGAGCGAGTAGATGTCGGCGCCGGAGTCGAGGTCCTCGCCGCGCGCCTGCTCCGGCGAGATGTAGTGCGGCGAGCCGCTGACGCCGTCCTCCTGGGACACCTTGGCGCCGGCCTCGGCACGACGCGCGATGCCGAGGTCGCCGATCTTGACCATGCCGCTCTCGCTGATCATCAGGTTGCCGGGCTTGATGTCGCGGTGCACCAGGCCGCGCTTCTCGGCGAAACGGATGCCTCGCGCCGTGTCGAGCGTGATGTCGAGCGCGCGGACGAGCGTCAGCTTCTTCTGGCGGTTGAGCAGGTCCTCGACGCTGCCGCCGGGCATGTACTCCATGGCGAAGAAGGTGATCTCCTGGCCGTCGACCTGCACCGTGTCGACATCGTACACCTGCACGATGGCGGGGTGGTTGACCTGCCCGGCGGCGCGCGCCTCGCGGTGGAACGCCTCGGCGAAGCTGCGATCGGCCGCGAGCTCGCGGGAGAGCACCTTGAGCGCGACCAGGCGATCGAGGCTGATCTGCCGGGCCTTGTACACGGTGCCCATGCCGCCCTGGCCGATGCGCTCGAGCACCTCGAAGCCGGAGATCACCTTGCCGATCAGCTCATCGTCGACGCGGTCGGGAAAGAAGGTCAGCAGCGTCTCGCCGATCTTGATGCGGTCGCCCTTCGAGAGCTCGTGCCGGGCGCGCCGCGTGCCGTTGAGGAAGGTGCCGTTGGCGCTGCCCGCATCGACGAGGATGTAGCTCCCGTTGCGGAGCTCGATGCGGCAGTGCTTCCGGGAGGCCATCGGGTCGCGGATCGGGACGCTGGCGCTCGAGTCGCGGCCGAAGACGAACGGTCCGGGGGGATCGAGCGTGATCCGCTGCCCCTTCTGCGGGCCGTTCTCGATGATGATCTCGGGCATCGCTCGTGCCGCTCGCTGCTACAGAGGACGATCTCCGCCGCCTTCGTTCCCGTCCCCGTGCCCGAGCTCCCGGGAACGGGTCCGTATCTGAACGAAACTACTCATCACCACGTCCGCGTCTCCAGCCCTCTTCCTGGCTCCGTCTCTTCCTCGCCCTACTTCCTCGATCGCCTCGGCAGTCCCTCGAAGAGCCGCGAGCCGATCCGCACGATGGTCGCGCCCTCCTCGACGGCGAGCGCGAAGTCGTCGCTCATCCCCATCGACAGCCCCGCGGACTCGGGCAGCAGCTCCGCGCGGATCGCCGTGTCCCGGAGCTCGCGGAGGTTGGCGAAATGACGCCGCGTCTCCTCGGGGTCGACATCCGGCGGCCCGATGGTCATCAGGCCCTCGAGCGACGGACCGAGCGACGTCTCGTCGTGGATCCGGCCGAGGAGGTCGAGCACGTCTCCGGGCGCGACGCCGCCCTTGGAGCTCTCGCCGGCGACGTTCACCTCGACGAAGAGGCGTGGCGCCGGTCGCGACGAGGCCGGGACGCGCCGGTCGATCGCCTCGGCGAGTCGGAACGAGTCCAGCGAGTGGATGACGTCGAAGATCTCGAGCGCCCTGTTGACCTTGTTCCTCTGCAGGTGACCGACGAGGTGCCAGCGTATCGGTCCCGCCCCGCCGAGGGCATCCGCGAGAGCCTCGCGCTTGCGGACCGCCTCCTGGACGGTGCTCTCGCCGATCCTCTGCAGGCCGGCCTTGACGAGGAGTCGCACGAGCTCCGGCTCGACGTACTTCGTCACCGGCAGGATGGTGACGTCATCGAAATCGCGGCGGACGCGCTTGCAGGCCTCGGCGACCTCCTTCACGATCGCCGTCAGATTGTGACGGATTCGTCTCAGGGTGTCGTCCACGGCGGCGGGCGTGCGGTTCCCCGCGTCCCTGTCGGACGTGATCTCCGCGTTCATGAGGACGCAATTTTACCGTATCGACAGGGCGATGTCCGCCCGGCTCGCCCGCCGCCGGAGGCCGCTGGCGGGCTCTTCGGCCGTTCACACCGGACGCGTCGTCCTGCGGTTGACGAGGACGCGGTTGCGGCCGAGGATCGCTTCCATCTCCTCGAAGAGCGGCGCCGCCGGCTCGACGTAGCTGTCGCGGCCGACCTGGATGGTGACAAACTGGTCGTCGCGGTTGCGGAGGACGAGGAAGACGGGCGTGTCGCCGCGGTGGCCGTCGAGGAGCGTCTTCAGCCGGAATATGAGGTCCTCGACGGCCGGCCCCGAGTCGACGTCGATGACCACGCTGAGGTCTCTCGTCAGCCGCGACGGCCCCTCCTCGATCGGGAGCACCTCGCGCACGTTGACCGACACGTTGGTCTCCCGCTGGTTGATCACGCCGCGGAGGAGAACGATCGACTCCGGAGCGAGCAGATCGCCGGAGCGCTCGTGGAGCTCCTGCGAGACGAAGATCTCCATCGATCCGCTGAGGTCCTCGACCTGCGCGATCCAGAACGGGCCGCCGGTCCGCTTCGAGACCTTCTTGGTGATCTTCGAGATCTGCACTCCGAGCACCGCTCGATCACCGCTCTTGCCGCCGGCGACGTCCGCGACGCGGTGGGTGGCGAACTGCCGCACGATCGACTCCCAGCGCGCCAGCGGGTGGCCGGAGAGGTAGAATCCGAGCGTCTGGCGCTCGCGCGACAGCTTCTCCGATTCGGGCCACTCGGGGAGATCCGGGTAGTGCTCGTCGACGACGGCGCTGTCGCCGCCGTCGCCGTTGTCGGCCTCGAGGAGCTCGAACATCGTCAGCTGCCCCGCATCGGCGTCCTTCTGCGAGGCGTTGCCGCGCTGGATGGCGCTCTCGATCACCGCGAAGAGCTGTGATCGCGGCCGCTCGAAGCAATCGAAGGCGCCGCAGTTGACGAGGCACTCGAGAACGCTCTTGTGGCGCGCGGCGGCGTCGACGCGATCGCAGAACTCGTAGATCGATCGGAACTCGCCGTCCCGGTTGCGCTCCTCGATGATGGCCTCGACCACCTTGCCGCCGACTCCCCGGACGGCCTCCAGCCCGTACCAGATCTTGCCGTCGGAGACGGAGAAGCCGCGCTTCGAGCGGTTGATGTGCGGCGGCAGGATCTCGATGCCGAGCCGCCGGCACTCCTCGAGGTTGACCTCGACCATCTTGTCGATGTTCGACATCTCGCAGCTCATCACCGCGGCCATGAACTCGGTCGGGTAGTTCGCCTTCAGGAAGGCCGTCTGGTAGCTGACGAGCGCGTAGGCGGTCGAGTGCGACTTGTTGAACCCGTAGCCGGCGAAGTAGACGATCAGCTCCCAGATCCTCTCCGCCTTGCGGCGCTCGACGCCGTTGCTCGAGGCGCCGTCGAGGAACTTCTGCTGGAACTTCGCCATGATCTCCGGCTTCTTCTTCCCCATCGCCTTGCGCAGGCTGTCGGCCTCGTTGAGCGTGAAGCCGCACATGTCGTGCGCAATGCGCATCACCTGCTCCTGGTAGAGGATGATGCCGTTGGTCTCCTCCAGGATGGGGCGCAGGGATTCGTGCTCGTACGTGATGCTCTCCTGGCCGTGTTTGCAGCGGATGTAGGTGTCGACCATGCCGCTGCCGAGCGGTCCCGGGCGGTAGAGGGCGAGGACCGCGACGAGGTCCTCGAAGCGGTCCGGTCGCAGGCGGCGGAGGAGGTCGCGCATGCCGGCCGACTCGAGCTGGAACACGGCGGCGGCGTCGCCGCGCTGGAGCATCTCGTAGGTCTTCGCATCGTCGAGCGGCACGGCGTCGATGTCGAGACGCTCGCCAGTGGTCTCCTCGATCAGCCGCAGCGCCTCGTGGATGATCGTCAGCGTTCGCAGGCCGAGGAAGTCCATCTTCAGCATGCCGCAGACCTCGAGGTCGTCCATGCCGAACTGCGTCGTGATGTCCGCCCCGTTCTTCTGCAGCGGCAGCGTGTCGATGAGCGGCGCGTCGGAGATGACGACGCCGGCGGCGTGCGTCGAGGAGTGCCGGTTGAGCCCCTCGAGCTTCAGCGAGACGTCGAAGAGCTCCTTGATCTTCGAGTCCGACTCCGCCAGCCGCCGCAGCTCGGGATCCTGGAGGCTGTCCGCCAGCTTGACGCCCGGTCCGGCCGGGATCTTCTTGGCGATGGCGTCGACGTCGGGGAGCGGGATGCTCATGACGCGCCCGACGTCACGGATGACGGCGCGCGCCGCCATCGTCCCGAAGGTGATGATCTGGCAGACGCGGTCCTCGCCGTACTTCCGCTTGACGTACTCGATCACCTCGCCGCGGCGATCCATGCAGAAGTCGATGTCGATATCCGGCATCGAGATGCGATCCGAATTGAGGAAGCGCTCGAAGAGGAGCCCGTAGTGGAGCGGATCGACGTTGGTGATGCCGAGCGCATACGCGACGATGCTGCCGGCCGCCGAGCCGCGGCCGGGACCGACCGGGATGCCATGCTCGCGCGCGTAGCGGATGAAGTCCCAGACGATGAGGAAGTAGCTGACGTATCCCGTCGTCTCGATGACCTTCATCTCGTACTCGAGCCGCTTGCGGATCTCCGGG
>JBFFXF010000380.1:0-5601 GCA_041569895.1 Planctomycetota bacterium | reverse complement strand
TACCCGTTCCCGTCCCCGTGCCCCGGGCCGCCTGCTTCTCGGTTGTCGGCGGACCTCACTCGCCGTGGGACGCGACCTGCACTTCGCACTCGGCCAGGTAACCCCCCTGCCGCAAACACGCGCCTTCCGGCTGGTTTACCGGACCATACCCTCCCATTTCGAGACAGATTCTGACGCGAAAATTCGTTTCTGGCGCTCCGGAGCACTGCTACAATTATCGGTCTTGGGCCGTAGGTAACGAGGCGTTCAGGAGAAGCAAGTACCGGTCGGGGCGACCGCGCTGCGTGGCGTGTCTGCTGGCCTTCGCACACCGGGCGGACACGGAGGCACACCACTCACGTACGATCCTCGAGAACGGGTCTCCGTTTGCGCGCCGGGGACCCTTTTCGGCGTGGCGGTTGCTGTGACCAGGGTGGGGGTGATTGGTGGGACTGCGTTCGAGGTACGAGATGTCAACGCGGGGAGCTCCCCGAGACAAGGGCGCTCCGCCCGGGCCGGGCACGTCTTGCGGCGACCGGTCCGTGACGGTAGCGGACTATCTGCGCTCGCACGCCGCGCTCGTCGCGGCGACGTCGGTCGGGTTCATCTGTCTTTTCTGGCCGGTTCTGACGTGGCTCGTCGGGCAGTGGAGCGTGGACCCCGAGTTCTCCCACGGCTTCCTCATCCCGGTGATCGCGGGCGTCGTCCTCTGGGCGAACCGTCAGCGCCTCGGCCGCGTGCCGGCGGGGAGGTCGCTCCTCGGACTGGCGCTCGTGGTCGCCTCGGTCGGCGTCTACTTCGCCGGCGCGTACGGCTCCCTCAACTTCCCGCAGCGAGCCGGCCTCTACGGGGCCTTCATCGGCAGCGTCGGATTCGTCCTCGGCTGGGGCGTCATCCGCGCGGCGCCGTTTCCGTTCCTCTACCTGCTCTTCTGCCTGCCGCCGCCGGCCGTCCTCCTGAGGCCGCTGCGCCTCGAGCTCAAGTCGATGGCGACGCGCACCTCGGCGGAGACGTTGCTGGCGCTCGACGTCCCCGCGATGCCGCGGGCGAACGTCATCGACATAGGCTCGCGATCGCTCGAGGTCGCCGACGCCTGCAGCGGCATCCGATCGCTGGTCGCGATCACCGCACTCGCGGTCCTCATCGCCTACCTTCTGGACACCGGCGTCCTGCAGGGGGCGCTGCTGATGCTCACGGCAGTGCCGATCACCATCGCCATCAACACGCTGCGGATCGTCATCGTCGGGACGACGCTCTGGTGGTTCGACTACGACCTGACGGAGGGCGTCGTCCACGAGGCCCTCGGGCTCGGGGTGTTCCTCGTCAGCCTCGCTCTGCTCTGGGGCGCCGCGCGCTTCTACGCGTGGCTCTTCCGGCGACCGGGCTCCGGGCGCGCCGAGCGACGCGAGCCGGACCACGCACCGCGGCAGACGACCGGCGCCGAGGCCGGGGAGGCGCGAGCATGAGCCGACTCGGGGCGCTCGCCCTCATCGTCTGGATCGCCCTCGGCGCGAGACTGCTCCTCGAGGCGACCACGCCGGAGCGCGAGTCGCTGCCGCCGGCCGTCCCCCTCGCCGAGTTCCCCGCCGACGTCTTCGGGCCGGGGTGGACCTCGGAGGACCTCGATATCTCCGCCAAGGCGCTGCAGATCGCCGGCGTGTCGGACCACGTCTACCGTCGCCACAGCGCGGGGGCGCGGTCGCTCGACCTGTGGGTCGGCTACGTCACTGGCGGCGCGTCGGGCGTGCACTACCCGGGAATCTGCTTCCCCTATCAGGGAATGAAGCTCGAGAACAGCGACACGGTGACCGTCCCCGGCACCGGGCTCGCGCCCGATCCGGTCTTCTACGAGACGCACTGGACGGTCGGGTCGCGGCACGTGTATTGCCTCTACAGTTTCTATTACCTCGGACATTTCGCGCCCGAGGTCGCGAAGCTCCGGCTCGCCGACCTCACCGAGCGCCCGAGGTACCACGCGATCGTGGTGCTCTCGGGCGACTTCGAGGGCTCGCTGGAGTCCACACGAGAGATCTACTTCGGCGCACTCGGGAAGATCCTCCCGCCGCTCGTCGAGCACTTTCCGCCCGACGGCGACGCGCCCCCGGACGAATCGCCAGCGACCCCGACCGACACGCCCGACTGAGGTCCCCTCAGGATCTCGGAAAGGGCGGCGATCGGCGCCGCGCAGGCGCTTCGTGACGACTCCTCCGGGAGTCGAGGGGGACGGAGTCTGCCCGGAGCGAGCCGCCCGAACTGCCGCGACGAGCCGCGTCGCGGCGCATCATCGTGACCAGACCCCGCATCAGCATCTCGATCGACCTCGACAACCAGTGGTCGTACATGAAGACCCACGGCGACGCCGGGTGGGATGCGTTCCCGTCCTATCTCGACCGCGCGGCGGAGATCATCCTCGAGCGACTGGACGCGCACGGGCTGACGGTGACGTGCTTCGTCGTCGGCCAGGACGCCGCGATCGAGACGAACCACGCGGCGCTGCGCGCCGTCGCCGGAGCGGGGCACGAGATCGGCAACCACTCGTTCCACCACGAGCCGTGGCTGCACAGCTACTCGTACGAGCAAGTGCGCGACGAGATCCGCACCGCGCAGCTCCACATCGAGAAAGCCACCGGACAACGACCTCGCGGTTTTCGCGGGCCCGGCTACAGCCTGAGCCGCGACACGCTGCGAGTGCTCGCGGAGGAGGAGTTCCTGTACGACGCCAGCACGCTGCCGACCTTCATCGGCCCGCTCGCCCGCGCGTACTACTTCTGGAAGAGCCGCGGACTCTCGCCCGAGGAGCGCGAGCAACGGAAGCGGCTCTTCGGCTCGCTCCGCGACGGCCTGCGATCGAACCGGAGCTACTCGTGGAAGCTCGAGTCCGGATCGCTGGTCGAGATTCCGGTGACGACGATGCCGATCTTCCGCGTGCCGATTCACCTGAGTTACCTGCTCTACCTGTCGAGGTTCTCTCGACGCCTCGCGGTCGCCTACCTGAAGCTCGCCATCGGGCTCTGCCGGGCGACGCGCACCGAACCGTCGTTCCTGCTCCACCCGCTCGACTTCCTCGGCGGGGACGCCGTCGACGGCCTCGATTTCTTCCCGGGGATGGACCTCGATACCGGGAGCAAGCTCCGCTTCGTCGACACGGTCATCGATGCCCTCAAGGCCCACTTCGAGCCGGTGACCCTGGAGGAGCACGCGCGGGCCGTCGCGGCGGCCGGCGACCTTCCCCTGCGATCCTTCGACGCGGCACTGATTCGCTGACCACTTCACGAGGAGGACAACCGTGCCCACGACGACTCGCATGACACTTCCTTCCGACGCCGACTCCACCGGGCGATCCCTCGGCGAGGAGGAGCTGGCGGTGCTCCGCCAGGTGGTCGAGTCGGGCACCCTGAACTGCACCAGGGGCACGCAGGTCAAGGCGTTCGAGGAGCGCTTCGCCGGGCGCCTCGGCGTCCCGTTCGCGCGCTGCTGCTCCTCGGGCACGGCCGCCATCCACACGGCCGTCGCGGCGATCGATCCCGAGCCGGGCGACGAGGTGATCTCGAGCCCGATCACCGACATGGGCGCCATCACGCCGATCCTCTACCAGGCGGCGATTCCGGTCTTCGCCGACGTCGACCCGCTCACCTGCAACGTCACGGCCGAGACCATCGAGAGGAAGATGACGCGCCGCACCCGGGCGGTGATCGTCACGCATCTCTTCGGCAACCCGTGCGAGATGGGCCCGATCCTCGAGCTCTGCCGCGCACGCGACATCCCGGTGATCGAGGACTGCGCGCAGGCGTACGGCGCGACGTACGACGGCCGCGACATCGGCACGCTCGGCGCCATCGGCTGCTTCAGCCTGCAGCAGGGAAAGCACATGACGACGGGCGAGGGGGGCATCGTGGTGACCCCGAACGCCGACCTCGGACGTCGCATGAAGCTCTTCATCGACAAGGCGTGGGGTTACGGCGACCCGTCGCCGGACCACTACTTCCTGGCGCTCAACTACCGCATGACGGAGCTCCAGGGCGCGGTGGCGCTGGCGCAGCTCGAGAAGCTGGACGACATGGTGCGCCAGCGGGTCGAGATGGCCCGGTTGCTGACCGACAGCATCGAGGGCGCGCCCGGCGTGTCGGCCCCCGTCGTCGGCCCGCGCGCCACGCACGTCTACTGGAAGTATCCGATCCGCGTCGACGCGGACGTCATCGAGGGCGGGGCCGACGCCGTCGGCGCCGAGCTCCGCGAGCGCGGCATCGCGTGCGCGCCGCGCTACATCCGAAAGCTCGCCTTCGAGTGCGAGGTGCTCCGCGACCGCCGGACGTTCGGGAAGAGCGAGTTCCCGTTCGTCGGAGAGCACCGCAGGAACGACCCGCAGGTCGTCTACGACCGCGCCGACACCCCGGGCGGCATCGAGGCGCTGGCCGGCGTCGTCGTCCTGGCATGGAACGAGAAACTGCTGCCGGAGCACGTCGAGTACATCGCGGCCTCGATCCGCGAGGTCGCCGAGAAGCTCTCCCGCTGACCGCTGAAGGCTGACTCCGATCGCCACACTGCCATGAGCCCACGAGATCGCGCATCCAATGAGAGAGTCCGCTTCGGACTGATCGGCTGCGGCCGCATCGCGCAGTCGCACCTCGAGGCGGTCGCGGCGAGCGACGCGGCGCGACTGACGGCCATCGTCGAGCCCCGCGCCGAGGCGGGCAGCGCCGCCGCCGAGGAGTACCGCTGCCGGCTGTTCGAGGACTCCCGCGACCCGGAGATCACCGACCTTGTCGACGCGGTCATCATCTGCACGCCGCCGAACCTCCACCACGAGATCGCCAGGCACTTCCTGGAGGACGGCGTGCACGTCTTCTGCGAGAAGCCGCTGACGCTGCGATCGGAGGAGGCCGAGGAGCTCGTCGCGCTTGCCCAGGAGCGTCGGCTGAAACTCATGATGGCGTCGAAATTCCGCTACGTCGACGACGTCATCAAGGCGAAGGCGATCGTCGAGTCCGGCATCCTCGGGGACATCATCCTCTACGAGAACACCTTCTGCAGCAAGGTGCTGATGCACGAGCGGTGGAACTCCAGGAAGGAGATCGCCGGCGGCGGCGTCCTCATCGACAACGGCTCGCACTCGGTGGACATCGCCAGGTACCTCCTCGGCCCCATCCGCGACGTGCAGGCGCAGAACGGCATCGCCGCTCAGGGGCTCGAGGTGGAGGACACCGTTCGGCTGCAGTTCCGCACCGAGGCGGGCGTCATGGGCATGGTCGATCTGAGCTGGACGATCAACAAGGAATCGGATTTCTACGTCAGCGTCTTCGGCTCCGAGGGCACGCTGCTGGTGGGCTGGAACGGATCGCGCTACCGCCAGGACGGCAACTCGAAGTGGGTGTCCTTCGGAGGCGGCTACAACAAGCTCGACGCCTTCAAGCGGCAACTGGCGAACTTCATCGGCTGCATCCGCGGCGAGGAAGCCCCGCTGATCAATCCGGACGCCGCGCTGGCGTCGGTGCGCGTCATCGAGGCGGCGTACGCGTCCGCGGCGCGCAGCAACTGGGTGCCGGTCAACGGCAACGGAACGCACGGATGAGGCAACCAGAGGCCTGGATCCACCCGACCGCGATCGTCGAGGACGGCGTCGTC
>JBFFXF010000379.1:0-5608 GCA_041569895.1 Planctomycetota bacterium | reverse complement strand
TCGAGCGCGGCGCCGAGACGTTCTACCTCGAGACCGGCTCGCGACTGGAGCGCGAGCGTCATCCGTACGTCACCCTGTTCGTGCAGGAACGTTTCCGGAGCTCCGGCACGACGGGCGGCGGTCGCGAGGGTCTGTTCGGCTCCGGTCCCGGCGAGCTGCTGCCGAAGCTGGTCGCCGAGCTGCGAGATCAGCTCGAGACCGGCGAGCCCGCGGCTCGCGCGGTCGCGGTGGAAGCGCTCGGCCTGCTCGGCGATTCGCACTCGCTGGCGGCGATGCGGGAGCTCTCGGATGCCGTCGCGAGGGACGAGTCGATCCTCGCGCGGGCGCGTCTCGGCGACGAGGACGCGCTCGCGCTGATCCGCAGGCTCTTCGACGACACGGCGCGGATGCCTCCCGACGGTCCGCCGGGGATCGGCGAGGACCGTGAGCGGGACGTGGCGGCGTTTCGTGACGCCGGCAAGCGCGCCGACCTGCTGGTCACCGAGGCCGCGCTGATCCTCGCGCGGCGCGGCGACGCCGGCGGCACGCGCTACCTCGTCTCGAAGCTGGGCGGCGCCGACCCGAACGTCTCGAACCGGATCGTGGCGTGTCTGGCGGATCGACTGCCGTTCATCGAGGACCCGGACGACCGCCAGGGGATCCTCGAGAAGCTCGCCGACAAGGACACCGTCTTTCAGGTCTCCTGGACCGATCCGGAAACGGAGTACTTCTTCCGACGCGCGCTCGACCTTCTCTCGCCCGAGGACGCGGCGCATCGCTCGATCGCCGACCGCCTGCTCGCCGCGTTCGCGGAGAAGATCTCCGGCAGCGATCCGCTGAGCCGTACCGAGCTCGCGGTCTTCCAGCGGCTGTGGGAACGCATCGCCGAGGTGTTTCCGGGCTCCGACGGCGCCACCGGCCTGCCGGGCGTCGGCGTCTCGCCGGACGTGCTCGTCTCGTTCCTGACCGGGCTGCGCGACCAGTCGATCGCTTCCGACGTGTGCGAGTGGGTGGCGCGCATCCACCGATACCGGCCGCTGCCCGAGGCGACCTTCGAGGAGATCCGCTCGTGGATCGAGTCGGGGCTCCGCTCGGAGAATCCGGCGAGCGAGGGCGCGGCCTCCGCCCTGCTGGTGAACATCTCCCGCAAGCTCAGTTTCTCGGAGGCGCAGTTCGGGCCGCTGATCGACACGCTCCTTCTCGGCCATCAGGTGTCGAACCAGTCCTATCGCCGGACGGTGATCTCCGAGCTCGCGCGGCTGACCGGGCGCAGCGAGATCCTCGTTCACGCGCGCGCGTCCCGGGCGACATCCCGGCCCGGCGATCCGGACGTCACCCTCGTGATCCGCGACTGGCTGGCGGTCCCCGAGGCGGTGCGCGCCGCGCATGAGGCGCACCGGCATTCGTGGCCGCGCATGGCGGGCGATGCGTCGCTTCCGGGCGACGTCGAGCTTGTCCGTCTCGATGTGCTGGTGCGACCGCAGGAGGACGGCGGAGGCGCCTCGACCGAGGTCCTCGACGGTCGCGTGCTGCGCGTGCCGCTCGGCACTCCTGTGATCTACGCCGATCGCGCCGGCGCCGTCGACAAGGTGAAGGTCGACGAGGTGACGTCCTCGTCGAGGGGCGTGGCCGCGTCCTCGCCGACGCGTTATCGACTCGACGGACGCATGACGGTCACCGAGGGCATCCCGCTGCTGAGCTCACCGCCGAGCGGCGCGGGACGGACGGGCTGGTACGTGACGTCGGAGAGCCAGCTCAATCCGTACGCGTCGCACTCCGTCTCCGGCGTGCGGGTGCGACGTCTGACGCTCATCCGGCGGATCGCAGAGGACGGCGGCGAGGCGACTCCGTCGGTCGACGCCGGCGAGCTCTGGTCCCATTTCATGGACGCGTTCCGGAAAGCGTTCGACGAGACGCGCACGGATTACGAGATCCGCGCCGCGCTCCGCGTGATCTCCGAGCTTGGCCTCGAGCAGCTGCATGACGATGTTCGCGCCCTGTTCGCTCGCAGACCGAGTATCTTCCTCGCCGCCGAGCTCCTGGAGTGGGGAGACGAGCCGGCGCGCTCTTTCCTGCGCTCCCGGCTCGAGGATGGCGAAATGGCCGACAGGGTGCTCGCGGCGCAGACGCTCGTCGAGCACGGGGACCGCGACGCGCTGCGACTTCTGATGAAAACGCTTCGCGAGCAGAGGCGGATCGCGGGCGTCAGCCAATATGCGGTTCTCAGGAGCGTCGACACGTTCCTTCGCGAAGCGGACGCGACGCCGGCCGAGAGAAACGAGATCCTCGACGTCGTCATCGCCAACCTCCACGTCTCCGGCTTCCAGTCGATGGGTTTCACCATCCTGCGGCGCGAGGCCGGCGATGATTTCGGCTACCTCGCGACGCTGCAGCTCCGGAACTATCAGGAGCGACGCGAGGCGCAGGCCCGCGCAGTCGATCGCGCGCGCGCGTGGTGGCGTGACGAGACCGATCGCTCGTTCGACGCGACCGAACGGAAGTAGCCCGGCGTCGAGAACACGGCACGCGCACCGATCTCGTCACGTCGCGGACTGCGCCGGCGTCGTTCACTTCATACCTGCTCGGGACACTTTCTCAGCGCGTGCGGTCCACGACCGTTCAACGTGCTGACTCCCGTCTTCCACGCTCCACAATCAAGACGCTTTTTTGGCGCGGTAAGTCCCGCCGTATAAGCGTCTAAGCGCCCCGCGCGGCGAACCGACTTTCTTCGTCGGCCTCTTAAAGTATTCGCTCTCGAATTGTCGATTACGAATCAGCACGAGGGAACGGGTCTTACCGATCAGACATGCGGGCTCATTCACGCCCATCGAGGCTCTGAACCTCACGCTCCTCGCGTCGACTCGACTCTTTCAACACGCAGGCGAGCATGGCAGTCAAGGAACCGGGAATCGAGACGTACTTCAAGGACATCAACCGGATTGCCCTTCTCACCGCCGACCAGGAGAAGGCGCTGGCGCGCCGGATCCGACGCGGCGATGCCGCGGCGCGCGAGCAGATGATCAAGGCGAACCTTCGGCTCGTCGTCAGCATCGCCAAGAACTACGTCGACCGCGGACTCTCCCTGATGGACCTGATCGAGGAGGGGAACCTCGGGTTGCTCAAGGCCGTCGAGCGATTCGACCCCGACGCGGAGTGCCGCTTCAGCACGTACGCGACCTGGTGGATCAAGCAGTCGATCAAGCGGGCGCTGATCGACACCGTGAAGACGGTGAGGATCCCGTCGTACATGGTGGAGATCATCTCGAAGTGGAAGAACACCGCGTCGAACCTGTCGATCAAGCTGGGACGGCAGCCGACGTTTGACGAGATCGCCGAGGCGATGAGCATCCCTCAGGAGAACCTCGGGATCATCCGGACGGCGATCCGGGCCTCGAACTCCTCGAGCCAGACCATCAGCCTCGAGAACATGTGGACGCTGAGCGAGATCCTCGAGGACAAGAACGTCAAGCAGCCGCATCAGATCCTCGTCGACGACGCCGAGGCGGAGCTGATCGAGAAGCTCCTCGCCGCGATCGACGAGCGTGACGCGACGATCATCCGCATGCGATACGGGCTCGAGAACGGCGACCCGATGACGCTGAAGGAGATCGGCGAGCGCGTCAACCTCTCTCGCGAGCGCGTCCGCCAGATCGAGAACGAGGCGCTCAAGAAGCTCTACTACATCCTCACGCACGAGCGCGAGAAGGTGCGGGAGACCTGACTCCCGGCGCAGGCCGTCCGGCCCGGCGCGTCGCGAACTCACCGCGGCACTCGGAAACTCCCTTGGGGCTCTCGTGCCGTTTCAGGTACAATCCTCCCTTTCCGGGCCGACAGGAATGGAGGCGGCCCCATGCGGGAAACCGTGCCAGATTCGGCCGAGTCGGTGCACAACGACGTCGTCGGGGAGTGCCTGCGTCACATCCGGGACATCCCCGATTTCCCCAAGCCGGGCGTGGTGTTCAAGGACATCACGCCGCTCCTGAAGAACGGGCCGCTCCTTCGGCGCGTCGTCGATCGCATCGCCGCGGTTTGCGAGGAGAGGTCACTGCGCCCCGACGTGCTCGCCTGTCCCGAGGCGCGAGGCTTCATCTTCGGCGCGGCGCTCGCCTACCGGCTCGGGGTGGGGTTCGTGCCGATCCGCAAGCCGGCAAAGCTCCCGTACACGACCTCGCGGGTGGAATACGACCTCGAATACGGCACCGACGCCGTCGAGATGCATGTCGACGCGATCGATCCGGGACAGCGGGTCCTCCTCGTCGATGACCTGCTGGCCACGGGGGGCACGACCGCAGCGTGCGCCGCGCTGATCCAGTCGGTCGGCGCGCGGGTCGAGGGATGTGTCTTCCTGATCGAGCTCGACTTCCTCGAGGGGCGCAAGCGGCTCGACAAGTACGCGACTTTCTCGCTGATTCACATCTGATCGAGGCGCGTGTCGTTGGATCTCAGTCGTTCCTTCTCGCCACGTGAAATCGAGCTGCTCGACGAGATCCGGGCTCTCGATTCGCTTCCCTCCGAGGTCGAGGCCATCTTCAGCAAGCTCTGCAGCGTCCTCGACCATCTCGCCATCGCGCTCGAAACGTGTCCCGATATTCGCTCTCCGGAGACCATCGCCGGACGGACGCGAAGCGTCGAGTCGCTGATCGAGCGGCTCGCCACGAGTGATCCGTCGAGTCTCGATTTCCTCCTGCCGACGCGCGCCGTGCTCGGCCAGGCATTCCTGCACGCGAAGATCAACTTCCTGAAAGCGCTCCGCTTCATCCTCGAGGAGAGACCGGACGCCGCGGGGCTCACCGAGCGACTGAACGACGTCCTGGGCGACTCGCTCTACTTCCGATTGACCGAGGAGTTGCTCATCGGCTGCATCTCGAACGCGGAGAACGCCGTCGAGCTCAAGCGCGCCGCCGCCCAGGTGCTGATCCCGATGTGGACACAACGACAGTCGATCCCGATCCAGGACTTCACGAGCCTCCTCCTCTCGGCGTGGAGGGCGCGCAGGCGAGTGCACGAGGTCTTCGGAACACTGGTCGGATTCCACGAGGTGCTCGCGCTGCTGCGCGCGGAGTGCGAGCCGCGGTTCCTCGACTTCTTCAACCGCGAGTTCGGCACCACGGACGAGCTCGACGCCCTGCGCGAGTTCCTCTTCGGCGTCTCCTTCGAGGACCTCCAGACCATCAGCCGGTACATGGAGGAGCACGACGTCCAGAACGTCAACCGCGACGACGTCGCGAAGATCCTCGGAAAGCCGGTATTCCAGACCAGCTTCGATTCGTCGCCGGAGGCGGTCTACCTCTCCTACCGCCGACGGCGAGTCCGCGCCGACTACCGCGTCCTCACGGGCCAGTCGGGACCGCGGAAGACCGCGGAGGGCTACCTGATGCAGTACCTCCTCCTCCGCAAGGACTGACCCACGCCTCGCCGTCGTCCTCGTCCTCGTCCTCGTCCTCGACGTCGACAGAGACAGAGACAGAGGTCAGAGATCAGAGGCCAGAGATCAGAGATCGGAGATCGGAGATCGGAGATCAGAGCTCGGAGTCGGAATCGGAAGTCGGAATCCGAGTCGGAAGTCGGAATCCGAGTCGGAAGTCGGAGTCGGAGTCGGTATCGGAATCGGTATCGGAGTCGGAGTCGG
>JBFFXF010000378.1:0-5622 GCA_041569895.1 Planctomycetota bacterium | reverse complement strand
GCCGGGATTCACTGAAGAGAACGATTCTGAGCTTCCCCACGCTCCGTAGTCACGGTCACGGCGACGGTCACGGCGACGGTCACGGACCACGGACCACGGCCCACGGACCACGGCCCACGGATACGCCGAACCCCGTTGAATACACGACGACGTCGAAACGCCGCTGGACGATGCCGAGTCCGATTCCGACACCGACACCGATACCGATACCGACTCCGAGATCCGACACCGACACCGACACCGAACGGTTCCGAGACAATCTGCGTAATCTGCGCAATCTGCGTTCCCGTCCTCGTCAACCGTCGTCCGCGCTCTCGAATGCTGGGCCGGACTGTCGGAGCGAGACGAGATCGGGAACCGCGAGGGAAGGGAACGTCAAATAGATCGTTCCTCCAGCAGCGTGCGGAGCTCGCGCACGAACTCATCGTACGCGTCGGACTCGCGCACGCCGCGGAGGTCGCCGTCGCGTTCCATGTTGTTGAAGTGCGACGGGTCGATCTCGATCGCCTTGCGGAGGTTGTCGCGCGCCTTGTCGAGCTCGCCGGCGAGCGAGTACGAGCAGGCGGCGTTGTAGTGGTGCAGCGCCTTGCGCTTGAAGAAGTCCGCCGTCGGCTGGAAGGTCGGGAGGCTCTCGAAGCGGCCGAAGAGATCGAGGATGCGCTCGTAGCACTCCGTCGCGCTCGAGTACTTGCGGATCTTGTAGAAGAGGTGGGCGAGCTCGCTGTTCGCGCGCACGAACTCGTCGGGATCGGGGTGACCGATGCGCTCGGAGACCTCGCGGATCTTGCGATCGATCTTGCGCGTGTCGCCGAGGATCGCGAGCAGCGTCGCCAGCTCCTCGCGCAGGGCGGGATCGAGCAGGACGTCCGACTCGAGCTGTCGCAGGCGCGGCAGCAGGTCGGGCGAGGCGAGATCGGCCAGCGCGTTCAGCGCGCCGCGCCGCAGGCCATCGCCGACCGCCTCGTCCTCGACGATCGAAAGCAGCGCCGGCACGGTCTCCGGGCCGGCGTCCTTGAAGTCGTCGTACTGGCCGTCGAAGTAGAGACCCGTCGACACGCGCTCCGCGATCGTCGGGGCGAGCTTGCGGGCGAGGAGACTGACGGCGGCCTGCTCGAGAATCGCGCGCGACGCGCCGGGCTCGAGGGCGGCGATCCTCGCGCGCACGACACCGAGCGCCGGTGCGCCGATGGCGACCAGATCGCGCCGCGCCCGGGCCCGGTCGACGGTCGACTCGGCGCGCTCGAGACGGGTGATCGTCGCGGAGATCTCCTCCGCGGACGGTTCCTTTATCGGACGCTCGCCCTCGTCGGCCTCCTCGAGCGCCGCCAGCGGCGCGCCGAGGAACGCGACGAGCGCGAGAACGGGCAGTCGCGCGATCGAGCGGGGCAGCATCATCACCTTCTCCACCTTCTGCCGCGTGGGCCGGCCCGTTGATCCGGTCCCGCGCCACGGTCCGGGAAGAGCGGAAAGCGCCAAACAGTTATGATACCGTAGGTCGGTCGGAGTCGCCATCGACCTGGAGCCAGCCTCGGTTTTTCTCCCAGGAAGAGCGAGAAAAACCGAGGCTGGCTTTGAACAAGCCAGGTTTTGCTGTACCCGGATTGCTGCATGAAGAGTCTTCCGGTGCTTCTTCACGGTTGGCGGAAGAGAAGAAGCACGGGAAATCAATACTGGGGAGAGCCAGCATGTTTCCAGGCCAGGAGCGGCCGGAGCATCCCCGGGGGCCTCCGCCAGCCGCCGGGTCCGGTTGTCCCCCCGTGAGTCCCGAGAGCACCAGCCCCGAGTCGGACGACGGCCGGACCGCCGCTCGCGAGCCGCGGAGGCGCGGGTGGCGGCGCGCCCTCGCCTGGTTCGCGACGGCCCTCGCGACGCTGGTCTCGCTGGTCATCATCCTCGTCCTCTGGGTGCTCCCGTGGCTCGCCAGCCGCGGTGATCTCAACACCATCGTCGAGTCGGTGATCCGCTCGAGCATCCACCCCAGCCTCGAGGTCAAGATCAGCCGGCTCGAGACCGATTCGCTGTCGCGTCTCGCGATCACCTTCATGGAGGGCGTGCGAATCGTCGGCGAGGAGGAGCGCTTCTCCTTCCGCTGCGAGCGCATTTCCGTGCTCTACAACCCCATCGACGTCTGGTTCGGCCGGGTCCGCGACGTCACCATGGTGCGCCCGGACCTCTTCATCAACCTCGACACCGACGTCACCGATCTCTTCGCGCGCCCGAGGCCGCCGCCGGGCATGAAGCTTCCGGAACGGGCCCGCGAGGGTGAGAGGGGGTACGAGATCGGACACCTTGGTCTCCAGGGCGCGCGACTGCGGGTGCGATACGCCGGTCGCGACATCGAGGTGAAGGACCTCGGGCTCGAGGTGTTCGGCGTCGGCAGCCGGGAAGTGCTCGCGTTCGAGCTCCGTTCCGGCGTGTTCGGCGCGCGTGTCGAGGCGCGGGGCGATGTCGTGTCGGCGGGGGAGCGCACGTACGAGTTCCGCAACGCTCGCGCCTCCGTCACCGGCCTCGACCTGAACGCGCTTCTGCGGGCGCTTTTCCCGAGTCGGTTGATCGTCCGGCGAGGCCGCTTCGACTTCACCGGCACGGTGACGGGCACCTGGCCGCGGAGGCTGGTCGTCGACCTCGAGGCGCGCGCGGTCAACGTCGAGGCGATTGCCGACGGCGAGACCCCGGAGGGCGCGGCGTTCCAGAAGGGCGCCGCCGACCTGGCGGTCCGGCTGATTGTCCACGGCGAGCTCGATCGCGTCGACTTCGAGGTGGCGCTCGGAGCGGATGCCGACGTCCGCCTGGTGGGCGACGGCGTGCGCGAGCGCGTTCGACTCGATCTCGCCGGTGCGTACCGGAAGGAGGGAGAGCGAATCGTGCTCGAGAAGCGATCGCGCCTCGACATCGGCGAGGTGGGGACGATCTCCATCGACGGCACGGTCGAATCGCTCCTCTCGGAGCCGCGTCTCGATCTGCTGCTGGCGACCACCGGGCTCGGTCTCGAGGTGTTGCGCGGCCGGTCGATCGGCGCGTGGCTCGAGCGCGTGGTCGGAGCGATTGGCGGGCGTCTCTCAGCGAGGGCGAGGTTCACCGGGCCCGCGACCGAGCCGCGCCTCGCGCTCGAGTTCGAGGTCGACGACGGCTTCGTCTTTCGCGAGGATCTCGCCGCCGACCTGCGGGGCAGCGTCGCAGGGGCGACGCTCTTCGGTGACGCGGCGCCGACGATCGAGGGCCTCCGGGCATCGGTCGACGGGATCGACGCGGCGCTCCTCGGCAAGGTCCTCGAGCTCGACCCGGAGACGGAGTCGATCGCGGGCACGGCGAGCCTCGAGCTCCGGGTCCCCGTCCTGCGGCCGCCGGCGCTGCCCGATCATCTCGATGTCGCCCTGACCGCGCGAGTCGATGCGCTGCTCGCCGGCGGCGCGGTCGGCATGGATCGTGCCCGGGCGTCGGCGAGGGCCACGGTGTTTCCCGACCGGGTCGGCTCCCTTCGCGTCGAGGGCGCCCTCGACGTCGCCGCGCGCGGCCTGGCGATCGGCCGGGCCTGGGACCCGCTCGACGGTGAGCCGATCACCGTCGCGGGCGCCGTCGAGATATCCCGCAGCGGCGTGGGCGCGTCGAGCGGTTCGCCGGTCGCCTCGCTCGACCTCGACGTGCGCTCGCCCTCGACCGGACCGGTGCGCGTCGTCGGCGAGATCGGCGCGTCACCGCGGGGAGCCGGAGAGCCCCAGGGGGCGCGTCTCGCGCTCGCCATCTCGGGCGAGCGCGTGCCCAACCGGCGTTTCCTCGACGTCTACCTCCGCGGGGCGCTGGAGCACGAGCTCCCCGTGCTCGGGGGCGCCACCTTCGACGGCGAGACGGCGTTCGACCTGCGCGTCGACGGCGACGTGAACGCGCCTCGGGTCCACGGCCGCGTGCGCTCGAGCGGGCTCGCGGCGGAGCTCCCGGAGATCGGTCTGCGGCTCGCGTCGGTGGACGTCGACCTGCCGATCGATTTGGGAACGCCTGCCGGCGTCGACGCGAACATCGAGACCGGCGCGCTGTCGATCGGAGAGATCGCCTTCGGCGGCGTCGAGGTGGCGGGCGTCCGAATTCCCGTCGCGATGGAAGGCACGGCGTATCGCATCGCGGCCGCGCCCGGCCCGCTGGCCCTCCTCGGCGGCACGATCGGGCTGCGCTCGCTGCGCGTCGACCCCGCGGCGCCGGAGCTCGAGGGCTCGCTCTCGGCGCAGGGGCTCGACCTCGGACAGATCGCCGCGAGGGCGGGGCTCGAGTCGCTGGACGGGAGGATCGACGCCGATTTTCCGATCGTACGGATTCGCGGCGCGCGGATCGAGCTCCTCGGCGAACTGGTCGCGTTCCTGTGCGGCGGCGAGGTCCGCATGCGCGACTTCACCATCGACAGCTGGTCGACGCCCTACGCGACGTTTTCGCTCGGCTCGGGCTCGATCCGCGATCTCGACCTCCTCCAGGTCGGCGAGATTTTCGGATTCGGTCTGATGTCGGGTGTCCTCGAGGGCTCGATCGAGAACCTCGTCTTCATCCCGGGCGCGCTGTCACGGTTCGAGATCGACCTGGAGACCGTCGAGCGATCCGGCGTGCCGCAGTACATCACGACCAGCGCCGTGCGCAACCTGAAGCGGGCCGTCTCCGGGCCGTTCGCGACCATCGAGGAGGCGTTCTTCTCGAAGTTCCGCTACGAGGCGTTCGGATTCCGTGCGAGCCTGCGGAACAACCGCTTCCGGCTCCGCGGCAAGTACGACCTCGACGGAGTCGAGCACATCATGTACGCGCGGTGGTGGCAGTTCCCGCGCATCCGCATCGTCAACAGCCGGCCGGGAAAGGACTACGACTGGAGGCGGATCGTCTCCAACCTGAAGCGGCTGGTGACGCGCTGACCGGCGGGAGCAGCCGTGTTCAGGAGCCGTCCGCGACGGCCTCGATCCCGGCCACGTCGTCGCGGACGATGTCGAGACCGAACCAGCCGAGCCAGAAGTCGGCGATCTCGAGCGGATTGATGTCGAACTCCATGCCGGGCCCGAGGAACGCGGAGAAGCCGATGTCCCAGAGCCGGCGGTCGTAGCGGTTCTCGAACTCCTGGCGATCGGGCAGCGCCGACCACGTCGTCCAGTCACCCCACCGGTGCCACGAGTCTTCGCTGGGGTTGACCAGCGTGCAGCCGAGCATGGTCAGCCGGCTCTCGCTGTGGAATTCCGACGAGCTCATCGTCCGGTAGTGGAAGATCGGCGCCCCGAAGATCCCCGCCTCGCCGCTCGGCCCGACCAGCGGAAGCACATTGCGGCCGAGGGCGCGGAACGAGATCACCGTGCCGCTGTATCCGGCCTGCAGGTAGTTGGTGGCGCGGATGTTCCCTCCGAGCCCGACGCCGAAGCCGATGCTGAACTGATCGGCAAAGTCCGCCCCGCGGTTCTCGAGATACGTGCACCCGTTGGCGAACACGGTCGCACAACCGATCAACAGCCAGACGGCCAGACGCGAGCGCAGTCCACGCACCATGGTGTCCTCCTCGTCATGTATCGGCCTTGTTTCCGGACGCAACCGTCCGGGGGTGGGTCTGCTGGGGCCACAGCATACCTGAAAGGGGTGGGGGTGGGGAAGGGGGCAGTCGCCGTG
>JBFFXF010000377.1:0-5625 GCA_041569895.1 Planctomycetota bacterium | reverse complement strand
TCGATGCGCGACACCGTGTCGTTCGCCGAGGGCGAGCAGCGCTCATGTGTCGGCTGCCACGAGCCTCGCGGCACGGCGCCCCCCGCGACTGCGGCGATCCCCGCCGCGTCGCTCCGCGGGCCGGCCCGGCTCCGCCCGCCGTCCGGCGCCGCATCGATCGACTTCGCCCGCGACATCCAGCCGATCCTCGACCGCGCCTGCGTGCCGTGCCACGACGCGGCCGAGCCCGCGGGAGGCGTCGCGCTCTCCGGCGACGTGACGCCGTACTTCAACCTCGCCTACGAGACTCTGACGCGCGGCGGGAACAACGACAACGACCAGTACTGGGGCGAGGTCTCGCCGCGTCGCGCCCCGCTCGTCGAGGCGATCCGTCACGGCGTCCCGGAGGTCGCGCCGTACGCGACCGGCGCCCGCGCCAGTCGCCTCGCCGCGTTGTTCGAGGAGGAGCACCACGGTCTGCGACTCGACGACGCCTCGCGGCGCGAGATCATCCGCTGGATCGACCTCAACGTGCCGTACTACGGCGACTGGGAGAGCGCCCGCCTCGACGGCGACCGCCGCGTGCTCTCGCCGCGTTTCGAGAGCGTCTTCGACGAGGTCTTCCGGGCGCGATGCCGCGGCTGTCACGTGCCGCCCGACCTCTTCCGCGGCGCCGCGATCAACCTGTCGCGTCCCGAGCTGAGCGCCGTGCTGCGCGCGCCGCTGCCCCGCTCGCGTGGCGGCACGGGTCGTTGCCGCAAGCCGGTGTTCCGGAATCAAGAAGACGCCGCCCATCGCGCGTTGCTCGAGGTGCTGCTCGAGGACCGGGCGCGCCTGGCGGCGGCGGGGAGCTCCCCGGGGAGTCGATCACGATGAGAACCGATGTGCCGCGCCTGCTGATCGTCGCCGTGCTCGCGAGTGGGGCCGTCGCCGCGGAAAACGGCGGGGCGTCGTCGCCGGTGACCATCCGCGTGCTGCCGGCTCGCGTCTACCCGGCGGTGACGTACAAGGTCGCGCTCGAGACCGAGGGCGAGCGCGCCGGCGTCTACTGGAGCTGGTCGGCGACGGGCGGTGAGCTGCTCTCGGATGGCGACCGCGCCGTGTTCTGGAGGTCGCCGCCGCGCCCCGGCGATGTGACGCTGAGGGTCGTCGGATTCGACCCCGGCGGCGATGAGGTCGGCGCCGCCGAGCTCGACGTCGTCGTCCACGAGCCGTCCACCGAGGGCATGGTCCTGATTCCGGCGGGCACGTTCATCATGGGCGACACGTGGACCGACACGTCGAGCCCCGACGTCATCCCCACGATCCAGAACATCGTCGACAAGCCGCCGCGACCGGTTCACCTCGAGGCGTACTGGATCGACCGCCACAAGGTGACCAACCGGCAGTTCGCGGAGTTCCTCAATGATTTCATCGAACAGGGGATCGGGCGGGTCGTCGAGTCGGCCGACATGATCGCGGCCATCGGGCTCTACGAGGGCGTCGACGTGCCCTTCTACTTCCTCGAGATCGATCGGCTCGAGCCGGGCGGCCGCGCCCCGAAGCTGCGCCGCGCCCTCGAGTGGGACGGCCGGCGATTCACCCCGCGAGCGGGAACGGAGAATCACCCGGTGATGGACGTCACGTGGTCCGGCGCGGTGACGTACGCGTTTTATCTCGGCAGGCGGCTGCCGACCGAGGCCGAGTGGGAGCGGGCCGCGCGCGGCGATGTCGACGACGGCCGGCGCTACCCGTGGGGCCACCAGCAGCCGACGCCCTACCACGCGAACATCAACGCCTTCTTCGGCGACAGCTTCGTCGACATCGGCACCTTCAGCCCGCTCGGGGACAGTCCACACGGCGTCTCGGACATCCTCGGCGGCTTCGAGTGGGTCGACGACTGGTTCGGCATCCACTACTTCGAGGACGTCGCGTCGGACGTGCCGCTGCGGAATCCGCGAGGACCGATGTGGGGCTTCGACCGCGTCATCCGCGGGGTGGCGGTCTACAACAAGTTCTTCGGTGATCGCCTCAACCTCGAGCCTCTGAGCTTCCGCTACCAGTGGGTCTTCGAGTTCGAGCACGGTCACCTCTTCGCGCACAAGGACACGGGCTTCCGGACCGCCCTTGACGCCGCCGACCGATGATCGCGACGCTGGTCTCCCTCGTTCTCGCCCAGGCGTTCGACCCGCAGGAGGTCGGCGACGCGTTCGGCTACCCCGAGACGGCGAGCTGCCAGCCGTGCCACCCGAGGCATTACGAGGAGTGGCTCGCCTCGGTGCACGCCGCGAGCCGGCGTCCGCCGCTGTCGCCCGCGGGGAGCTTCCGGCATCCGCCGGGGAAGGACGGCAGCCTCGACGAGCCCCTCTGCCGGCCGTGTCACTCCGGCGACCCGCAGTCGGCGATCGCCGCGAGACGTCCCGGCGTGCAGGTCGGTCTCGCGCACGCCGCCGAGCGCGCCGTGACGTGCACGGTCTGTCATCAGTTCGCCGAGGATCGAATTCCGCGCCCGCAGTACGACGCCGCGGGGAAGCTGATCGCCGATCCGCGACCGCTCTCGGCGCGGCGCGACCGCCGGTTCCACGAGGGGCTGAAGCCGGTCGAGCAGCTGCGCGGCGGCGCGCTGTGCGGTCCGTGCCACCAGGTGGTGGCGCCGAACGGCGTCGAGATCGACCGCACGTACGCGCAGTATCTCGCCAGTCCGTACACGGCTCGCGACACCGGTTGCATCACGTGCCACATGGAGTCGTACGGCGGCGCCATGGTGCCGGACGGCATCTTCCACGGCCAGCTTCACCGCCACGACGTCATCGGCGTCGACGTCGCGACCAACCCGGTGCCGTCGATCGACTCGCAGCTCTCCCGCGTGACGCTCTTCCTGAGGTCGGCGTCGGCGCTCTTCGTCGAGGAGCCCGTCGCGGTGGTCGCCGGGCGAGCGCTCCGGCTGCCGGTCGAGGTGGTGAACTCGGGAGCGGGACACAACTTTCCGGCCGGCCCGCCGGGGGCACGGCGACTCTGGCTCGAGGTCGACGCGCGCCTCGATGACGGCCGGCAGCTGCTCCGCTCGGGCGCGAGCCGGGCCGGGGAGCTCGACGACGACGCGGGCGCCACGGACGAGCAACTCGTCGACTTCACCGACCGCTTCGTCGACGCCGACGGGCGCGAGGTGCCCTTCTGGTGGCAGGCGGCGCGTGTCGAGGAGCGCTCGCTGCGAGCGCTCGAGCGCAGACGCTCCGAATACGCCGTCGACGTGCCCGAGGACGCGCGCGGTCGTTCGCTCCACCTCGAGGTCCGTCTGCGCTTCCACGCGCGCTCGCCTCGACAGCAGCGGCTGCTCGGGCTCGAGTTTCTCGCCGGGAGCTATCCGATCATCGACGTCCACGTCTGGCGCTCGCGGCCGATCCCGGTGGTCGAGAGGGCGTTCCCGCTGGACGTCGTCGTCGTGCCCGACGACGCCGCGCTGATCGAGGACGCGCTGCGGCGCGCCCCGGAGGGCGGCACCGTCCTCGTCCGTCCCGGGAGCTACACGCTCGCGCGGGCGCTGCGGTTCGAGGGCCGGCGCATCACGCTGCGGAGCCTCGAGGGTCCGGAGCGCACGACGTTGCGGCGCGCGGCGGACGACGCCGGCAGCGTGCTCGTGTTCGATGGCGGCGAGGGTCCGGAGACTCGCGTCGAGGGGTTCACGCTGACCGGCGGCCGCGGCACGCTGTTCGAGGGCCGCTCGGCTCCGGACGGGACGAGCGTCGCCGATGCGCCGCGCCACGGGGGCGCTGTCTTCTGTCGCGGGTCGGGTCCGACGCTCGCGGGGAACCGCATCATCGCCAACCGGGCGACCGGTGACGGTGGCGGCGTCTACCTCCTCGACTCGACCGCGGTGCTCGAGGAGAACGTCATCGAGGGCAACTCCGCCGGCGGCAGTGGGGGCGGGATCGCGGTCGCCGGTCGCTCGGGGGTGACCATCGATGGAGGCACGGTGGCGGGAAACCACGCCGGCGCGCGCGGTGGCGGCATCGGGGTCGTCGCGGCGAAGACTCCAGCCGACGCGGGGCCCGATCGGCGCCCGGTGCGCATCGCCGGGTGTGTCGTCGAGGGGAACGCCGCGCCGCTCGGCGGCGGCATCGCGCTCGAGGGACCGGTCCTCGTCGAGCGCACGCTGATCGCGGGCAACCGGGCGCGCGCCGGAGGCGGCCTCATCGCGCGCGGCGATCCGACATCCGAGCTCGAGAACGTCACCATCGTCGAGAACGCCGCGACGCAGGGTGGCGCCGTTCGCGCCCGGGACGGCGCGCCGCGTTTCCGTCATTCGATCCTCTGGGGCAACGAGCCGGCGGATCTCGCCGGCGTGCCCGGCATCGCGGACGCGCTCGATCACTGCCTCGTCGGCGACGCGAGTCTGGCGACCGGGACGAACTTCGAGGGTCTGCCGCTCTTCGAGCGTTTCCCCGGAGCGTGGACGTCCTGCGAATCGCTCGACGAGATCGGCTGCGTGCCGGTGCGCTGGGCGCGCGGGCGCGCGTCGCGGCCGATCGCCTACGGCAAGTGGGCGGGCGGGCGGTACCGGCTCGTGAAGACCTCGCCGGGAATCGACGCCGGAGCGCCCGACGCCACGCCCGATCCGGACGGCACGCGCCGCGACCTCGGCGCGTTCTGGCGACCGCAGCGCCTGCGCGGCTTCATGCGCGGCGACGTCGACGGCGACGGCCGCGTCGACCTGCGCGACTTCGTGGCGCTCTGCTCGACGATCCAGCGCGGCGAGGTCCCGCCGTGCGCGGACGCGCTCGACATCGACGACCACGCCGGCGTCGACCCGGGCGACGCCCTGGCGCTCCTCTTCCATCTCTTCGCCGTCGGCCCGCCACCCGCCGAGCCGTACCCGGCGTGTGGCATCGATCCGACCCCGGAAGACGGCGTGGGGTGCTTCGAATCGCATTCGGGCTGTCCTTGATGCCCGCGGCGTGGGCGTTTCTGCCGACGACTTATAAGGAAGGCAGGAAACTCAGGAAGGCAGGAAACGGAAGAATTGATAGAGCCCGAGCGTCGTAGGCGTCGCTCGTTCCTCGCATGGACTCGGGAGGACAGGCCTTTGCTGATTTCTCGGCGAACAGACAGGAACTCCTCTGTGTGTCTCTGTGCTCTCACGCGTCGCTGCGCTGGCGCAGCGACGCGCCTCTGTGGTTCAAATCGTAACCAGCTCTCGCTTCTCGACGGCGTCTTCCAGTTCGACAGAACTCGCAAACAAAGGCTCGTTTCCTGCCTTCCTGCTCTTCCTGCCTTCCTTATGAATCGTCTGTCAGCAAAACCCCCGAAGTCGACTCTCCCTCTCCGAGCGCGAATCGAATGTGTCTCCTCCGTGCTCATCCTGATGATCCTGCTCGCGAGCTGCGACCATCACTCTGCTCCGCAGCCTGCCGCCGCCGTTCGTGAGCGGGTCTCGGTTCACTTTGCTGCCGCTGACTTCCTCAAGCCCGAGCCGGGGGTCGATCCCGGGTTCGATGTCTACATGGCGCCTCTTCTCGTTGTCGAGCGCGCCGGTGCGGAGGGCGTGGACGGCGCGCCGATCGGGGCGCTGGTGTCTCGCGGGGGCGCGCTCGAGGTCGATCGCTCGCGGCCGACGGTGTACTTCGCGTGGGACACGGTCGAGATCCACGGTCGCGAGCACGACCGCGT
>JBFFXF010000376.1:0-5672 GCA_041569895.1 Planctomycetota bacterium | reverse complement strand
CCTCGAGGACGGGAACGGGAACGGGCACGGGAACGGGTACGGGTACGGTACGTTTTTGCAACGACGGAGTCGGCGTCGGTGTCGGTGTCGGCGTCGGTGTCGGAGTCGGTGTCGGAGTCGGAGTCGGAATCCGAGTCGAAGGCTCTCCCGGTCCCGACACCAACCCCCCAACGATCAGGGAAAGTACAACCGCCGCCCCATCGCCGGATGGTAATCGCTCCACGATTCGTCGTCGCCGTCGCGGCCGTCGGTTCCGAGGCGTTGCTCGCGCTGGACGGTCTCGAAGAGCGACAGCTTGGCGTCGAGGTTGTCGAGGTAGTGGAGCGCGATCGCCTCGCGGGTCATCGGCAGCTTGACGGCGCCGTACTCCGGCTGGCCGTGATGGCTGGCGATCAGGTGGAGGACCTGCGTCAGCCTGTCGGGAGGGAAGTCCTCGATGCGGCCGGCGAGCTCCGTCGTCCAGGCGATGCCGATGGCGATGTGGCCGACGAGCTGGCCCGCGTCGGTGTAGCGGAAGCATCGGTCGAAGGAGAGCTCGCGGAGCTTGCCGATGTCGTGGAGGATGACGCCGGCGACCAGGAGGTCGCGGTCGAGCTGCGGGTAGTGCTGGCAGATCAGATCGGCCGCGCGCAGCAGCGACACGACATGCTCCAGCAGCCCGCCGATCCAGGCGTGGTGCAGCGTCTTGCCCGCAGGGCAGCGCTTGATCCCGTCGCGCACCTCTGGCTCCGCGAGAAACGCCTCGAGCAGCGCGCGCAGGTCCCGATCCGCGACCGCCGCGACGCGCCTCTCGAGCTCGCTCGCCAGGGCGTCGAGGTCGGCGTCGCTCGTCGGCAGGAAGAGGTCGACCTCGATCGTCCCGTCGTCGACGCGCCAGATCTTGTCGATGATGATCTGCAGGTGCTGCTGGAACTCCTCGACGCGGCCGACCACGTGGACGAAGTCGGAGACGCGGAAGCTGTCGAAGAGCTCTCGGTCGGCCTCCCAGCGGATCCCCTTGATCGAGCCGCTCCGATCACGTAGGTCCGCCTGGATGAAGAACTTGTTGTTCCGGGTCTGCTTGAAGTTGGAGTTCTCGACCAGGAAAACGCGGTCGACGCGGTGCCCCTTGCGGAGCTCGCTGACGAGGGGCGGCGAGGAGTTCACGGCTCTCGGTTTCCGGTTGCGGGACGGTTGCGCGGAGGGCGGCCTGCCCACCGGGGCGCCGGCGGGGCTCGCACCACGCGCCGGCGGACCCGTCGGCGCCGGTCCCGGGCCGACGGCACCGGGCGAGTATAGGGACCGCGCTCGCCGATTTCAAACGGCTCTTCGAGCCGGGTCGCCGGCGTTGCCGGGGGCCTGGCCCCTCGGGCCCCGTATTTGCCCGCACAGGAGCAGACCGGCCGCCGGGCCGCGGCTCGACTCATGACTCGACAGGATTCTGTCGAGGATCTTGACGCCGCGTCCCGGGGGCAGGGACTGTCGCTGAAAACGCGGACGCCGGCCCGAAACTCGGCTATAATCGGGGTTCGACCGGTCTCCAGCGCAGACCGATTCCCGGCGGCCCCCGACAGCCCGAGCAGATACCGTGGACCAGAGAGCCAGCGCCATGCGCATCCCGAGCTTCTCCCTCCGCCTCCAGGCCCTCATCGCGCCGTGCGCCGTGTTGCTTCTGACGGCCCCCTGCGGCGCCGACACCCTGCGCCTCACCGACGGGTCGCGGATCGAGGGCGACGTCGTCGACCTCGGCGGCAACGCCGTCGCCGTGACCACGGAGGCCGGGCGGCGCACCATAGCCCGTCGCGACATCGCGGAGGCCACCTTCGAGTACCACGAGTCGCGGGACGCGACGCTCGAGACCGACCTGGTGCTCTGCCGAAACGGCAACGACCTGCGCGGCACGGTCAGCTTCTCCGAGGACCGCAACTCCGTGCGGGTCACCTTCGCCGACGGCAATCGCGCCAGCATCCCCGTCTCGCAGGTGCTGCGCATCATACGGCGGGGCGAGCTCGAGCCCGGCGCGGACACGTCCCTCTACTTCACGAGGGAGAAGGAGTCGAAAATCAAGAACGCCATCAAGGCGCTCGACTCCGACGGCGGCGAGGTGGAGCGACGCAAGGCCGAGGAGACGCTGATCTCCTTCGGTCTCTTCGCGGTTCCCTACGTCGAGGAGGCGCGCAAGAAGGCGAAGGAGGGAAGTCCGTCCGCAGCGTCGCTCGATCGCGTGCTCTTCGTCGAGCGGCTCAAGGCGGCGGTCTCCGACACCGTCGAGCTCTCGGAGCCGCAAGTCTACGACGTGCTCGGCGGGACGGACCCCGAGCAGAAGGAGCGCATGATCCACGGCATCTTCTCGCGGCATCCCGAGGAGATCGTGCCGATCGCCAGGGCGATCCTCATGCACCCGGGAGAGGCGTCCTCCGTCCGCGCTCTCGTCGTCGGCATCCTCGGCGGACTGGGCCGCAACGACGAGCTGATCGAGATCTACGACCGGGCGGTGGGCCAGGTCCAGCTCGCCGTGGCCGTCGCGCTCGGCAAGAACCGCATTCTCATCGGCGCCCCGACACTGATCGAGGGGCTCGAGATGGAGAATCGGCAGATTCGTCGGCTCTGCATCGAGAGTCTCGAGGATTTCACCGGCGAGGACCTCGGCTACCACCCGGACGACACGCCGCTGGCCCGGCGTCGGGCGATCAAGAGATGGCGTGACTGGTGGGAGAAGAACGCCGACGCCATCCGGCTGCAGGCGAACGCGGTCCTCTCCGGCCAGTCGATCGACACGCCACAGCGAGTCAGGGCGCGCGATCTCTGGGCGCGCGCCGGCGCCGCGGTTCAGGTCGAGCGCTTCGCCGAGGCCGAGTCCCTGCTCCGGCGCGCCGTGCGGACCGACCCGACCTTCTTCAACGCGCACGTGCACCTCGGGATCCTTCTCTACAGCCGACTCGGCCGCGTCGAGGAGGCGAGCAAGATCTTCACCGATCTGGTCAGCCGTCCGATCCGGTCGATCGACGAGAAACACCTGGCCTGGGTGCACTACCACCTCGCCAGGATCGCCGAGATCGGCGGCGACGAGGAGCGCGCGATCAACGAGTTGCGTCGCTGCCTCGAGAGCGAGAGCCAGTTCCTGCCCGGGCACCGGGCGCTCGCAGATCTGGCGTCTCGTCGCGCGACGCGGACTGCGGGGCTTCCGGGGACCGAGCGTCGCGCGCTGCTCGACCTGGCGATCGAGCGCTACCGCAGCGCCATCGACATCATCGAGGAGCGCGAGAAGGAGATGGTGATCATCGTGCGCTCGGACCTGCCGATCTCCGACGTGCCGCCCTTCGACATCCGCGAGCACAACCGCACGGTGCTCGACGTGCGCTCGAACCTGCGCATCCAGCGCGCCGGCGCGTTCTTCGGCATCGCCCGCGCCCAGTCGGCGCTCGGGAAGCGCGAGGAGGCGCTGACGGCGCTCGCCGACGGGCTCCTGAGCATCCAGGACGAGACCACCGGGGAGGCCGGCGCTCTCCACGCCGAGATGCGAAACTACCTCGCCGTGCTCCACGAGGAGAACGGCGAGTTCCTGTCGGCGCTCCGCGAGTACCGCCGCGTTCTCCGCGAAGTCGACGACAAGAACGGCGACGCGCTCGCCGGCGTTCGGCGACTCGGCGGACGCGTTAACCGCTGAGCCGCTGAGCCCGCGACGCCTTGCCTTCCCCGCGGATCCCCCTATAATCCGGCCCCTGACCGGGTTGTTCCGGAGAGAACGGGCCGGGAACGGCGATGCCAGGCAGGAGAGCGCGGTGAAGATCCACGAGTACCAGGCCAAGGAGGTGCTGTCCCGCTTCCAGGTGCCGACCCTGCGGGGAAAGGTGGCGACGACCGTCGACGAGGCGGTCGCCGTCGCGAAGGAGCTCGGCGGCGACGCGTGGGTGGTCAAGGCACAGATCCACGCCGGCGGCCGCGGCAAGGGCGGCGGGGTGAAAGTGGCGCGGGGCGAGGGTGAGCTTCGCAAGGCCGCCAAGGCGATCCTCGGCATGACCCTGGTGACGCCGCAGACCGGTCCGCGGGGACAGCCGGTCCGCAAGGTGCTCATCGAGGAGGCGTGCGACATCCGCGCCGAGTACTACGTCGGCATCGTCATCGATCGCAACATCGGTCTGCCGGTGCTGATGGCCTCGAGCGAGGGCGGCGTCGAGATCGAGGTGGTGGCGGCCGAGTCTCCCGAGAAGATCATCCGCGAGATGTTCGACCCGCGCACCGGGCTCGAGCCGTACCAGGGTCGCGTCCTCGCCCGCCGTCTCGGATTCGCGGGTCCGACGCTGACGCGCGCCGCGACCGTCATGGTGGGCCTCTCGCGCGCGTTCATCGGCACGGATGCATCGCTTGCCGAGATCAACCCGATGGTGCTGACGCGCGACGACCGCGTCATCGCGCTCGACGCGAAGTTCTCGTTCGACGACAACGCGCTCTATCGCCACGAGGACATCAGGGCCTATCGAGATCGTGACGAGGAGGACCCGCGGGAGACGCGCGCGGGAGAGTTCGGCCTCAGCTACATCAAGCTCGACGGCGCCATCGGTTGCATGGTCAACGGCGCCGGACTGGCGATGGCCACGCTCGACATGATCAAGCACGCCGGCGGGGAGCCCGCCAACTTCCTCGACGTCGGCGGCGGCGCGGACGTCGAGAAGGTGACGGAGGCGTTCAAGATCATCCTCGACGACGAGGACGTCAAGGCGGTGCTCGTGAACATCTTCGGCGGCATCATGAAGTGCGACGTCATCGCCGAGGGGATCGTCGCCGCGGTGCGCGAGATCACGCTCGAGGCGCCGCTGGTGGTGCGGCTCGAGGGCACCAACGTCGACAAGGGGAAGAAGATCCTCAAGCAGTCGGGACTGCCGATCATCGCGGCGGACGATCTCGCCGAGGCGGCCCGCACGGTGGTCAGCCAGGTCAGGGAGACAGCGTGACATGAGCGTGCTGGTCGACAAGAAGACGCGCGTCATCTGTCAGGGGCTGACCGGCAAGACGGGGCAGTTTCACACGCGGCAGGCGGTCGAGTACGGCACGCGCGTCGTCGCCGGCGTGACCCCCGGAAAGGGCGGGCAGAAGGTCGACGGCATCCCGGTCTTCGACACCGTCGAGGAGGCGGTCGATCGCACCGGCGGCAACGCCGCGGTGATCTACGTGCCGCCGGCCTTCGCTGCCGACGCCGTGCTCGAGTCCGCCGCCGCGGGCGTCGAGCTCGCCGTCTGCATAACCGAGGGCATCCCGGCGCTGGACATGTCCCGCGTCATGCAGGAGATCCGCCGCCACGGCGGCGCGACGCGACTGATCGGGCCGAACTGCCCCGGCATCATCACCCCGGGCGAGTGCAAGATCGGCATCATGCCGGGCTACATCCACAAGCCCGGCAAGGTCGGCATCGTCTCGCGCAGCGGGACGCTCACCTACGAGGCAGTCTGGCAGACGACCAGCCTCGGTCTCGGCCAGTCGACGTGCATCGGCATCGGCGGCGACCCGATCGTGGGCACCGCGTTCATCGACACGCTCGAGCTGTACGAGAAGGATTCGCAGACCGAAGCGATCGTGATGATCGGCGAGATCGGCGGCAGCGCGGAGGAAGAGGCCGCGGCCTACATCCGGGAGCACGTCACCAAGCCGGTGGTCTCGTTCATCGCCGGCCGCACCGCGCCGCCCGGACGGCGGAT
>JBFFXF010000375.1:0-5673 GCA_041569895.1 Planctomycetota bacterium | reverse complement strand
CGCCGAGGGCGAGCACCTGGCGGATCTCTTCGACGCGTTTCCCGAGACCGTGCCGACTCACCTGCGAGAGGCGCTCGGCGTTGACGGCCCGAACAAGCGGTTCGACGTCGTGCTGATGGGGCGGAAGACATACGAGGTGGGGCTCGATCTCGGCATCACGAGTCCCTACGGGACCCTGAAGCAGTATCTCGTCTCCCGCAGCATGACGGAGAGCCCCGATCCGGATGTCGAGCTCGTCCGCGAGGGCGTCGTCGACCTCGTGCGGGAGCTCAAGAAGGAGAGCGGGAAGGACATCTGGCTCTGCGGAGGCGGTCAGCTCGCCGCGACTCTCGTCGGCGAGATCGACGAGCTCATCATCAAGCTGAATCCGGTCATTCTCGGCTCGGGCACGCCGCTCTTCGCCGGCGCCGTCGAGCCGACCGCCGTGGAGCTCACCGACAGGAAGATCTACGACAACGGATTCATGCGGCTTCACTACCGGTTGAAGCGTGGATAGGCTGGATTTCATGAAGGCCATGCTCCCGGGAACCGGCATCGACGGCCCGGACGCCTCGAAGTCGTCGCGTCCCGTGATTGCGAATCGCCACCCACGCCTCGCCGCGCTGATTGTCCTGGCTCTCTCGAGCGCCGGCGCGCCCATCGCGTCCGGTGCCGAGGTGGCGGACGCGACGGTCGATGCCGACGGCTTTCTCGTCCACGCGGTACGCTCGCCGCACCAGTCGGGCGAGACGGCGATCCGCGTGCTTCTGCCCGAGAAGCGGCCGACGGGGCGTCGGTTTCCGGTGGTCTACCTGCTTCCGGTCGAGGCCGGGAACGGAACGACCTGGGGCGACGGGCTGCTCGAGGCGAAGCGGGCCGGTCTTCACAACCGTCTCGGCGTGGTTCTCGTGGCGCCGACCTTCTCGCACTTGCCGTGGTACGCCGACCACCCCACCGACGCGGGCATCCGTCAGGAGCGTCACTTCCTCGACGTCGTCGTTCCCTTCGTCGAGGCGACCTATCCGGTCGTCGCGAAGCGAGACGGTCGATTGCTCGTCGGCTTCAGCAAGTCGGGCTGGGGCGCCTGGTCGCTCCTCCTGCGCCACCCGGACCGTCTCGGCCGCGCCGTCGCGTGGGACGCGCCGCTGATGCTCTCGTCTCCGGATCGGTACGGTGCGAAGCCCGTGTTCGGGACGCTCGAGAACTTCCGCAAGTACGAAATCACGCGACTTCTCGCCGCACGAGCGGGGGCGCTGCGCGGCACGGAGCGACTGCTTCTGCTCGGCCATGGCAACTTCCGCGATCATCATCGCGCGATGCACGAGCGGCTCGGAGAGCTGCGCATCCCGCATGTCTACCGCGACGGCCCCCAGCGCAAGCACCACTGGGGGGGAGGGTGGCTCGAGGAGGCGGTGACGCTGATCGTCGAGCGCGACGCTTGCACGGAGACGAAGAGGAAGCGGGATCGACCGCTGCAGGTGTTCCTGCTGGCCGGCCAGTCGAACATGGAGGGGCAGGCGGTCGTCGACCTCGACCACGAGAAGCACTACAACGGCGGACGCGGCACGCTGGCGAAGCTGATCGACGATCCGTCGAGGGCGACCCTCCTCCGCCATCTCCGTGACGAGACCGGCGCGTGGACCGTCCGCGACGACGTGTGGGTCTGGTACCGGCCGCAGCGTGGCGGGCTCAAGGCGGGCCCGCTCTCGATCGGGTACGCCGTCTACGAGGGGAAGCACCACTTCGGGCCGGAGCTGCAGTTCGGCCACGTGATCGGCGACCACCTCGGCGAGCAGGTGCTGCTGATCAAGACCGCCTGGGGCGGGAAGAGCCTGTTCAGGGACTTCCGCCCGCCGAGCTCGGGCGGCGAGGTGGGCGCGTACTACAAGAAGATGCTCTCGGAGACTCGCGAGGCGCTGGCGAGCCTCGAGAAGCACTTCCCGTACGATGGGCGCGGCCACGAGATCGCCGGTTTCGTCTGGTTCCAGGGCTGGAACGACATGATCGACGAGGCGGCCGTCGCCGAATACACCGACAACCTCGCCAACCTGATCCGGGACGTCCGCCGGGAGCTCGGCACGCCCGAACTTCCGGTGGTGATCGCCGAGACCGGCAACTGCAGGAACCAGAAGTTCCGCCGCGCGCAGGCCGAGGTGGCGCGACGCCCCGACCTCTCGGACACGGTGAAGTTCGTGCCGACCGGCGCCTTCCTGCGCGCCGCCAGCGACTCGCCCAACGTCGGCCACGGCCACCACTGGTTCGGCAATGCCGAGAGCTTCTTCCTGATCGGCGACGCGATGGGAAAGGCGATGGTCGAGCTGCTGTCGGCTCGCGAGTAGACCGTGACGTCGCGGCGCGCGCTCCGCGCCGGAGTCCGCCGAACGTTCGTGACACGGGTGCGTTCCCCCTGGAGAATTGAACGGGACCAGCCGGGCCCACCGCGCGCCGGCAGAAGGGTAGGAGGTCCCCATGACCCGATCCGGGTTTCCCCTCGCGCGACTTCTCACCGTCCTCGTCGTCCTGATCCAGATCGGCCTCGTCGTTTCCCCTCGTGCGCACGGGCAGATTCCGGCGTGCGAGCGTCCGGGGACCAAGGACTTCCTCTCCAACACGGAAGAGTATTCGTTCCGCGCGGACGCTGCGGCGGGCGCCGTCGGGGACGTCGTTCCCGTGACCATATCGATCCAGTCGCGGCTGCCCCACCTCGGGCCGGCGTCGATGTGGTTCAGCGTCCTCGTGTGTCACGATCCGGCGGTCGCGGAGATCGTCGGCGGGCCGCTCTACCCCTCCGAGTTCCTCGGCATGTCGAACTCGTTCATCGACTTCATCCCGATCGAGGAGGGGAGCGATCACCCCGGGAACCCGGCCGGGCACGGGTTCTACTTCCACAGCGGTTTCAACGGCGCGAAGTACCGGGAGCGGTTTCCCTCCGACGAGCCCGTGCCGATGGCAACCGTCTTCTATCGCATCCTCTCCGGTGAGCCCGGACAGGTGACCGAGCTGCGCTTCTGCAACGGCGAGCTCGAGCTCGGGCTCGAGCGGTGCCGCTTCAACGAGATGCACTACTTCACCGAGGAGGGGACGTGGAAGTTCGTGTCGACGACCAACGTCGACGGACGGCTCACCGTCCTCGACGGCCCCCCCACCAATCCCGACCGTCCCCCGGAGCCGCCCGAGGCGGAGATCTACCCCGAAGACGTGGGCGACGAGGACGTCAACTTCCGCGTGCGCATCACCGGCGCGACGGTCGTTCCGGGAGATCGCGACGTTCCGGTCGAGGTCCACGCCACCGCCGATATCGAGTATCCGGCGATCGTCCTGCCGATCGACTTCGACGAGCGCTACCTTCGACTGAGCCGCGTCGAGCACCACTTCCTGGCGGGAATCACCCTGGTGAGCAACCGTGACGAGCTCCCCGGCGGCGGGCCGGACGAGGGCCATGTCGTCGTCACCAACGGTTTCGGAATCAACCGCCACCGGCTGGCGGAAGCCGGCGAGGAGATCCGTGTCGCGACGCTCTACTTCGACGTCCTCGAGAGCGCGAGCTCGATCTCGCACACGACGCTCGACGCCGTCACGGTCACCGACCACCGGGGCGTCGTGTACTCCCCCATCGTGCTCGTGCGCCGGCCGACCGGGCTCGGCTCCGCGGAGCCGGAGGTCCAGACCGAGGCATCGCCGATCGACGTCGCCAGCGGGCGTCTTCGCATCATCGCCGCGCGGGGCATCTTCTTCCGCGGCGACGCCAACATGGATCGCTCGGTCGACGTGAGCGACGCGGTGTTCGCGCTCGGCTGGCTCTTCCTGGGCGAGGAGCAGCCGTCATGCCTCGACGCGGTCGACGCGAACGACGACGGCTCGGTCGACGTCGCGGACCCGATCGCCATCCTGCAGAGTCTCTTCACGAGGGGAACGACCCTGCCACCGCCGAGCGGGACCCCGGGCGAGGACCCGACGCCCGACGGCCTCGGCTGCCTCGGCGGCGTGTGAGCGCGTCGCGCGTGAGAGTGACGACGACTCATGAGGAAGAAAGGAAACTCTGGAAAGCAGGAAACGGTAAAGCGGATGGGGTTCGCTTCGCTCGAGCCGTCGAGCTGACCTTCCTGCCCTCCCCGTCCGTCTTCCTGCGTTCGTTATTGAGTCGTCGCCACAAGCAGCGGCGCGAAGCGCGGGTCGGCGTCGACGTCCTGCCTCTCGAGGATCTCGCGCAGGTCGCCGGCCCCGTGCGCCTGCTTCCAGATCGCGAGCCACTCCACGACGCCGACCTCGCGCCAGCCCGGCGACTTGTAGCCGGCCACGCGGGCGAATTCGAGGCTGCGGAGGTTGTTGTGGATCTGGGTCTTCTCCTGCGAGAGTCCCTTGCGCTCGCAGAAGACGAGCCACTCGATGAGGCTGCGCGCGACGTGGCGCGCCTCATCCGCCTGCCAGGCGAGCGACGGCACGAAGAGCGGGCCGCCGTGCCACGGCACGTGCGTCACCTCGACGTCGAGGTCGTACGCGCGCACGACGGCCGCGGTCACCTCCTCGTACTTCGTCAAGCCGATCGTCGCGAGGTACGCCGCGGCCTTGCGTCTCACCTCCTGGTTCGACGCCGTGGTCATGGCGCGCACGAGCCTCTCCGGGTCGGCCGCGAGGATCGCCGGCTGGATCGCCTGAAGCAGGTCGTCGTGAAGACCGGCGAGCACGATGAGATCCTCCACCGGGACGTCGCCGGCGCTCCGCGGATCCAGCGCGGCGAGGTGCTGTCCCACCGGGCGCACGAGCGCCGGCATCGACGGGACGAGCTGCCGGGCGACCTCGATCAGCCCCGCCATGGTCCGCGTCATCCGCACTCGCGCGGCTGCCGCCCACGTGCGCACCAGCGCGGGCTGTCGCGGCCCGTCGTGGAGGGCCTGCAGAAAGGCGTCGACCCGGTCGCCGCCGATCTCGCCGAGGCAGACGATCGCCCAGCCGCGCCGCGTCAGGCGCGGCCCCTCGATCGCCTCGCCGATCAACGCGTCGACCGCCTCCTCGCCGAGAGCGACGAGGGCGTTGGCCGCCGTTGCGCTGCGGGCCGGGTCGTCGAGTCGCTCGATGAGGCGATCGACGATCGGGTCGACCGATCCCTGCGCCCGCGCCGTGGCCGGCGCGCCGAGAATCGCCAGGACGAGAAGCAGCGCCGGGAGCCGCGAGCGCGCCGTCGCTGGACGGACGCGCCGCGACGACGCGATCGATCGACGGCGGCGATGGCCGAGCGCGACGCCGAGCGCCGCGCCCGCGATGAGAAGCAGCCAGACCATCGGAAGAGACGCGGTTCGCGTGTAGCGCGTGCCCTCGCGCTCCGGCGCCGGCCCGAACAGCGTCGCGTCGTACGACCCCGGGGTGTTCTTCGCCGCGTCCATGGTGAACGGGGAGAAGGTCAGGTTGTCGCGGGCGATGACCTCGCGCGGGAAATCGCCGTCGATCACTGTCAGCGTCATCGACTTGATCTGGGCGAGCGCGTCGCGGATGGTCGCCATTCGCTGCTCTTCGAGCGCATCCGCGTGGAGCCCGTCGATCTCCGGGCCGCGCAGCCCGAGGCGCTCGCCGATCCGCAGGAGCTCCTTCTCGTGCTCCTCGAACGGGTGCGCCAGATTGCCTGTCCGCGCCGCGAGGAGATCGGAGGCGAAGAGGTCGCGGGCGAGACCGTTGTGCGGCGCCGGGTCGCGCTCGGCG
>JBFFXF010000374.1:0-5676 GCA_041569895.1 Planctomycetota bacterium | reverse complement strand
GTCGTTCATCCAGCATCCAGCGAGAAACTCCGAACCGCGCCGGCGAGCTCGCGCAGCCGTTCGAGATCGGCCGCCTGATAGTCGAGGCTGAGCCCCGGACCGCCGTGGAGCACGACGAGCGGCGCCCCGCTCCCGGCGACGCGGTAGTACAGCTCGACGCCGTTGACGTGGACGAGCCCCTCCCGTCGGGGGTCCCGGCCGGTCGTCCTGTCCGCAGAATCCCTGCTCACCTCAGCCCTCCAGGGAGACAAGCATGCCGAAGTATCGAATCATCGCCATCGACGGCGGTGGCGTGAAGGGACTCTTCGCCGCCGTGGTGCTGCAGCGTCTGGTCGCGGCCTATCCGCGGCTGGTGCGCAACACGGATCTCTGCGCGGGGACCTCGACCGGATCGATCATCGCGCTCGGGCTCGCGGCGGGCAAGACGCCGGCGCGGCTGGTGAGCCTCTACAAGAAGCACGCGGCGCATATCTTCGACGACTCCTTCTGGGACGATCTCATCGACCTCGGCAATGCGGCCGGGGCCGACTACAGCAACGACAACCTGAAGGAGGTCCTTCGGGACGAGTTCGGGAACGGCACGCTGAAGGGACTCGGGAAGCGCGTCCTGGTGCCGGCGTTCGATCTCGACGCGCCGAGGAAGGGCCGTCGTCCGCGCACGTGGAAGCCGAAGTTCTTCCAGAACTACCCCGGACCCGGCTCCGACGAGGGCGAGAAGATCGTCGACGTCGCGTTGCGGTCCTCGGCGGCGCCGACCTACTTCCCGTCGTACCAGGGCTACATCGACGGCGGCGTCGTCGCCAACAACCCGAGCATGGCCGCGCTGGCCCAGGCGATCGACCGAAAGACGGGCAAGCAGCGCCTCGAGGACATCCTGCTGCTGTCGCTGAGCACGGGAACGGAGCCGAAGTACATCGAGGGCGACGACCTCGACTGGGGCTGGGGCCAGTGGGCGCGCCCGCTCGTCAACGTGATGATCGGCGGCTCGATGGGCGTCGCCGACTACCAGTGCCAGCGCCTCCTCGGCGACAGCTACCGGCGAATCGACACGTACCTCGACCGCGGCGTCGACCTCGACGACCCGGGCGACCGCACCCTGAGGTACCTGGAACGAGCCGCGAAGGCGGTCCCGCTCCGGGACCACGTCGCGTGGCTGCGTCGCTCGGGGTGGTGAGCGGGAGCGGCGGATGACGGGGGACGGGCGACGAGGACGGGAACGCAGATGACGCAGATGACGCAGATTGACGCAGATTGAGGACGAGTCGGCTTCGGAGCTGACCCGTCTCAGTCGAGAAACGCCACGTTCCGTGACCGCGCTTCCGAGTCAACCGCCACGCGGTGCCAGACGCGGAGGACGATCGTCTTGTGGTCGGGGTGACGGAGCGAATCGCCGGGGACCTATGGCCTCTCGTAGGCCAACTCCTTGAACAGGTTCTCCACCTCCGCGGCGAGCACCTTTCGGTTGTGCACTGCCTCAAACGGGCTCTCTTCAAACAGGACCAAAAACCGCGATAGTCTCGCGAACTCCTCAGGCGGGCGCTCCTCAGCGAGCGCCTCCTTGAACACGAATATCGCGGCAAGAGCTCCGAAAGGGTCACTCTGCGGCTCGCAGCGGATCGAATCGACAATCCACTCACGACGCGATCGACCTCGATCTCGATCTCACCTCTTCAACCTTCTCACGACGGCGTCTCCCGCCGAAAGAGGATCAGCACGAGGATGATGCCGCCCGCGACCAGCCCCAGGGCCAGATCTCGCCGCGGAAGTGGGCGAGGGTCGAGCCGCCGATCAGCAGCAGGGCGACGGTGTAGTGGATCCACGGATTGAGCCGCATCCACCACTCGAAGGCCATGCCGAAGAAGCCGTACGGGATGCGTCTCATGAGGACTGCATCGCTTCAAGTCTCATGGGTCCCGGGGCCTTCCGACGGAGTACCGCAGCTCGCTGACGATGTAATTGAGCCGTCGGTCGTCGGGCGCGACGTTGAGCGTCTCGGCGTGGTCGAGGGCCGGCTGTCCGATGGCGACCAGGGCGTCGAGGGCGAAGCTGTTCGGGAGGGTGGATCGAAGATGCCGTCGCATCTCCTCGACGATTCTCTGAACCTCTCGGTCCCCGGAGCTTTTCTGACCCTGACGCGCAGCGGCCTGGAGCGCCACGAGCAACTCGGCCCTCAACTCCCTCGGGCTGGACATCGCCATCGACTTGGCCTCGGGGTCCATCAACAGACCGAACAGCTTCGGCACCGCCCTCACCGACCGCCGCTTGCCCAGCGCCTCGGCGGCGGCGCGTCAGACGTCCTCGTTGTCGGACTCGAGCCGCCAGAGATGCCACTGCTCGATCAACGCGGGATGGCTCAGGCCCCCGACGACCACCGCCACGGTGATGACGCCGAGGACGGCCGCGATGATCCTGGTGCGCTTCGCTGCCATGAACATCATCGTAACCCGCCCCTCAGTCCCCCGGGAACCGATTCGCCGCGAATCCGTGTGGACACCGGCTCGGACCCGGTGTAGCTTGCCAGAGGCGGCCCGATGACTGTGGACGAATGAACTCCGGTCCTACTGCAACTTACTGCCAGAGAGGGTTCGGGAGCACGGTCGTCTACGAGCTCTTCCCGCATGAGCTCAGGGTGTCCGGTCGCTCGTTGCTGGGTTCATCGTTCGAGACGCACGTGCCGCTCTCCGCCCTGTACCCGAGACACGGACGAGTCCGTGGGGCTCCGCAGGTGACGAACTGCGGCATGCTGATCTTCACTGTCATGCTCGTCGCGTTCATTGTTGCGCGCCAGTTTCAACTACCGTTCCTCGGCGCCACCAGTATTTCGATCCTCGTCATCGGATGCGGCGGACTCGTCTGGGGATTGCTCACCCTGCGCCCCCGAGAATGGGTGACCATCCAGAGCAAGGATGGACAGACCGCGATCCACATCGGGGGATTCGGACCGGAAGCAGACAGGCTGCCGGGCTTCGTCGAGCAGCTGGAATCCCAGATCGCCAGGACTCAGTCGGCGGCCTCGACGGCCGTCGATACGGGCGATGACGACCGCGCGCCCCCCAGCTGAGAATCGAAGCCCACGTCACTCCCCCGCGCCCAGGTCCCGGCGGAGCTCCCGCAGGGCGCGGACCCAGAGCATGCGGACGGCGCCGGGAGTTCGGTTCATGCGCTCGGCGACCTCGTCGTGCGGGAGGCCCTCGATGTTGCGCAGGAAGATGACCTCGCGGTAGTCGTCCGGCAGGCGCTCGAGAGCCTCGACGAGGACGACCTCCTCCTCTCTGCGGGAGGCGTGCGCGCTCGGGGAGCTCTCGCCGGCGGCCAGGGTCTCGACCAGTCGCCTCGAGGTCTCCGCGAGCGAACGCTCCAGCGAGACCTCGCGCGCGGCGTCCCGCTTCTTCGCGCCGTGATAGCGACGCACCTCGTGAGCGAGGACGTTGGCCAGGATCGACCGCAACCACGCGACGAGCTCCGCCTCGGTCGAGCCGCGGAACTTGCCGAAGGACTTCAACGCCTCCATCATCGCCTGCTGGACGATGTCCGACGCATCGAACTTGCGCTTGAGGCGCGTCTCCATCTGGTAGCGCGCCAGGAGACGCATCCACGGCTCGTACTGCGCGAGCACCCTGCCCTGGACGTCGCGATCGCCGCTCCGGAGGGCGTCGACGATGGCGGTCTCGATGTCGAGCGCCGGACGGTCGCTCATGTCTCGCTCCCCCGAGGGCGCGCGCGGGCGATTCTCGCTCTCACCCTCCCGACGACGAACGCCGCCAGCGCGATCCCGCCGGTGATCCAGGCGCCGGCGAACGCGATGAGGTGCGCGCCTCGCCACGTGTAGCTCTCGAACGGGCCCATCGCCCGGGCGTCGAGCGCCACGAGAATCCAGGCGGCTCCTGCAGAGAGCATCGCCGCGCCGGCGAGCACGATCCCGAGCCGCCGCCACCGTCGCTGCCTCGCCCACACCACAACGAGGACGCAGAAGGTCACCGACGGCAGGCCCCACGCGAGTCCCCATGCCGGCACGACGAGGAACTCGACCAGGTGCCACGGCGACGGTCCTCGCGGGAAGAGCGCACCGGCCGCGTAACGCCAGAGGAGCGCGGCGAACAGGATGCCCGTCGCGGCGGCGGCGAACGCGCCGAGACGGCGCGAACGACCGCGCCACGCGCGCCAGGCGAGCTGGCCCGGGACGGCGACGAGGATGAGCGTCGAGACGTGGATCAGCCCCACGGGATCGCGCGGCAGGCCGGCGATCCACGCCGCGCCCCACAGCGCCGCGAGCACGGACAGCGCCGCCGCGCCACCACGCGTCGCCCGGAGCGTCAGCCATCCGGGGACCACGGCGGCCAGAAAGATGATGAATCCGAGCACCGGGAAGAAGAGCGGTCCGCGCCAGAGCGAGCCGGCGCCGACCCACGGCAGCGGTCGCTTCAGAAAGAACGCCTCGAACTCCTCCGGCTCGCCGGAGCGATCGGACTGCGGCGCGCGGACGCTGCCCCGGGATCCGGTCGGCCAGGCGGCGCGGACCGCGGTGGCGTCCCGATCGGGACCGTACTGCAGCCACTGGCAGAGGAAGCGCGGCAGCGCGTCGGGGCCCGCAGTCTCGAGTCGTCGCAGCGTCGGCGGGCTCGACATGCCGGTCGCCGGCCCCCAGGGAACCTCGCAACGCCACACGGCACGACCGGTGGCGCCGTCGAGACCGTACACCGTGGTGTGGCTCCAGACGACCACCGTCGCCGGAGTCCGTGGCTCGCCGCCGGGAATGATCTCGGTGATCCGCGGCGCGCCGCCGGTGTAATGGCGAACGCCCGTCGATGCGCGAGGGAGCTCCCAGCGCCAGAGCTCATCGCCCCCGCCGCGCGCGGCCCGGAGCGCGCCACCGGAGACGAAGAGCAGCTCCTCGCGACCGTCGCCGTCGACGTCGCCGTGGCGCCAGACGTGCGCGGTCTCCTGGAGGTCGCGTCCCGCCAGCTCGAGGGCGATCTCGTCGCGGAGCTCTCCCCGCGCATCGAGCACCACGATGCGCGGTCCGTCGCGAGTGACCACGCCGGCGCACACGGAGCGCCGTCCGGCGCCGTCGAGGTCGACGAGCCGCGACGGCAGGAAGTCGCGGCTGCCCGACTCGACGCGCCACTGCCAGCGCACCTCGCCGCTCCTCGCGTTGACGACGACGATGCGCGGCTCGTAGCCGCGCCGCTCGCGGTCCCAGCCATCGGTGAGTGCGACCACCGCCTCGGGCTGGCCGTCTCCGTCGATGTCGCCGCCCTCGACGCGCCTCCACAGGAGGTCTTCCGAAGATGACACGGCGACGTCGGGCGCGCTCCAGAGCAGCCTTCCGTCGCGGCCGCTCACGGCGCGCAGCTCGCAGGGGACGTCGCGATCGCTCCGGCTTCCATCACCCGCACCGGCAGGCACCCACAGCACCGCGTCGCGCCAGCCATCGCCGTCCAGATCGGCCAGCCAGAGCGGCCCGGGAGAGGGCTCGAGACCGATCACTCCGCCGAGGACCGGCGTCTGCCAGATCAGTCTGCCGTCGACGCCGGCGAGCGCCCGGAGGACCCAGCGACCCGGCCCGGCATCCCGACCGCCCTGCAGGGCGAGGATGTCGGCGCGCTCGTCGCCGTCGAGGTCGGCGCCCTCGAGCGCCGGAATCCGCCAGCCCCAGTAGCGCGAGCTCGCGCTGCC
>JBFFXF010000373.1:0-5711 GCA_041569895.1 Planctomycetota bacterium | reverse complement strand
CTTCAATCGCCGCAGCAGCCCGTCGGCGAGCGAGTAGGTCGCCTCGCCGATCGCGCGCGCCGGGGCCGCGTCATCGGTGGCGGCGTCACGACGCCGCCGACCCTCCCGCAGCACCGTGAACCTGGCGACCTTCTCGGCCTCGGCGAGGCCCTCGAAACGGTGGCTGGTCCGCGCCGCGAACCGGCGGCGCTGGCGGTCGCCCTGGCGGTCTCGATCGCGCCCCGCGGCGTCGGGGCGATCACGGTCGGGTCGAAGGACGTCGCCCCTGGTGAACGCCTTGCCGTGCAGGCCGGCGCCGAGGATCCGCCGCACGTCGGACGCGATGCCGACCATCTGAGCCGTCCGTCCGAGGTCGTCGAGCCCGCGGACCGACCCGTTCGGTCGCACGACGAGGCGGTGCGTCTTCGACACCGTTTCGCGCAGTTGCCTCGCCCGCTCGCCGTCGTCCGACTCCGAGAAGCTCTCGAACTCGAATTCGCCGCGCGAGCTCTTCCACTTGACGCGCAGCGAGACGATCTTCAGCTCGACCGCGGTGCCGTCGTCGGCGTCGCCCTTGACGTCGAGGCGATACGTGGCCTCGGTCGTCGACGAGAACGCGAAATCCTGACCGTTGCGGGAGAACTTGCGTTCCTGATCGCGCACGACGGTGAACGAGTGCGAGGCGTCCTTGGCGAGAACGAGCGGCACCGTCGCGTCATCGGCGCGCGCCTCCGTTCCCGAGAGCCCCACCACCGACACCAGGAGAAAGAGCGAACCGAGAGTGACGACGAGACGCCTGGCGCGTTTCATGACGGCACCTCCTTGCCTGAACCGCTGCTCTGCCCGCGACCCTGCCCACCGGCTCCGCTGCCCCCATCCGGTCGCGACGTCGGGGCCCCCGCTCCATCGCCGTCGGGGGTCTCCAGTCACGATACTGAAACAAACCGTCGGCGGCGAGCGAGGTTTCTCGAAAAAGCGCGGAAACGGAGGGACGCTCAGGGGGCGAAGCGCTGCACCATCTCGAGCCAGGACTCGGAGCGCTTCGGATAGTAGTAGTTGATGCTCGGCAGCAGGCGATTCACCTCCTGGCGCCGCTGCGGCGACTTCAGGCGATCGAACGCCGCCTTGATCTCCCGTCCGCGCACGTCGCCCATCTTGCGGTCGCCGGGCGGGAAGGAGTTCGGGTGAAACGCCCTGGTGAGCAGCCTCGAGGCCATTTCGATCTCGTCCTCGGTGGCGTCGCGCGCCATGCCGACGATGGCGTAGTAGTTCGGCATCGCGTGGCCGCCCTCCTGGCTGTCGAGCTCGAGGGGGAAGGGATTGGTGAGATAATCGTTGTAAAAGTAAAGCGTGATGGTGTCGAGAAACGCCTTCTTGCGGTGCTCGGTGACGACCTCGAAGATGCGCCGGCAGGTCGACTTCTTCAGCCCGAGGAGAAGGTTCACCAGGTCGGACGGATAGCTCTGCTCGAAGAGCTTGACGATCTCGTCGTCACTGACGCGCTCGAAATGCTCCTCGATCTCGGCCGCCGACATCACCAGGAGGTTCTGGATGGCGCGAGAGTTCTTCCGCTTCGTGGGAGTCCGGACCGTCACCGTTCTCGAGGCGCTGGTGACGGTGCGGCCAGCGGCGGTCTTCCGCGCGGCGGTTCGCGCCGAGCTCTTCTTGGACGTCTTCGTCGATGTCTTCCTGGTGGCTTTCTTCGCCGATCGCGAGGTCCCGGCCGCCTTCTTCTTGCCGGTCTTCCGGCCTTCGCTTCTGGACACCTTCTTCGAAACCAAGCTTCGCTCCTCTTCGCGCCGGGCGGTGAGTTGCGCAGCCCGCTGCCCGGCTCTCGAGTGGTGGGTCGACGTGGAGGACTCCGCCGGTGCGCGCGATCGATGGGGCCGGCGGTCCGAACCGAACACCTCCGACGTGGTGTAGGGGGAGCTTACCACCAACTTGAAAAAAACAGAAGAATTTTCCTTGATTTCCGCCCATCTTCGTGGTCCATGTCTTGGTCCAAGATTGGACGGGACCTTCACTTATAGCTGCCGACGGCATGAACGCATCCCTCCTCCTCGTGGTGACGCTGGCGATCTCGGGCGGCCCCGGTGCGGGTCCCCCGCGGCACCACGTGGACGACAAAAAGTCAACGAAAAAACCTCCGGGCCGCCGTCCGGCGCTCTCGAAGCGCTGGAGGCGCGCCTACCCGGCGATCGAGGACCCGGCGGCCCGGGCGCTCCTCGGCCGCGCCCTCCGCGCCGCGCGACCCCGCCTCGGGAGCCCCCGGACGCCGGTCCGCGACGTCGCGCTGCGGCTCAGCCACCCGCGCCCCGGACGGTCCGCGTTGCGGCGGGGCTTCCGGCTCACCGAGATCAACGACCTCGGGCGCGGCGCCTTCACGATCTACCTGAGCGTCCCGCCGGGTGACCCGGCCTTCGAGGGCCAGCTCGTCCACGAGGCGCTCCACCTCCTCGAGCCACGCCTGCGAGACGTCTACTTCGAGGGGCTGATCACGCTCGTGAGCGAGAAGATCTTCGCCGAGCTGGGCCTCGACTGGAGGCCGTGGAAGGATCACTTCGCCCGCGACGGCGATCCGCTCTACGCCCGGGCGTTCGAGATGATGAAGGAGCTCGAGGAGATCGCCGGCGAGCGCGCCGTCCTCACGCTTCTCGACTTCACTGCCAGGCACGACGCCGCCGAGGCAGGCGCTCCGTACGACACCCTGCGGATCGACGTCGACCGGTGGATCGTCTCGCTTCCCGCCGCGGCGAGGAGTGGCGTGCGCGCCGCGATCATGCGACACTTCTCCCGGATCGAGGCGATCCGTTCGAGGAAACACCCCGACTGCGCCTTCGCGAGACCCTCGCCGGCCGCGCAGCCGGAAGCGAGGTCGAGGAGCGAATGAGATTCGGCGAGAGGTACGAATCGCGGGACGGGGGGCGGCCGATCGTCTCCTTCGAGGTCTTCCCTCCGAAGACGGAGAGCGCGCACGCGAGCTTCGCGAAGATCCTGCCGGAGCTGGTGGAGCTCGGCCCCGACTTCATCACCGTGACCTACGGAGCGATGGGGACGACGCGTGACAGCACCATCGAGATCGCCAGCGACATCAAGGAGCGATACGGCGTCCACACCGCCTGTCACCTGACCTGCGTCGGATCGACGGCGGAGGCGATCGATTCGATCCTCGATCGCATCGAGTCGTGCGGCATCGAGAACATCGTCGCGCTGCGCGGCGATCCGCCGCGCGGAGAGAAGCGCTTCGTTCCGGTGGAGGGAGGGTACTGCCACGCGATCGAGCTCGTGCGTCACGTGGCGGGCCGCGACCGCTTCGGCATCGCCGTGGCAGGCTATCCGGAGAAGCACATCGAGGCCCCCGACATCGACACCGACATCCGCTTTCTGAAGGAGAAGGTGGACGCCGGCGCCGACCTGGTGATCACCCAGCTCTTCTACGACAACTCCTCCTACTTCGATTTCGTGGCGCGCGCGCGGGACGCGGGCATCTCGTGTCCGATCGTTCCGGGGATCCTGCCGATCGTGTCAGCGAAGCAGATCAGGCGCATCACCAGCATGTGCGGCGCGGCGATCCCCGCCGATCTGCAGGAACGGCTCGACGCCGCCGGCGACGACGCGGCGGCATCGCTCGACGTCGGCGTGCGGCAGGCGGTCGAGCAGGTGCGGGACCTCCTCGAGCGCGGCGTGCCGGGCGTGCACTTCTACGTGCTCAACCGCTCGAGCCACATGCAGCGCATCGCGGGAGAGCTCGGACTCACCAGTTGAGGATGTCGATCTCGCGGTCGACGAACACCTCGCGCAGCCGCGCCCCCACCGATCGGTAGAACGGCTGCAGGCGCTCCAGCAGCACGACGCCGAGGTCGACGCGGTGGTGATGCACGACACTCGCGTCGACGTGGTCCAGCAGACGGCGCACGATGAAGACGCCGGGCAGGAGGATCGACTGCCGCCTCGGCGAGAAGAACTGCGGCGGACCGTTGATGCGGATCTCCCTCTCGACCCGCTCGAGCACCTCGCGCGTCAGCTCGGGTGTCTGCGCGACCTGCGCCAGCACGCGGATGGTGCCGCCCGTGCCGTGAGCGCTCGGGACGCTGAAGCGCTTTGCGTCGCGCAGCTTGACCTCGATGTAGCGCCGCGCGGACTCCTCGTCGAGCACTCCGGAGAGCAGCGACGCGACCTGGTGCAGCCGGATGACGCCCAGCGGGAGCGAATCGTGCAGGTACCGCCTCCCCTCCCCGACTCCGAGGTAGACGACCTCGAGCCGCCCGCAGCCGAGGTCGAAGACCATCGCGGGACGCTCCGTGACGCGGTCCGCGAATCCGAGGTAGAGGAGCTGGGCCTGCTCGGCGGGGCTCAACACGCGCACCGGGACGCCGACCTCCCGCCGCAGGCGCGCCAGGAACTCCTCGAGGTTCTCGACCTCGCCGAAGACGCCGGTGGCGACGCCGACGATGGTGTCGACCTCCTCGACCTCGCACCGGGTCAGGAGCCTGGCGACGTGCTCGATCGCCTCCGCCATGGTGTCCGTCGCCAGGCGCCCGGTGGAGCAGATGTCGAAGCCGACCTCCCACTCGGAGCGCACCGGCTGGTACCGTTCGCGGTCGCCCTTGGAGCGATGGAGCTTGAGGGAGTTGGTGCCGAGTTCGAGGACGCCGAGCATGGCTCTGACCACCCAATGTCAACCCGGCGCCATTGTACGACATCGCCGGGCGGCGTCACCCTCGGTTTCGCGGCCCGGCCGGTTACCGGAAGCGACGACCGCCGCCAGCCCGCGCCGCCGGGGCGCTCCAAAAAGGGGTTCCCCAAGGCGGTCAAAATGACGTATGGTGCATTCACCCCGGGAGAGTCCAGGTCGATAAGAGAGATGGGGGGGACGTGCACCCGCGTCGGGAAAACCCGTCATGCTCGAAATCGCCCACGACCAGACAGGTCCGCTGATCAAACAGCTGTCTTTCTTTCTGCGAAATCGCATCGGAGAGCTCCTCGGCGTCGTCCGGCGCCTCGAGGAGAAGAACATCCACATCTGCGCCATCTCGATCCTCGACTCGGCGGACCACGCGGTGATCCGCATGGTCGTCGACCGGCCGTCGCTCGCCCTGAAGTCCCTCAGCGACCAGGGCCTCGCGGTCTTCCAGACCGAGCTGCTCGGTGTCGAGGTGCCGCCGCAGGGGAAGATGGGCATCCGCAAGATCCTCTCGGCGCTGCTGCTCGCCGAGGTCAACGTGCACTACGTCTACTCCCTGATCGTGCAGGCCGACCACCGGCCGGTGCTCGCGCTGCACGTCGAGGACATCCCGACGGCGATCCGAGTCCTCCGGAACCACGGACTGACCGTCATCGGGCAGGACGAGATCAGCTGGGACTACGACAGCGCCTGATCCGGTATCCGGTATCGGCACCCGCCAGCACGCCCGCCCGGCTTGGCCTTTTCGCCGCGCACATTAGAATAGGGGGCGGCTGTGCCGTACCCGTACCCCGTGCCCGTGCCCGAACACTGCTCGACTCCGGGAAGACGGGAACGCAGATGACGCAGATTCCGCAGACAGGCGGATGGGGGGAATCACCTTCGGAAACCGCGCTCGAACGTCTGACTCGGGTCTCTGACTCGGGTCTCTGACTCGGGTCTCTGACTCGGACCTCTGATTCGGACCTCTGATTCGGACCTCTGAGTCGGACCTCTGATTCGGACCTCGGAGTCGGACCTCTGATTCGGACCTCGGAGTCTGACCTCG
>JBFFXF010000372.1:0-5750 GCA_041569895.1 Planctomycetota bacterium | reverse complement strand
TCGTCGACGCGGCGGATGGTCTTCTCGCCCAGCCGGCGGTCGGCGATGATGCCGCCGAGCGGTATCGGCAGACCGGTCTCGCGCTCCCACCACTCGCCGAGGTCGACCACCATCGTCAAACCGCTCGACGCGTACGTGAACCGGCTTTCGTGGATGATCAGACCGGCGTCGACGCGACCGCTGGCGACCGCCGCGATGATCTCGTCGAAGACCATCACCTCGAAGCGCTCGCTGCGCGGCGAGTAGAGCCGCAACAGCAGCGCGGCGGTGGTCAGGGCCCCGGGGATGGCGATGCGACACCGCTCGATCTCGTCGCGCTCGAGCCGGCGCGGGGCGATCAGCAGCGGCCCGCACCCGCGTCCGAGAGCCGAGCCGGCGTCGAGCAGCACGTGGGAATCCCGCAGGTGCCCGTAGGCGTGGAACGAGATCTTGGTGACGTCGAGGTCGCGCTCGAGGGCGCGCAGGTTGAGGGCCTCGACGTCCTCGATCACGGGGCGGTAGCGCAGCCCGCCGGTATCGATCAGACCGGAGACCAGGGGCTCGAATATGAACACATCGTTCGGGCACGAGGAGAAACCGACCGTCAGCGTGGCGTTCTCCGGCGTCGCGCCCGGCGTCATGACCGCGCCTCCCGCTCCCGCCGCTCGCCGAGCGCGGCGACGACGCGGGCGACCACGCAGGCCGCGTTCGAGGCCGCCCGTTCGATCTCCCAGGCATCGCGGTCCCGCCCGCCCGCCAGGTTGGAGATGCCGCGGATCTCGAGGAAGCGGCGGTTCGCACGCAGCGCGGCGAGGGCCGCGGCGGCGCCCTCCATCGCCTCGGCGACCGCTCCCCAGCGGGCGTGGAGACGCTCCGCGGCTTCCGGAGTTCCGGAGCATGTCGACACGGTGGCAATCGTGCCGGCGATTACGGTAAAATCCAGACCGTCCGCGAGTGAGGAGACGTCAACTGGGGGATCTTCGATTGGAATCTCGTTGTAGACGGCGTGGCCGTCTCGGCCGGCGAAGATCGGCAGCCCGATCTCCCGCAGGTCGAGGAAGCCGCGGGGCGTGAGAACGCCCTCGTCGGCGAAGACCTCGCGGTCGGCCACGACAACGTCGCCCGTCGTCAAGCGTGCCTGGGGAAAGGCGCCCGCACAGCCGGTCATGATCACCGTCGATGCCGGATTCGAGTCGAGAAGACTCGAGGTCGTGATGGCCGCGTTGCTCTTGCCGACGCCGGTTTCGGCGAGGAGCACGCTCGCGCCGCCGAGCGTCCCCTCGGCCAGGAAAAACTGCTTCTCATGCCGTTCCAGCCCGGTAACGTAGTGGAGGACCGGCCGGATCTCGAGCTCGGTGGCCGCGATCAGCAGAGCGGAGTGCACGGTTCTCGCCGGACTCATCGCGCGGATGATAAACCAACGACAGCCGCTTCCATAGAGCCCGGCCCGATTCCGAGATGGCGGTAGGGAGTTACACGGAAGGGAGAGACGATCGATGACCGACTCGGTGACGAGACGGAGGCGGGCGCAAACGAAAGCCTCCTCGGTGGAGCCGCCGGAGGCCTCGCCACCGGCAGCGACCGGCGAGGAGCGCAGCCAGTTCCTGAAGTTCCTCGTGGGCGTCCTGCTCGGTGGCTGCTTCGCCGCCGCGATCGGCCTCGACCTCTTTCCCGAGGAGGCGCGTCTCGAGCGCTACGTCGAGCGACTCGAGGAGCAGAAGCGCGACCTCGAGACGGAGATCGCGTTCCTGCGCGGCGAGATCGAGCGCGGGCGCATGCCGCTCGGCGCCGCCGTCGGCATGCCGCTCGGCGAGGTGCCCACGCCGGCCGTGTTGCTCGAGCACCTCGACGCGAGACGCTGGCGGGAGTTCGCCGGCGGGGCGGAGGTGCTTCTCCGCTCCGGCGAGCCCGGATTCGATCGGTTGATCCAGGTCATCGCAGGCGGCATCGGCGAGCCGTTCGAGGCCTTCCGCCGCAGCGCCGCGCTGTTTCCGCTGCTGCGCGTCGTGATCGCCAACGAGCACGAGCTCGACGCGTTCCTCGCGTACCTCCTGACGTCGAGGCAATTCCGCGAGGACAGGCCGCTGAGGGAGTGGGTGCTCTCGGTCGGCGCGTGGCTCGTCGCCGGCTCCGGCGAGACCTTCGCCGCATCGCGCGGCGCGCTGCACCAGTGTCTCGAGAACCAGCTGAAGACCGGCGACTCCGGCACCTGGGTGGTGCTGAACAGCCTCGAGCTCCTCGAGGGCGAGATCCCGGTGGAGTCGGTGCGCGAGATCCTCGAGGAGTCGGAGCGCGAGGAGGTGCACGGCTACCTGCTGAAGTACCTCGGCGAGCGCGGCGACGCCGATTCGGTGCGCGTCATCGAGAACTACATCCAGTCGCGCGGCGGCGAGGGCGAATGGACCCTGGTCGCTCTCGAGTCGCTCGCGAGCGTCCGCCGGGAACAGGCAGCCCGCGCGCTCGATTCGTTCCTGCAGTCGAAGAACCCGGCGTTGCGCGAGGCGGCGCACCTCGCCTTCTTCTCGCGCCCGCGGCAGATCGATCCGGCCATGCGAGTCCTGCTCGACTTCCTCAACTCGAGCGACTCGCTCAGCGCCAGACGGCGTGTGCTCGAGCGCATCCATCAGAAGAGTCCGCGGGTCTTCCTCGCGTTGCAGGAAAGGGCGACGGAGGTCAGGGACGCGGCGCTGCGCGCGCTCGTGCTGAACGCCAGCCGTCCCGTGCCCGCCACCTTCAAGAACGAGTGACCCGACCGATGCTCCGGATCGCGAGCCTCTGCAGAGCGGCGCTCCTCCTCGCCGCCGTCTCCTGCGCCACGGCTCCGGAGACCGGGGACACTGTGTTCGATCGCCTGGTCGATCTGCCGGACGGCGATGTGGAGGTCGACGACGGGCCCGGCGAGCCCCGGCGGCCGATCGACCGCCCCGCCCTCGACGGGGGACGCTCCGACCCGCGCGGTCCGGATGAAGGCGATCCGACGCCGCCGCCGGGGCCCGGCTCGACTCCGGTCGGGCCGACGCGCGGTCTCTCGCCGGTGGTCCGCGATCACCTCGAGAACCTCAAACACCCGGACCCCGGGACCGCGGAAAAGATCTACTGGCGGCTGGCGGAGATCGACCGCCGATACATCCCCGAGCTGATCTCCCAGATCGAGAACCAGGAGCGCTCGTCGGTGACCAGACTGCGGATTCTCGTCAAGGACCCGAGCTTCCAGGGCTGGCTCGCCTCGCGCATCCCCGGCATGGGGCGCATGGAGGAGTACGAGGAGATCGGCGACGAGGTGCGCATCATCTCGCAGCAGTACGACGACAAGATCGCCGCCAACATCGCCCCGAACGGCCGCGGCATCGACACCCGCCTGCGAAAGAAAGACGGCTTCCCGATCGGCGTCGTGCTCCGCGCCGCCCTCCTGAACCGCTTCCGCAGCTCGAGATACCCCGAGGGCATCGACCACACGCGCGAGCTGCGCCGGTGGTGGTGGGCGTACTACGAGAACGTGTTCGGGCGGTAGGGGGGGAGAGGACAGAGACAGAGACAGAGGGCAGAGGACCGAGACAGAGAACAGGGAACAGAGAACAGAGGTCAGAGGTCAGAGATCGGATCTCTGACATCAGATCTCGGATCTCGGAGTCGGCATCGGCATCGGAGTCGTTCGAGGACGAGGACGAGGACGAGGACGAGGACGACGAGGACGAGAACGACGAGCACGAGCACGAGGAGAACGAGCCCCATGAACACCCGTCACTCGCTGCCACCGCTGGTGCTCGCTCTCCTGCTCCTGCCGCAGATCTCCTGCGCCGAGACGCCCGCGACGATTCGGGGGCGATGGGTGTTCGATGCGGAGGGGCGGGCGGTGCCGCCGCGGCAGTTCGAGCGTGGCCTGCAGACGTCGGGGCTGGTCTTCTGGAAGGGCGTGCTCTGGTCGGTCGGCGATCAGCGGAGCGAGTACCCCGCGCATCTCTTCCGCATCGATCCCGCGACGTCCCGTCTGATCGGCGCGCCGATTCCGATTCGCGCCGTCGGCGGAGACGCCGGGTCGGCGCTCGCGGACTACCGGACGATCCGCAATCCCGATCTCGAGGGGATCACGGTGCACCCGCGGAAGGAGGACACGCTGCTCGGCGTCATCGAGGACAAGCGGCAGTGGCTCCTCGAGATCGCGGTCGAGCGAGTCCCGCCTTCCGGTGATGGCGAGGGGCCTGGCGCTGCCGCCGAGCTCTGGTCGGCGCGCCTCGTGCGCATCACGCCGGTGGAGTTCCCGGACGACGTCGCGCCGTATCGCGACGACTCCAACTACCGGCTCGAGGGGCTCACCGCGTCTCGCGAGACCGGACAGGTCTACGTCGCGTACGAGCGACTGAAGGATGGGCTTCCGGCGATCTATCAGCTGACGGTGGACGAGGCGACGTCCGGCGCACCGGTGCGTCCGGAACGTCTGCGCATCGACTTCGCGAGCGTACCGCCCCGCGAGGACAAGCCGCGGGCGCGGCTGAACATCAACGGCCTCGACCTCGCGACCATCGACGGGCGCGAGCACATCGTCGCCGTCGCGCGCGACCAGGAGCGCGTCCTCGTCATCGATCCGTCCACCGGCGCCGTGCGCTCCGTCCTCGATCTGCACCTGCATTCACCGGACGGCGAGCTGATGCTCTGGGTCTCCCCCGAGGGCATCGCCGTCGATCCCGCCTCGCGACGCGTGTGGATCGTCAACGACCCCGACTCGATCCGCGGCAACTACCGCCTCCTCGCCGACGAGCGCGCCACGGGCAACTTCGCCAAGCTGGTGCCGTTGCTGTTCGAGGTGGTCGACGTCGAAGGCTTGCCGTCAGACGATTCATGAGGAAAGCAGGAAACTCAGGAAGGCAGGAAACGGAAGGATTGATGGGATTGATCTTCGGAGCTTCGCTCGCTGTTCGTACCGAGAGGACTGGCCCTGCTGAGTCCCCTGCGAACCGACAGAAACTCCTCTGTGCGCCTCTGTGGTTCAGATCGTAACCACCTCTTGCTTCTCGATGCCGTCTTCGCGGTCGACGGAGCTCGCAAGGCACATTCGTTTCCTGCTTTCCCCTTCTTCCTGCCTTCCTTATAGATCCGTCGCAGAGTCTCGCCCGCGGAGTCGAGCAGCCCTCCGGGCACGGAACCCGATCCGGGGGTCACCGTGACCTCGGACTCGTGTTGCCCAGCCGTTCATCGATCGCTCGCAACGTCTCGCGGGCCTCGAAGAAGCGCAGGAGGCTGAGGGGGTGTCGCTCGACGACCGCCTCGAGCTTCTTCTTTGCCCGCATGTAGTCCTCGTCGCCGCCGAGGCCCTCGGCGAATACCTCGCGCGTCGCCTTCGAGAACTCCATGCGCGCGAAGTAGTCGTATCCGATGTAGAGACCGAGGGTCGCGACAACGAAGGACAGCGCCACCGTGCGGACCAGGAGACGACGGCGTTTGCGCTGCTTGGTGAGCTTGCCGGTTCTGACCTTGTCGTAGATCTCGCGGGCGCGCCGGTGCTTGGGGTCGTACTCGATGACCTTCAACAGCGCGCGCTCGGCGTCCTCGCTCTGGCCGGCCTGGAACATCTCGCGGGCGAGATCGAGGAGTCGCTTGACGGCGTCCGACCGCTCGCCGAGTGCGAAGAGCGTGTCCGCGTGCTCGAGCTTGAGGCTGAACTCGTCGGGGAACGTCTTCAGCATCCGCACCAGGTGGTCGCGGGCGAGCTCGTTGAGCCCGAGGGCGCGCAGGTGCTCCACCATCTCGAGCCCGATGTCGAGCAGCGGGTCGAG
>JBFFXF010000371.1:0-5837 GCA_041569895.1 Planctomycetota bacterium | reverse complement strand
GGTTACACTCGACTCGCCGACGCCGCCGCCCCCCGCCGCGCAGAAGACCCGCGCATCGAGTCGGAGTCGGAGTCGGTATCGGGCATCGGAGTCGGTATCGGTATCGGCCATCGTTATCGGAGTCTCGGACTCCGCAACCAGAGCCCTCGAGGACGGGAACGGGTACGGGTACGGGTACGGGTACGTTTTTGCAACAATGGGATCGGAGTCGGAATCGGTCATCGGTATCGGAGTCGGAATCGGAGTCGGTATCGCAATCGAATCCAACTCCACCACCCCATCCACCACCGCGACCCCGAGCCCCGTCACCGAAACAGCTCGGCCATCTCCTCATCGCCGAGTCGCTCCGCGCCGGTGGCGGCGACGACGAGGGCCTTGCCGGGAGCGGTGACGTAGATCAACGCCCGCGAGACCCTCAGCGCGCGGATCAGCTCCGGATGCCTCTCGATGAGGCGGAAGTAGGCCGGGCTCGCGAACCGCACCACGGTCACCGCGTCGCTCGCCCGGAAGCGCTCGTCGACCCAGAGCCCGCGATACGAGTAGAACCGCGTCCCCGCGGCCCGACGGAACGGCGCGATGGCGCCCCGGTCCTCTCTCTCGGCCTCCTTGAGGCGCCGCAGGTACGTCGCCGTCTCGACGGCCGCCCTGCCGGCTCTGCTCTCGAAGCCCTGTGCGAGGTTCTCGGCGAGGGCGTTCTGCTTGCGACGCGCTCCGGCGGAGACCGCCGCGAGCGAAAGACTCTCTCCGCGCCGCTGCTCCTCCGCGACCGCCTCGCCGGCGAGCGCGTCGAGCTCGCGGCGGTTGCGGGCGAATCGCAGACGGACCGCGTCCACGGCCCTGTCGCGCCGCGCCAGGAGCGCGCGGGTGCCCCGCCGCGCCCCGTCGCTCGATGGGCTCGTCGCCGATGCGACTTGACCGTCATCGAGGATCAGGTAGCTCGTGTACGGCGTCTGGATGCCGTAGTGCATCGACAGCCGGATCGCCTCGTCGACGAGCTCCCGCTCCTCCCCCTGCTCCCGGATCGAATCGAGCAGGTACCCGATCCGGCGCCTCGCCCAGAGCAGCTCGACGAACTCGCGCCGCGCGTCACTGCGGGGAAAGACCGCCCGGTAGTCGAAGCGCTCGGTCTCGTCGTTGACGCGCCCCTCGAGGCGCAGCGCCACCTCGCCGTCCCCGGTGTAGCGGCCGAGAAGGACGACCTGCGTGCCGGCGTAGAGGTCGGGCACCGTCCTCGGGTGGAGATCGAGGAGCTCGACGGCGCCGCCCTCGACCTCGAGCTTCATGTCGGTGAGGACGGGATGGCTCGTCCTGTTGTAAAACGCTGTCACCTTCGCGGCGATGTCCTCCTCCGGCCTGACGTACTCGCTCACGCCGCCGGTCGACGACGCGATGCTGTCGAGGAGCTGCGGGTCGACGTCGTAGCCCACGCCCCACGTGAAGACGCGCACGGTCGTCCCACGCGACGGCGACGCCGCGTCCCGGACGTTCGCCAGGATCTTCGGCGGCTCGATCGTCGTGCCGATCGTCGGCCTGCCGTCGGTGAGGAAGATGACGAAGCACGGCCGCGCCGGGTCCCTCGGAAACGAGAGTGACCTGTCGAGCGCCCCGGCGATGTCCGTTCCGCCGCGCGCGCCGAGGCCGTCGACCCACGTCAGCGCGAGGCTGCGGTTCTCGGAGGTGGCGGCGACAAAGCGCTCGTTCCACGGGTAGACATCGGTCGAGAACCGCACCAGCCCGAATCGATCACCGTCGTTGAGGTTGGTGATGGCGTATCGCAGGGCGTTTCGCGCCTGGCGGATCTTGTCGCCCTCCATGCTCCCCGAGGTATCGACGACGAAGACGATGTCTCGCTCGACCACACGCTCGGCCTGCAGACGGCTGCGCGGCGAGATCGCCATCAAGAAGTATCCCTCCGGCGCGCCGTCGGGCCGGTAGGTCAGCAGGTCGAGCCCGACGTCCTGATCGCTCACCCCGTAGTAGAGGTGGAAGTCCTTCATCAGCGTCGTGTCCTCGACGCCGAAGGTCACCCTGGCCTCCCGTTCGCGTGAGCGCTCGACGACGACGTCGTGACTCGGGCTGTAGACGTTGCGGATCGGCGTCGCGCTCCGGATGACCGCCTCGAGGCGGAACTCGCCGTGGACGGTCGGCCCGCGCCTCGGCCCGTCGCGCATCGGATAGACGTAGTGCACGAGTCCGCTCTCGGCCGCGAGCACCTGCTGGAACCGGACGGCGATCCGCACCGGACGGCCCGGCTCGACGGGAAAGAGACTGGTCCGAAAGACGTCGTTGCCGATGTACTCGAGCAGCCCCGCGTCGCCGGACCGCCGGATGACGCTCTGGTAGATCTCGCGCGCCCTCTCCTCGCGCACGATCTCGCCCCCCAGCTCGCGGCCGTCGAGCTGCATGACGAAGCCGCTCACCGCCGCGCCCTCCGGCACGGGAAAGACGTACTGCGCCTCGAGACGGCGCTGCGTGTTGTTCGCGAACGTCTGCTCGACGGCGGTGCTCGCCGCCTGGCCCTCGATCTCGACACGGACGACGTGCGACGTCAGGGCCATCGGCGGCAGGTCGGGCTCCTCGGGGATGACCAGCCCGGCGGCCAGCGCGCCGGAGGATGTCGCGAGCACGATCGCCGGAGCGAGGAGCACGCGCGAGATCAACGCCGCCCCCTTTCGATCAAGGCCACCGCGCGCTTCGACTCGCAGTGGAGGCAGACCGCCGTACGGGTGCTCTCGGGGCCGTTGATCGTCACCACGGGAGCGGTGCTCACCCGCTCGCCGAGGATGTTCTGGAAGATCGTGCCGTAGATCTTCTCGATCTTGACCATGCCGTGCGCGGCGAGCAGCTGGTGCACGCGTCCCTTGTTCCCGAGCACCCAGCGCCGGCCTCGCCTGTCGACGAGCTTCCTGGCGCCCGCGGCGGTCGCCTCGGCCCTCTGGAGCCTGGCGACGTCGACCGGGCCGGCGCCGTCGAGCGACACGTCCGGACCGTCGATGGGCGGCGGAGGCAGCACGGGGACCAGCGGCCTGCCGGTCGGATCGCGGAAGGTCAGCGGGCCGTCCGGGTCAGACGGCGAGTCGAAGGTCACGGGCTTGACGACGAACCCGTGCTCGCGACGCAGCCTCTCGGCGTGCCACGTGCGGAAGATCGCCTTGAAGTTCCTGTCGGTCCGCTTGCTCTCCTCGATCGCCTTCCTGACGCTGTCGACCACCCACTTCGCCTCGCCGAGAAGCGTCGCCGCGTCGACCGGACCGGCGATGACGTGAAGGACTCGCCCGTCGGGCGCGCAGAAGTACGCGGCGACATTGCCGCCCTGCTTGGCGCCGTTGACGATGCGGAAGGTCGCGACCTTCTGGAACGAGGAGACGAAGTGCTCGCCGATGTACTTGCCGACCTCGGGGCTGGTCAGGGCGTTCACACGGAGCGCCTGCGCGTTGTTTCACGTGAACGCCGGGTCCTCGAAGTGACCCGAGACGTGGAGCACGAAGACCAGCTTCTCCTCGGCGCGCGCCCGCCGGGCCGCCTCGGCGGGGCTTCCCGCCCACTGGACGGCAGTCCCGTAGGTCTCCTGGCCGCACGTCGTGCAGCTCCGCGGCGTGGCGAGATCGACCTCGCCACCGGGAAGAAAGGACGTCGAAAGCAGCATCCCGAGAACCAGCGTGCCGATCCGCGTCATCGCACTCTCCTTTGCCTGCCGGCAGGTGTCCCTGGCATCAACGAAGGCCCTCCGGTGGTTGACACGGACGGACGGCGAGTTTCTTAGAGGGGAATCCCGGATCGTCGGAGAGGGGAGCGCGGGAGGCGGCTCGCCCGGCGCCGCAACTTCGGCCCGTGCAAAAGGATCCGGCGGCAGCCGGGCATCGAGCCCGGCGACCCGACGCCACTGCGGCCGACCTACCCCGCCGCCGACGCCTCCGCGGGCTCCGGCGTGCTGACGCGCATCGCCCAGCGGTACCAGTAGAAGGCGACGCAGATGATGAGCACCCCCTGCCAGACGTAGAGGTGGAGGTCCTCGAAGAGCGAGGGATAGATGCGGCCGATCCCGAAGAGGCTGACGATCCTCAGCTGGTTGACGCAGAAGATGATCGCCGTGCCGGTCAGGATCGCCAGCAGCTTGCGCTTCCACGTCGTCGGAAACGCAATCACCACCGATGTGAAGAGGAGGAACACGAGGATGCCGGTGCAGCCGGCGACGACCTCGATCGAGAAGTCCGGTGAGCTGATCACCGGCCCCGAGAGCCTGGTCCCCGCGCCGAAGAGATTGAGGAAGAGGTTCGCGAGCACGGCGTTGAAGATGATCAACGGCCGCTCGACCCAGGCCTCGAAGGCGCTGGTCAGGCGGATCGCCGCCGCGACGCCCGCCAGGAGCGCGAATCGGATGCAGAACGCCAGAGGCGTTTCCGCAAACAGCTCGAGCTTCACTCTCGACAGGAACTTCATCGCGCCTCGACCGGACTGCCGCAGCACCTCTTGTACTTCTTGCCGCTCCCGCACGGGCAGGGCTCGTTGCGACCGACCGACGCCGTCGCCGCCGGGCCGCCGAGTCCGCTCTTCAAGAGTACCGGAGCGTAGAGGAAGAACGGAAGGGCGTGCGTCACGGCGAACATGCCGAGCAGCGTGATGCGGTCGACCACGCCGGCGGCGGCGCTGCCCTCGAACCACAGGAACGAGCCCGCCACGCGCACGCACAGCGCGATGAACTGCGCCACGAAGAGCGCCACGAAGGACAGCGCCAGGAGAGGCCACGCGCGTTTGAGCCGCGCCAGGGGCGTCATCACCGCGAGCGCCGCGAGATACACGAAGCTGAGCGCGAACTCGTAGGCCTTGATGACGAGCGGCGGCCGCCCGTCCGAGTACAGGATGATCTGACCCGCTTCCGTGAGCCGGAACTCGGTCGGCACGCCGAGCGCGTAGAGCACCTTGGCGCCGGTGGCGAGCTGGAAGCGCGCGTAGGGAAGCCGGATGGCGTACCAGATCGCCAGCCCCACACCGAAGGCGACAAGCAACCGCACCAGGAGAAGCGCGCCGGGCCGCGGCAGGCTGTCACGCCGCATGCGCTGACCTCCCCCTTTCCCCGGCGGACGAGGCGGGCGCGGGCCCGGGTGCCACGCGTTCGAAGCGGATCGAGACCGGACGGGGAAAGACGGTCTGCCCCCCCGGAGGAGGCAGGCCGTCTCCCTCCCGCACGATCATGCGCTCGCCGGCTTCAGCCGCCGCTTGCGGTAAAGGATCCAGGCGCCGATCTGGATGATGACCAGCGTCAGGATGAGCAGGCCGATCTCCGACAGCGCCGGCACGCCGTCCGCCCGGGCGACCTCGAGGCGGTGGTAGTCGAAGCCCATCCAGTTGCCGCCGTTCTCGAGGTTCTGGCCGGAGAGCTGGATGACGTTGTCGAAGCCGGGTCCGCCGACGGCGTCGACCTGATTCGCGGTGAAAGGATCCGTGGTCACCGCGACGCCCAGATCGTCGGGGGTGATGACCGTCGGCGGCAGGATCTCGTTGCCGTTGAAGGTGACGGTGAACTGGTACCGCGGGTCCGGAATCTCGCCGCGCTGGTCGAGGTTCAGGGGCTCCGTCGTGAAGCGCATCAGCGCCTGCGGCGCGAGCTCGGCCGGCAGGTTGAAGTGGAGCCGGATGTTCGGGTCCGTCGGCACGAAGGCGCGCTCGAGCGCCCCGGTGAGCGGCGAGCCGCCGGGCAGATCGCCGATCGGATCCGGGTACGTGCCCGGGAAGTACCAGTCGTCGTCGCGGGCGTTCGGATTGCCCGGCGGGTCGTTCTGCTGACCGTCCTCCTGGACGAAGTCAGCATCCGGCCAGCCGCCGTCGTCCTGACCGGC
>JBFFXF010000370.1:0-5845 GCA_041569895.1 Planctomycetota bacterium | reverse complement strand
GCTTCGTCATCGAGCGCGGACCGAACGGCGCACCGATCCGCACGTCGCCGCCGCAGAGAAAGATGACCCTCCCCGAGACCCCGTTCCCGGGCTGGACGGGGCCGCTCCCGCCGAGAGACTTCGCGGACTGATCCGGCCGCCTTCGGCTCGACTTGCCCGCCGTCAGACGCCTGTTGATAATCGTCCTCCACGCACATGGCGCGCCACATCCCGCGACGAACTCCTATCGATGTCTGAATCATCGAACGACCTCACGAAGGCGCTTGCGACTCTCGTCGCCGATCTCGATCGAGTCGCACGGGGGACCTTCGAGATGTGCCGTGACGAAGTCCGTGAGGAGCTCACCGCCGCGATCGTCGACGGGTTCATCGAACGGGTCGACGGCTTTCGAGTCGCCGAGCAGCTCGGAATGTCGTCGGTCGGGGCGAACTCCGCCGCGGGCGCCGCGATCGATCGCTTCTTGAAACACGCGAGGCAGATCGCGGGATCGAGCGATCTGAGCAGCGTCGAGGGCCGTCTTCGTGGATTCCAGAAAAGGGTCGTCGTCGGCCCTTTCCGGTGGAGCCGAGAGTCGTTCTTCCGCGATTTCGAGGATGTCGAGCAGATGAGGTCGTGGCGGCGCGAGCGAGCGGCGACCTGCGGCAGGGCGGAGCGGCTCAGGACACGGATCCCGACCCCCTTCGAGGGCCTTCGCCCGCCCCCGGGCCGCCGGATTCTCCGGAGACCGCGATCCGGAGACCCTGAAGAGGCGATCCTCCGGCGCAAGTTGAAAGGCAAGAGGCGGGACGACCTCGGCTTCCCTTTCCTGCAGGAATGGTGGGCGGGGTTCTGCTACCTGAGCGCCGAGGCGTTTCGCTACTATCTGCCCGCACTCCTCGACACCTCGCTGTACGCCTTTCCTTCCAGAGGCCCGCTGATCCATTCGGCCATCTCGCTGCTCACTCCCAGCTACTGGCGACTGCATTACGCAGGGGCCGATGACGACTTCGACGAGTGGGTCGCCGCCCTCGACCCGGCGCAGTACGACGTCGTCTGCGAGTTCCTCGAATTCGTTCACGAGGAGGTGCCCCGCTACCGATTCCCGAGCGCGAAGGCGATCCGGTGGGGCTGGAGCAGCCGCGAGAGCTCGGCGCTCGCCAAGGCTCGGGCGTTCTACCACCGGCTTCACAACCACGAGTATTCGCCGTCGGCTGATACTCGCGTGCAACGCGTCGTCGACGAGATCGAGACCGCCTTCGAGAGCACTCCGTATCCCGGAGATGATCGTCTTTGCGGGTCCGATCTCGGGGATGAGCCCTCGGAGTACGCGCTCGAGTTTCGCGGGCACTCCTGGAGAAAACTTCATCCGGAGTTTCTGGGCTGGCACTCGGCCGCCTTGAGCTTTCTCAGCGACGACGGGTTCCGATACTACGTGCCGGCATTCATGATGGCCGACCTGCTCTGTCCGGAATGCGAGTGTGATCCGATATTCGAGCTGACGCATGACGTCACTGGCCATCGCGAGCGGTTTGCCCGTTTCAATGGTCGCGAACGCCGCGCGATCGTCGCGTATCTGAGATACGCCGCGGAGGATGACGAGTACTCGCGGGAGAGCATCGAGAGGGCTCTCGAGCTCTACTGGATCCCGACCGCGCAAGGCTGACGCGTAAGCCCGCTCACCGCGCCGCGAAGTACAAGTCGATATCCCGCGCCGCCTGCGGTGGCACGCGGTCGGCGGCGGTGGAGCCGTCGGCGAGGACGAACGCGATGCCGAGAGGCGCCTTGCCCGGTCGCTCGTGCGGCGTGTAGCGGCCCCGGCCCCAGTGGTCGCCGACGGCGACGACGTCGAAGCGCGTGAAGCGCTTGCTGGATCGATCGTACTCGAGCGTGCCGGCCAGTCGTGGCGTATAGCCGCGGTCGCCTCGCCGTGTCCCGAGGTGCGCGTCGCCGCCGAGCGTCAAGCGCACGACGTCGTGCTCGAGCGAGACGACCTCGAGCGCGAGCTCTAGCCGTCTCACCTCGTGCCGCGCCCAGAACGGCGGCTCTCCGCGGGTGTTGTCGACCAGATGGAAGCGGGCGATGCGGTGGGCGATCTCGGGGTCGAGGGCGTACGTCGTCCCGACCTCCGCGCCCGCGGGCGGCGCCAGACGACGCCACTCCTCGTCGCGAATCCACAGATGATCGAGCGACCCGAGGTTCTGAAACCGATCTCGCGGGGGCGCCTTGCAGAAGGTGCCGTCGGGCTTGCGGTCGAGCTCGCGCGCGTGCACCCGAATCACCAGCGCCCCGTCGGGCACCGGTCGCGCGTATCTGCGGTCCTCGGAATCGGTCGCGGCAGCCTCGCCGGGATCGAGCTCCCGTGGCCGCCGCTCCGACTCGTCGAGCGCGCGCCAGCGCTCGAGCGCGTCGTCCAGGAGTCTCTTGACGTGCTCCGGTGAGCTGGTGTTCCGGTACGCGAGCAGCTTCCCGCTCGCCGTCAGGCAGTAGAGGCCCTGCCGGGTCGAGTCACCGTCCCAGCCGCCGCGTTGCAGCGCGACCTTGCGGTAGAAGCGTCCCACGGGATCCTGCTGGCGGCGGCGGTACCAGTCGTCGCCCGCCGCCGGCACGAAGCGCTCCCGGATGGTCTCGATGATCGCGCGATCGGAGAAGGCGAGGGCACGCCCCGCCACGCCGTTGTTTCACGTGCAGCCGAGGGGGTGCCCGTCCATCTGCCACAGGAAGATCGGCTTCCCCTCGCGCGCCGCCGTGCGTCGCGCCTCGAGGAGGTCGATCGTCCAGGGAATCTCCTGCCAGGCGACCTCGTCCGATGACGGGATGATCACACGGTGGAGCGCCTCGGCGGGAACGGGGAGCGATTCGGCGCTCGCCACGAGTCCGGTGATGACGACGAGGATTCCGGCGAGTCGAAGCGGTGTTCTCATTCTTTCTGTCGAGGCGTTCAGTGGTTTGGTCCTGTCCCCGCGCGTGTGCGCGGTGGCCGACGCATTCTACGCGGCGCCAGCGGCAAACAACTTACGATTTTCTCCACAATTTTCGACGCCCTCGAGCGACTTCCCGGATGCAGGCGGCAGAATCCTGCTGAACAGGAAAGGGGGCAGAATGAACGCTCATGCAGTTCTCGAGAAGACGAGTCGTCGCGACCGGGCTCGCGGCGGGCGTCGTGCCCGTCGGCGCCGCCCGCGTCGCTCCCCGGCACGAACGTTGATCGGTGTCATCTCTCTTCTGGTCACGGTGGGCGCGCTCTCCGTGATGGCGTTTCTCCTCGAGGCCGAGCGGCGCGCGGCGCTGGCGGAGGCGAACGTACCCGCCACGCCCGCGATCGACACGCGCGACACGTTCGAGCGTGTCGCCGACGAGCAGGGTGTTCCCGCGGACTTCCTTCGCAGTCTTCACAACAGGGGCCCGGTGGAGTTCGCCTCGAGCCGCTGACCGCGACGCGAGCCGGTGAGAGGAGCCCTCGCATCGTTCCGCCCGTTTCGGTTAGAGTGCGGGCATGAGGATCCTCCCCGGCTCGACTCTTTTCCGCGTGGCGCTCCCGTGCCTGCTGTTCGCGCTGGCGCTTCCCTGCGCGGCCCGCGAGAGACCGAACATCATCCTCGTGATGGCCGACGACCAGGGCTGGGGCGACATGGCCTACAACGGTCACCCGCACCTCCGCACTCCGAGCTTCGACGCCGCCGCGGCCGCCGGCCTGCGCTTCGATCGCTTCTACGCCGCGGCGCCCGTCTGTTCGCCGACTCGCGGCAGTGTGCTCACCGGGCGCCATCCGAATCGCTACGGCGTCTTTCGCTGGGGCTACCCGATCCGCCCGCAGGAGATCACGCTCGCCGAGGCGCTGCGCAACGCGGGCTACGCGACCGGTCACTTCGGCAAGTGGCACCTCGGCTCGGTGCGGAAGAAGAGCCCCGTGCACCCCGGCGCCAGCGGGTTCGACGAATGGTTGAGCGCCCCGAACTTCTTCGACAACGATCCCGTTCTCAGCCGGCGCGGCACAGCCGTGCAGATGACGGGCGAGAGCTCGATGGTCACCGTCGAGGCCGCGCTCGAGTGGATTCGCGTCCAGGCTCGCGAGAAGCGGCCGTTCCTCGCCGTCGTCTGGTTCGGCTCGCCGCACGGACCGCACCGCGCCGTCGCGGCCGACCGCGCCCACTACGCCGATCAGCCGGAACGGCTGCAGCACTTCCTCGGCGAGATCACCGGCATGGACCGCGCCTTCGGCCTCCTCCGCGCCGCGCTCGCCCCGCTCGGCATCCGCGACAACACGGTGCTCTGGTACTGCAGCGACAACGGCGCTCTGCGCGGCGTCGGCTCGAGCGGCGGGCGGCGCGGTCACAAGGGGACGGTGTACGACGGCGGCCTGCTCGTGCCCGCGTTCCTCGAGTGGCCCGCGCGCATCGCGAAGCCCCGCTCGACGAGCGTGCGCTGCAACACCAGCGACATCTACCCGACGGTCCTCGAGATCGCCGGCGTCGAGGTCGCGGATCAGCCGCCGCTCGATGGCGTCAGCCTCGCGCCCCTCATCGACGGCACCGCCGACTCCCGCCCGCGTCCGATGGGCTTCTGGGACTATCCTTCGAGGGGAATCAGCACGCCGTCCGCGAAGTGGATGGGCGATCTCCTCGCCGCCCAGCGCGCCGGCGGTGACCTCGAGCCGCACGAGACGAGCAGCAACGCGGCGCGCCTTCCCGATCCCGCGTATCCGCTCGACCGTTTCCCCGGCCACGCCGCCTGGATCGACGGCGACTGGAAGCTGCATCGCATCGAGCGCGAGAAGCGCGTCGAGGGCGGGAGCGACGGGAAGGCGCGACGCAAGACCGACGGCAAGACCGAAGGCAAGAAGCGTCGCAAGAACGCGCGCCGCGCCGGGCGCGGCGGAAACGCGGATCGTGAGGTGATCTGGGAGCTCTACGATCTCGCCGCCGACCCGACCGAGAGCGAGGACCTCGCCGCGACGCAGCGCGATCGCGTCGGCGCCATGCGGGCGGACCTCGAGCGCTGGCTCGAGTCGGTCGTCCGCAGCCTCAACGGCGAGGACTACCGGCAAGCGCCGTCAGCCGACGTGTCGTCGTCCGGGGATGCGTCCTCGAGCGAACCGCCGCTGCCCGAGTCCTGGCTCGGGCCGCAGGAGTGGCGACGCGACACCGACGGGCCGGTGCTCTCGCTCGGAGCCCCGGGCGGCTTCGACGAGACGCACATCTTCGCGCCGGCCGTGATGCGTGACGGGGACCGCTTCTCGATGTGGTATTGCGGCTCGAGCGGCACGGTCGCCGAGCGCGTGTTTCGTCTCGGGCTCGCGACGAGCGCCGACGGTCGTCGCTTCCAGAGGCATCCCGGCGGTGCGATCTTCTCGTTCGGAGATGGCAGGCGCTCCGTGCTCACGCCGACCGTCCTGCGGGCGACGGACGGCACGCCGACGCGAGAGCATGGCAGGCTCCGGATGTGGTTCAGCTCGACCTGGTTCGCCGGAGGGGGCGGGGAACACACACTGCACGAGACGTCGAGCGAGGATGGCGTTCGCTGGGAAGAGCCATCGACCGCGCTCCTCCGGGGCGCCTACGCGCCAACGGTCCTCGCCACGGACGGCGGCTATCGCATGTGGTACACGGATGTCGAGCGCGATCCCTGGGGGATTCGCCACGCCTCGAGCCCGGACGGCCGGCGCTGGGACGTGACCGCCACGCCGGCTCTGGTGATCGATCAGGAGTGGGAGAGGGACCGGCTCTTCTACCCGGCGGTGCTCGAGGTCGATGGAGTCTTCCTGATGTGGTACGGCAGCTACTGGTCGGCCAGGCCCCGGACGACGGCCATCGGCTTCGCCGTCAGCCGAGATGGCATCCGGTGGCGCAAGCATCCCGGGAATCCGGTG
>JBFFXF010000369.1:0-5851 GCA_041569895.1 Planctomycetota bacterium | reverse complement strand
CGCGGCTCAGGGAGCTGTCCACGCTCGCCGCCAAGAAGAAGCCAGGAAGCGAGTTCATCCATGAAGATCAAGCCTGAAGAGATCACGTCGGTTCTCAAGAAGGAGATCGAGACCTACCGCGCGGAGCTCACCGTCGAGGAGGAGGGGACGATCCTCGAGGTCGGTGACGGCATCGCGCGGATCTACGGCCTCAACAACTGCCTCGCCGGCGAGATGCTCGAGTTCGCCAACGGCTCCTTCGGGCTGGCGCTCAACCTCGAGGAGTCCTCGATCGGCGCCGTGATCCTCGGCGAGTACCTCGACCTGCGCGAGGGCGACACGGTGAAGCGCACCGGATCCGTGCTCTCGGTGCCGGTGGGGGACGCGATGGTCGGGCGCGTCGTCGATCCCCTCGGTCAGCCGCTCGACGACAAGGGGCCGATCAGCACGAGCGACACGCGGCCGCTCGAGTCGAACGCTCCCGGCATCGCCGACCGCCAGTCGGTGAAGGAGCCGCTGCAGACCGGCCTCAAGGCGATCGACTCGATGATCCCGATCGGCCGCGGCCAGCGAGAGCTGATCATCGGCGACCGCGGCACCGGCAAGACGGCGGTGGCGGTCGACACGATCATCAACCAGAGGGGCACGGGGGTCATCTGCGTCTACGTGGCCATCGGACAGAAGGCGTCCACCGTCGCCGGCGTGGTCGAGAAGCTCCACGAGACCGGCGCCATGGACTACACCATCGTGGTCCACGCCTCCGCGTCGGCGCCCGCTCCGATGCAGTACATCGCGCCGTACTCGGGCTGCGCCATGGCCGAGCACTTCATGTACAAGGGCGGCCACACGCTCTGCGTCTACGACGACCTGTCGAAGCAGGCGGCGGCGTACCGGCAGCTCTCGCTGCTCCTGCGGCGCCCGCCCGGACGCGAGGCGTACCCCGGCGACGTCTTCTATCTCCACTCGCGCCTGCTCGAGCGCTCCGCCAAGCTCTCCGACGATCTCGGCGGTGGCTCGCTGACGGCGCTGCCGGTGATCGAGACACAGGAGGGCGAGGTGTCCGCGTACATCCCCACGAACGTGATCTCCATCACAGACGGACAGATCTACCTGCAGCCGGATCTCTTCTTCGCGGGAATCCGGCCGGCGATCAACGTCGGCATCTCGGTCTCCCGCGTCGGCGGCAACGCCCAGATCAAGGCGATGAAGAAGATCGCCGGGTCTCTGCGCCTCGACCTGGCGCAGTTCTGGGAGCTCGAGGCGTTCGCGCAGCTCGGCACCGAGCTCGACAAGGCGACGCAGGCGCAGCTCGATCGCGGCTACCGCATGGTCGAGATCCTCAAGCAGGGCCAGTACGAGCCGATGGAGATCGCCGACCAGATCATCATCATCTGGGCCGGCACCAAGGGCTATCTCGACAAGGTCCCGCGAAATCGCGTGCGCGAGTGCGAGAAGAAGCTGCTCGACTACGTCAACGCGACGCACAAGGAGATCCCCGAGGCGATCCTCCGCGACAAGGACCTGACCGACGAGACCGAGCAGATGCTCCACCGCGTGGTCGAAGAGTTTCGGAAGAGCTTCCTCGAGGGACGTGCGCCCGATCCGCGGGCGAAGGCGAGCTGACGGCAAACCCGGCGGAGTGATCCGGAGCGATGGCGAGCGCCAGAGACCTCAAGAACAAGATTCGCAGCATCGCGAACACCAAGAAGATCACGCGGACGATGGAGCTGGTCGCGACCTCGAAGGCGCAGCGGGCGCAGAGCCGGGTCAGGGCGACGCAGCCCTACTCGGAGAAGCTCACCGAGCTGCTCTCGAGCCTGGCGGCCGCGGGAACTATCGACGATCCGCTGCTCCGGCCGCGTGATCGCGTCGCGCGCGTGGGCTTGCTGGTCGTCACCGGCCAGCGCGGTCTCTGCGGCGGGTACAACTCGAGCGTCATGCACGTCGCGGAGCGTCTGCGCACCGAGGAGATCGCGGCCGGCCGAGAGGTCGACGTGTACATGGTGGGGCGCAAGGGGCTGAACCGCCTGCGCTTCCTCAAGGTGACGGCGAAGAACTCCTACACGCACTTCGACGACAGACCGAGCTTCCAGGATGCCTCGGACATCGCCGACACGCTGATGGAGCAGTTCCTCTGCGGCGCGCTCGACCGCGTCGTCGTCGTCAGCACGCGCTATCTCTCGGCGGGCGTGCAGCGCGCCGAGGTCTCGAACCTGCTGCCGATCGAGCCGCCCGCGGGCGACGAGGGCGATCGGCCGGCGGGCACCGTCGAGTTCATCTTCGAGCCGGGCCCGGAGCTGATCCTGCGGGAGATCCTCCCGCTGTCGGTGCGCAACATCGTCTATCGCCTCCTCGTGGAGGCCGTGGCCAGCGAGCAACTCGCCCGTCGGATGGCGATGAAGCGCGCCACGGACAACGCGGAGGAGATGCTCGGGAACTACCGTCGACTCTACAACCGCAGCCGGCAGGCCGGCATCACGCAACAGATCAACGAGATCGTCAGCGGCGCCGTCGCGCTCGACTGACAGGGAGATCGTTCGAATGAGCAAGGCGAAGGCGAAGGCGAAGGCGAAGAAGGGGAAGGTCGTCCAGGTGATCGGCGCGACGTTCGACGCCGAGTTCCCCGAGGGCAAGCTGCCGGATATCTACAACGCGCTCGAGCTCGAGGTCACCGAGGCGTCGGGCGAGCAGCGCAAGCTCGTCGGCGAGGTGCAGCAGCACCTCGGGGGCAACCGCGTGCGCGCCGTCGCCCTGGCGTCGACCGACGGCGTCGTCCGCGGCCAGGAGGTCACCGACACGGGCGCGTCGATCTCGGTCCCGGTGGGGGATGAGATCCTCGGCCGTGTCTTCAACCTGATCGGCGATCCCGTCGACAACCTGCCGCCGGTGAAGACCAGGGAGCGACGACAGATCCACCAGTCGCCCCCGGAGTTCGATGAGCTGACGCCGAAGACCGAGGTCTTCGAGACCGGCATCAAGGTGGTCGACCTGCTGACGCCGTACTCCCGCGGCGGCAAGACCGGGCTGTTCGGGGGCGCCGGACTCGGCAAGACCGTGCTGATTCAGGAGCTCATCAACAACGTCGCCACGAAGCACGGCGGTTACTCCGTGTTCGCCGGCGTCGGCGAGCGGACCCGCGAGGGGAACGACCTCTGGAACGAGATGAAGGAGGCGCAGATCACCCTCGACGACGGCAGCAAGACGTCGGTGCTCTCGAAGACGGTCCTCGTCTTCGGCCAGATGAACGAGCCTCCCGGCGCCCGTCTGCGCGTCGGCCTCTCGGCCCTGACCATGGCCGAGTACTTCCGCGACAAGGGCGGCGCGGACGTGCTGCTCTTCATCGACAACATCTTCCGCTTCTCGCAGGCGGGAGCCGAGGTCTCCGCGCTGCTCGGTCGCATGCCGTCCGCGGTGGGCTACCAGCCGACCCTGGGCACCGAGATGGGCGAGCTGCAGGAGCGCATCACCTCGACGAAGCACGGCGCCATCACCTCGGTGCAGGCGATCTACGTGCCGGCCGACGACCTCACCGACCCCGCGCCGGCGACCGCGTTCACGCACCTCGACGCCAGCACTGTGCTCGACCGCGGCATCGCGTCGAAGGGCATCTACCCCGCGATCGACCCGCTGAAGTCGTCGTCGCGAATCCTCTCGCCCCAGGTGGTCGGCGACGAGCACTACGCCGTCGCCGTCGAGGTGCAGAGGATCCTGCAGCGCTACCGCGATCTGCAGGACATCATCGCCATCCTCGGCATGGACGAGCTCAGCGAGGAGGACAAGATCATCGTCGAGCGCGCGCGCCGGATCGAGCGCTTCTTCAGCCAGCCGTTCGCCGTGGCGAGCGCGTTCACCGGGCTGCCGGGCAAGTACGTGACCATCGCCGAGACGGTGCGGAGCTTCAAGGAGGTGGTCGAGGGCAAGTGGGACCACCTGCCGCTCGCCGCGTTCATGTACGTCGGCGGCATCGACGAGGCGGTCGAGAAGGCCGAGAAGCTGAAGCGGGAATCGGAGGCCGCCTGATGGCGCAGCCGCTCGTCTGCACGGTGACCACACCGGAGAAGCTCGTCAACGAGGGCGAGGCGCGCCTCGTGGTCGTGCCCGCCGTCGACGGCGAGCTCGGCATCCTGCCGCGCCACGCGCCGCTGATGGCGCTCCTCGGCGTCGGCGAGCTCCGCATCAACCGCCCCGGAGGCGAGACCGAGCGGCTCTTCGTCAACGGCGGCTTCCTGCAGGTGCTCGACAACCGGGTCAACGTGCTGGCGACCGAGGCCGAGCTCGCGGGCTCGATCGATGTCGAGGCGGCCCGGGCCGACCTCCTGCGCAAGCGCTCCGTCGAGGCCGGCGGCCTGACGCCGGAGCAGCGCGTCGAGCGCGCGCGGGACATCCGCGCCGCGGAGGCCCGCCTGCGCGTCGCGGGCGGATCGCGCTGAGGGCCGAGGACCGAGCGCCATTTCCTTGACCGCGGCCGCATCCCGGAGGACACTTGTGCGCATGAAATCCGCAACGCTTCCGGGGCGGGCGCTCCTCGCGGCAGTCTCCCTTCTGGCTTCCGGAATCGGACTGTCCGCCGAGCCGTGCCACCCCGAGTTCACCGCCCAGAACCCGTTCGGCATCGCCAACAACTTCGGGACGAGCATCGTCACCGACCTCGACGAGGACGGCCATCTCGACCTCAGCGTCGGGCTGACCTACTACCTCGGCGACGGCAGCGGCGCCGTCGGACCGCCGCTGACACTGCGAGCCCCCATCCCGGTCGCGTTCGACATCCGCGCCGCGGACTTCGACGACGACGGGAGCAGCGACCTCGCGATGGTCGAGTTCCGCGCGAACAGGGTGCTCTTCTTCTGGGGCACCGGAGGCCGGGTCGGCGAGCAGGGGATCTTCGACGGGCCGACGATCGTCAACATCCAGTCGGTGGCGGAGAACGTCTGGCACATCGACCTCGGTGACTTCGACAACGACGGCCGGCCCGACATCGCGGGCGCCAGCTTCGGCGGCCCCACCATCCTCCTGCTCATGAACAGCGGCGATCGCCGGTTCAAGGCGCGGTCCATCCCCGCCAGCGTGCCGTTCAACCACATGCTCGCGGTCGGCGATTTCGATGGCGACTCTTTGGACGACCTCGCGGTCGGAAGGGGGCCCGACGTCGGCATCCACTTCGGACAGGGCAACGCCAGCTTCACCGGCGAGAGGGCAGGCCGTCTCCCGGCCGGATCCGGTCACCGTTTCCGCGCCGCCGATCTCGACGGCGACGGCCGTTCCGACCTCTGCGCCACCAGCGGCCAGAGCCTCGTCGTCTACCTGGGTCGGACCATCCTCCCGACTCGCGGCCTTCCGGCCGCCCCCTCCTACCGGTTGCAGACCGGCGGCGGGACGCGTTTCCTCGAGCTCATCGACATGAACGAGGACGGACGGCTCGACATCGTGTCGCTCGCGGAGACGGTCCGCGGCTCGGTCTTCCGTGTGTTCGTCGCCGAGGGCGAGGGCGAGGAGCTCGATTTCGTTGCCGGCCCGTCGAACGTCACGCGACTCTCCGGTCACGGCTCGGTGCTCGCGGTCGGCGACATGAACGAAGACGGCGCGCCGGACGTCGTGGTGACCACCGAGGACACCAGGCGCGGCCAGATCTTCCTGAGCACCGTCGATTGCCCGACAACGACGGCCTTGCCCGGCGACGTCGACATCGACGGCGCGCTCGCGATCACCGACGCGATCCGGATCCTCGACTTCCTCTTCCGCGGCGGGTCGCTCCCGTGTCCGGCGGCCGCGGACGTCAACTCCGACGCCGCGACCAACCTGGCCGACGCCATCTCGCTCCTCAACTACCTCTTCCTCGCCGGGCCGGCCCCCTCCGACGAGCCGCGGAGCTGCG
>JBFFXF010000368.1:0-5865 GCA_041569895.1 Planctomycetota bacterium | reverse complement strand
GCGCCGACGCGGCGGAGGCGTCCGTGAACGTCGCAGCGGCCGGGTCGATCGGCCTCGAGATGCCCCTCTGGCTCTGGCTCGACTTTCTCAAATTCTACACCGCGCCGGGCCGCGAGGCGGCGCTCCTGAGTCTGGAGCTCGCCGAGGAGACGTTGCTCGACCTGAGGGGTGACACGGACGCCAGCGGCATCCCCGACTGGCGCGAGACCAGGCCGGCCGAGTTCCTCTGCTCGCTGGCGCAGAACCCGGCGCGCTTTGCGGGAACGCAGGAGTCGTTCCTCCGCCTGGCAGCGCGCTCGCTCCAACACCTCGTCCGGGAGCACGCCAGTGATCGGATCGGCGAAGCCAATGCGCTGCTCGACGACTTCGCCGAACGAGCGAGTCTGTGCTTCGCAGTGGGGACCGAGATCGATGCCGAGGCGCAGTTCGTCCTCGGTCTCGATCCGAGCGCCTCGATCAACGCCGAGCTCTCCCTCAACGGCGAGGCGCTCTTCCACGCGCTCCGCGCCTCGGGACTCCTCAGCTGGGTGGCCGAGGTGAGCGACGGCACTCTCCTCGACGAGCTCGACCGCCTCCTCGACAGACCCGGCGTCGACCCGACCCTGACGCTCACGACGCCGTTCCAGGTCGACATCGTGCTCGGCGGAGAGCTTGCCGAGATCGAGTTCGGCTTCGGCGGTTACCTGCGTCTCGATCCCTTCGAGGGCTCGGTGGTGCTGACGCGCACGGATGAGAGCACCGGCGAGGACCTCGACGTCGTGCTGAGGCCGCCCCTCGTGAGCCGGCTGGCCGGTGTCCGCGACGCGCCCCTCCTCGTGCCGACGCGCAGCGCCGTCACCTTCTCGGCGGAGACGTTCCTCTACGATCCGCTCGCGACCAGCGTGCCGCAGCGGTTCCAGCCTGCTTCGTTCCCGGCGGAGACGTGGAAGTTCTTCGACTCGGACGGCACGACGGCGACGTTCTCGAGCTCGGCGAGCGGCGAGCTGGTGCGAACTTTCGCGCAGCCGACAACGACGACCATGGTGTTCGAGGCGCAGGTCGGAAACGCGACCGCAACGGACGCCACCCTCGTCGTCGCGTACGACGTCCAGCTCGATCCGCCCCGCGTCGTCAACCTGGAGAGCGGAGATGTCGACCTCGTGCTGACCGCGAGCCTCGACGTGTTCGAGAACGTCAGCGCGATGCGGCTCACCAGGCCGGGCGCCGACGCAGGCGCGGTCCAGCGAATCGAGCCCACCGACTTGCAGGTCATCTCTCGGCGGGAGATTCACGCCAAGCTGAACGTCCACGGAGCCGCCACGGGACTGTGGACGGTCGAGGTGACCCTGGCGGACGGCACCGTACGCGTCTACCCGGCCCTCCTGGAGATCTTCTCGGCGACGCTCGACCCGGACCGCGGTGTGGCATCGGAGCCCAGCGATCTGCACGCCGCCCTCGCTCTCAATGCCGACAGCCACGTCACGCTGCAGGGCGCCTCGGCGGTGCGCCTGACGATGGTGGGCGAAGCCGCCATCGTCGGGACGAACCTCCTCCTCTCCACCGACGGGCGTCAGCTCGAGTTCGATTTCAACGTCTTCGACCGCGCTCCGGGCGCGTGGTCGCTCGAGGTGGACGTGGCGGCTGCCGGCGGCGGGACCGAGACCATTGTCCTCCCGGAGATCTTCACTCTCGAGGGCGCCGCGGGGCTCGCGAACACGCCATGGCCGATGCTCGGGCGAAACCCCCAGCACACCGGCCTCGGCTCGGCGCCCGGGCCCTGCGACGTGGCGCCACCGCCTTCAGGGGGCTTCGGCTGCTTCAGGAACGTGGCGTGGACCTCGGCGGCAATCGACGCCCCCGCGACGTCAGCGGTCATCGGGGACGCGCGCGTCTACGTCGGGTCCGCAACCGGCAGGCTGGTGGCCATCGACCGGGCGAACGGGAGCGTCGTATGGACCTTCGATCCCGGCGAGGCGATCCGCACCGCCCCCGCGCTCGCGGAGGACGGGACGATCTACGTCGCCACCGGGAGGTTCGGCGTGACCGCCGCTCTCTGGGCCATCACCGAGACGGCGACGGAGACCGGGCTCGAGCCGGTCGTCAAGCCGGGCTTCCCCTGGAAGAAGGGAATCGTCCCGGCGGGAGTGATCGGCGAGCCCTCGGGCTCGCCGGCGATCGGTCCGGGCGGAGTGGTCTACTTTGGCACCACGGGTGGGCACCTCGTCGGGATCGATCAGGTCGGCAACGAGCGTGTGCTGCATCTGGTCGGCAACCGGCCGCTCGGATCCCCGGCCATCGGGCGCGACGGCACGATCTACGTCACCATGGACGACACGCTCTTCGCCGTCAGTCCACAGGGCGTCGTCACAACACGGTGGAGCGTGCAGTTCTCCGACGTCATCGAGACAGAGGTGGCGATCGGGACGCACTACGACAAGTCCGGCAACGTGACCGGCGAGACGATCTACTGCGGCGGGGGCTGCCGTCTCCACGCGGTGACCGATTCGGGGTCGAGCGGTACGGTGAAGTGGAGCTTCCTCCTGCCGAGCGCGACCGCCGGGTGCTCCGGTCTCGGACTGGCGCGGCATCTCGCGGTGCGCTGCGTCCGGAGCTCCGGTCCGATCATCGGTCCGCCCCCGGGCGGACCCGGACTCGGAGGCGTGGGCGCCGGTGGTTTCGGAGGCGCGACGGTCCCCCCGGGCTGCACGGTCTACACGGCGATCGGTGACGGCGCCGGGTCGTGGTTCATCCACGCCGTCACCGCTTCCGGGGCGGAGGCCTGGAGCCTCGAGGTGCAGAGCTCCGACCTGCCGCTCGGACTCTCCGTCGGCGGCAGCGCGATCTACGCGACCGGGGCGGACGGGAACTTCTACGCGGTGAGCGATCCCATACTCGTGCCGACCGGACCGGCGGTCGAATGGACCCTCCTGTTCACTTCCGCCGCCGCCGTGAGGCCGGCGCTCATCGGGCCTCCCGTGATCGACGCGGGCCGCCGCGCCTACGTCAGTGACGCCACCGGCGCGATCCACGCGGTCGGGCAGTGATCGGCCGCAGCGAGCAGCGCGTTGACGTTTCGTGTTCCGACCGTCGTCACCGACCCTACGTCGCCGCCGTGCGGCAGAAGCACGAGCCCGGGATGGTGACGTCCGCGCGTGCCCACGCCTTCTCGAATCGCGCTCGCACCGCCGCGGCCTCCGCCTCGCGGCCGGTCATGCGCAGGCACTCGGCGAGGCCGTGGAGCGCCCAGCCGTTCTCCGGGTAGCGGGCGAGGTCCTTCCGGTACACCTCGATCGCTTCCGCGTACCGGCCACGCTCGGTGAGCAGGGCCCCGAGGGCGTGTCGCGCCGGCTCCATCCAGCCCCAGGGCTCGTCGTAGTTCAGCGAGTCATCGAGCCGGACCGCTTCCCGAAGGAGCTCGAAGGCGCGGTCATGGTTGCCGCGGCGGTACTCGATCTCTCCCGCGAGCACGTGCTCGGCCACGGCGAGGATCTCGGAGACCGGGTTCTGGAAGAGATAGCGGGTCTCCGGCACCGCCGCCTTCGCCGCCAGGAACGCCTCCTGTTCGCGGAGCGCGTCCTCGACGCGTCCCAGGGACGCGAGCGCGACGCCGCGCGCGTAACGCCACACCGCGCGGGCGGCGAGGAGCTTCTCGGCCGGCTCCGGCTCGGCGAGCATCTCGCGCCACATGCCGAAGCGCACCAGCACGTGGTAGGGCGTCGCCACGAAGACGTCGAGGAAGTCGGGCATCTCCGCCAGCAGGCCGGGAGGAATCTCGGTCACCAGCTCGCGTGCTGCGGCGAGCGCCACCTCGCGCTGCCCGTCGAACATCCCGCCGTAGGCCACGAAATGGTAGTTGTGGACGCGATAGAGAGTGTAGAAGTTGTTTCTTCCCGCGTGCCTGACGTACGCCGCGTCGACCTTCACCGCCTGCTGGTTGACGCGGATCATGTCCGGGTAGCGTCCCGTCCACGTGTAGATGTGACTCGGCATGTGGACGAGGTGACCCAGCCCCGGGGTCAGCGTCTCGAGGGTCTGCGCGACGGGAAGGGCCTTCGCCACCTCGGGTCCGGCCTCCATGACGTGGATGTAGAAGTGACAGAGGCCGGGGTGATCGGGCCAGCGCTCCAGGGCGGGCTCGAGCACCGCCCGGATCATCGCGGTCTCGGGCGCCGGCACGCCATCGGCGCTCCAGAGCTTCCACGGCCTGAGCTGCATCAGCGCCTCGGCCGTGAGCGCCGCGACGTCGGCGTCGTTCGGGTGCGCCTCGCGCACCTGCCGCATCGCCTCGGCGTAGGTCGCCTCGAGCGGCGCGCGGTCCTCCGGCGGGGGCCACGCGTAGCGAGTCCGCAGCGCGCGGATCAGGTCCCTCTCCACCGCGCTGGACCCCTCGATCTCGGCGAGCGCCTTCTCGACGGCCTCGTGCGCCGCGCGACTGGCCTCCTCGGTCATCTCGGGGTTGTTGTAGTTCGGACCGAGCGCGTAGGCCTTGCCCCAGTACGCCATCGCGCAGCGCGGATCGGCCTCGGCGGCGCGCTCGAAGCAGCGGATCGCCTCCTCGTGGTTGAAACCGTAGGTCAGGGCGAGACCGCGGTCGAACCAGAGCTGCGCCTCGGGAGACGACGTCGACACCTCCCGGTGGACGACCCCGATGTCGTAGTACGTCGGGATGGCTCTCTTCCAGCCGAATCCCTGACACCCCACGAGGACGAGGCACGTGAGAAGCGACGTCGAGCGCATGGTCCCTCCCTGGAGTATGGCGCTGGCAGCCGGACTGAAGACTCGTATGATGGGTGGGGCATTATCCCTTTTCCAGACCCCCGTGCCCAGGCCTCCCGGATGAGATTCCTCGTCGCGCTCCTCGTGCTCGTTCCGCTGGCGGCGTGCCGGCCGGAGCCGGACTCGGCGTCGCCGCACGGCGTCGATCCGACCACCGACCTCATCGCCGAGGCGACCGCGTTTCTCGAGGAGGGTGACCCGCAGGGAGCCATCGCCCGGTTCACGGCGGCGATCGAGCGCGGCCAGAGGGTCGTCGAGGCCCGCCTCGGACGCGGCCGGGCGCGGCTCGGGAGGGACGACGTCGCCGGCGCGATTGAGGACCTCCGCGAGGCGATCCGCCTCGAGCCCGCGAACGCGGAGGCTCACTACCACCTCGCGGTGGCGTACTCGAGCAACCGACAGCTCGAGGACGCGGCCCGGTCCTACGGGCACGCCCTCGAGCACGATCCCGATCACTTCCGGGCGCGAGTCAACCGCGCCGACGTGTTCTTCAGGCTGGGACGCGCTCGAGACGCCATCGCCGACTGCGACGCGGCGATCCGCCTGAATCCCTACGAGCCGGCGACGCACGTCTACCGTGGCGTCTACCACAGCCAGCTCGGCGAGCGCGCGAAGGCGATCGCCGACTGGAACCGGGCGATCGACATCGATCCGCAGTTCCACCTGGCGTACTACAGCCGCGGCGTCGACCACGGCGCGCACGGGGAGTACCAGGAGGCGGTCGCCGATCTGACGCGGGCGCTCGAGCTCCGTCCCGATCAGGTGGACGCGTTGCAGATGCGCGCCCGGGCGCTCGCGGCGCTCGGCCGACACGAGAACGCCATCGACGACCTCACCCGGGTCCTCGAGAAGTTTCCCCGCGCCGTGCACGTGCTGCGCGCGCGCGCCCGCTCCTACCGCGAGCTGGGGGACCTCGAGCGGGCCGACATCGACGAGCGGACCGCGGCGCGGATCGAGGCGGGGGTGCGCGGTTCCTGAGAACGTGATCGACAAGACTCGCCGGCCGAAGCCAACACCGTCACGGTCACGGTCACGGTCACGGCACACGGTCCACGGTCACGGTCCACGGCCCACGGTCCACGCCGGGATCGGCCCGTGCTCGTGCTCCAT
>JBFFXF010000367.1:0-5878 GCA_041569895.1 Planctomycetota bacterium | reverse complement strand
CGGATATCGTGAAGGAGAGGTGATCCCACGAATGCACTCCCGATCTCGAGCTCTCCCCGGATCTCTGCAGACGGCGCTGCCTCTCGTGTTGGCGGTTCTGGTGGCGCTGCTCGTCACCCGGTCGCTCGGCGGCGCCGAGGGGCTCTCGTACACGCTCGCGTTCGCCGATCCGCGCACGCATGTCGTCGAGGTCACGGCGGTGGTGCCGACCGACGGGCGTGGCGAGGTCGAGCTCTTCATGGCGACGTGGACGCCGGGCTCCTACCTCGTGCGCGAGTACGCCCGGTACATCGAGAACGTCACGGTGACATCGCCCGACGGCGCCGCGCTCGACGCCGTCAAGGTGTCGAAGAACCGGTGGAAGGTCGCCAGCGCCGGACACGAGCGCGTCACCGTCCGCTACCGCCTGCACTGCCGAGAGCTCGGCGTGCAGAGCAACTGGGTCGATGCGGAGCTGGCGATGCTCAACGGCGCGCCGACATTCATCACGCGGTCCGACGCGCTCGACCGGCCTCACGAGGTGCGCCTCGAGCTTCCCCCCTCATGGCGACAGTCGGTGACGCCGCTCGCGCGCGTCGAGACCGGCGGCCCGCACCACTTTCGCGCGCCGAACTACCACGTGCTCGTCGACTCGCCGATCCTCGCCGGCAACCCGGCGGTGTTTCCCTTCGAGGCGGGCGGCGCGTCACACCTCCTGGTCAACCTCGGCGATGACGCCTTCTGGGACGGCGCCGCGGCGGCGCGCGATGTCGAGCGCGTGGTGGTCGCCACGCAGGAGCTCTGGGGCGACGTGCCGTACGAGCGCTACATCTTCATGAACGTCATCGCCGAGAGCGGCGGCGGGCTCGAGCACGACGAGTCGACGTTGATGTTGACGAGCCGATGGACCTATCGCTCTCGCAAGTCGTACCTCGGCTGGCTCGGGCTCGTCAGCCACGAGTTCTTTCACACCTGGAACGTCAGGCGGCTGCGGCCGCGAGCCCTCTCGGCCCTCGACTACGAGAGCGAGCGGTACACGCCGAGCCTGTGGATCGCCGAGGGGATCACCAGCTACTACGACGACCTGCTCGTGCACCGCGCCGGCCTGAGCACGCGGGCGGAGTACCTCGAGCGGCTGTCGCGGAGCATCGAGCGGCTGCAGAAAGCGCCCGGCCGGCTGGTGCAGTCGCTCTCGGCGTCATCGCACGACACGTGGATCAAGTTCTACCGGCCACATGCGAACTCGCAGAACGTCACCATCAGCTACTACACGAAGGGAGCCGTCGTCGCGTTCCTGCTCGACGCCAGGATTCAGCGCGCCACCGCCGGCAAGCGGAGTCTCGACGATGTCATGCGCGCGCTCTGGAAGAAGCACTCGGGCGATCGCGGCTACTCCCCGGAGGACTTCCGCCGCGTGACCACGTCGATCGCCGGCACCGATCTCACCCCGTTCTTCGCCGCCGCGGTCGACGCGCCGGGCGAGCTCGACTACGCGCCGGCGCTCGAGTGGTTCGGTCTCGAATTCAAGAAGGCGACGCCGGAGACGAGGGACACCGACGGCGAGAAGGACCCGGAAGCGGGGGACGAAACGCCCGGCGACCCGAAGAAGCCGAAGGCGTGGGTCGGCGCCGTCACCCGGGATTCCGGTGGACGCCTGCTGGTCTCGCGCGTGCCGGCGAACACGCCCGCGTTCGCGGCAGGCCTCGACGCAGGCGACGAGATCCTCGCCATCGACCGCTACCGCGTGCTCCCGGACGGCCTCGAGAGACGGCTCGAGCAGTACCGGCCGGGAGACCGCGTGACGCTGCTCGTCTCGCGGCGCGGAGAACTGCTCGAGCTCGGGGTCACTCTCGGCGAGGCGCCGCGGGAGACATGGAAGCTCGCTCTCTCGGCGAAGGCGAGCGACGAGCAGAAGAAGCGCGTCGACGCCTGGCTCGGACCCGAGCGGGCGAAGGCCGCGAAGCCGCCCGCGGGCGCGCCGGTCAGCGGAGACCGAAGCGGGCGTTGACCGCGGACTCGCCGGCCTCGCGCACGAGCGCTCCCGGGTTCGCGGCGCGGTGCTCGAGGAGGTGGAACACGGTCTCGGCCTCGTCGGCGTCGCCGATCGACGCCGCGATCTCCCCGGCGGTGCGCAGCTCGCCGCGGTGCGCCTCGACGTCGGCGAGCACTCGCCCCTGGAGATCGAGCACCCCCCGCGCCGCGCGCTTGCCGGCCTCGACTCCGGGCTGGTGGTACGCGTTGATGTCGATGAGCTCGGCGTAGAGCCCGACGGCGCGCTCGAAGAGCGCGATCAGCTTGCCGACCGCGGTAGCATCGACCCGCGGAATGGTTATGGTCACCGACCCGCGCCCCTTCTCGCTGAGCGCGTCACGCGTGCCGAGGTGGAGGCCGATCAGGTAATCGCCCGCGGTGACGCCCGGCTCGACCTCGATCGACTCGCCGCGCCGGTCCTCGAGCACCTCGATGAAGGTGACGAAGAAGTTCTCCGGACCGTCTCGCAGCTGCTGGATGTACGCGTGCTGGTCGGTGGACCCCTTGTTGCCGTAGACGACGATCCCCTGCTCGGCCAGCTCGCCGCGACGGTCGGTCTCCTTGCCGAGCGACTCCATGACGAGTTGCTGCAGGTAGCGCGACAGGAGCAGCAGCCGGTCCTTGTACGGCAGGATCACCATGTCCTTCTCGCCGCGACCGTCGCCGGCCAGGTGCCACGACAGCGCGAGCACGGCCGCCGGGTTCGCGATCGGGTCGCGGACGCGCGTCGCGACGTCCATCGCACGCGCGCCCTCGAGCATCGCGTCGATGTCGATGCCCTCGAGCGCGGCCGGCAGCAGTCCGACCGCGGACAGCTCCGAGGTACGTCCGCCGACCCAGTCCCACATCGGGAAGCGCGCCAGCCATTCCTGCTCGACCGCGATGCCGTCGAGCGCGCTCCCCTCCATGGTGACGGCGATGGCGTGCGGCGCGAAGCGGAGCCCGCGCGACTCGTACGCGTTCGCGGCCTCGAGCATGCCGTTGCGCGTCTCCGGGGTGCCGCCCGACTTCGAGATCACCACGGTGACGGTCCCGGCGAAGCCGCCCGGCGACGCGTCGATCTCGGCGAAGATGCGGTCGAAGCCGTCGGGATCGGTGTTGTCGAGGAAGAAGATGCGCAGCGGGCGCTCGCCGCCCGGATTCTCTCCGCCCGGTCTGCGCCCGAGGGCGTCCGACACGAACTGCGGGCCGAGCGCCGACCCGCCGATGCCGACGATGAGCGCGTTCTCGAAGCGCCCGGCCGACTGCGGTCGCACGGCGCCCGATCGCACCCCCGCGGCGAGCTCGCGCACGCGATCGAGCGTCTCGTCGATCGCCGCACGCAGCTCGGGCGTCGGGGCGCGCGCCGCGTCACGCAGCCAGTAGTGGCCGACCATGCGGCCCTCGTCCGGGTTCGCGATGGCGCCGCCCTCGAGCGCCTCCATCGCATCGAACGCGCGCTCGAGCGCCGGCGTCATGCGTTCGAGAAACGCGTCGTCGATGGCCATGCGGCTCGGATCGACGCGCACATCGAGGCCCTGCGGCGCGCACAGGTACTTCTGAAAACGCTCCCAGCGCTGACGGCTCATGGTGCCTCCGCGGGTCCGCCCGCCGTTCTCCAGTTCTCGAGAAACGCCCGGACCGCCGCGGCGGGATCCGGCGCGTCGAGGATGGCGCCGATCGCCGCCATGCCGGCGGCGCCGGCTCTCCGGATGCGCGCCGCGTGCTCCGGGCCGACCCCGCCGAGCGCGAAGACCGGCACCCGGACGCGGGCGCACAGCGCTTCAATACCATGCAGGCCGACCGGTGGCAACGACGACGGCTTGGAGCGCGGCCGAAAGACCGGCGAGTAGCTGACGTAATCCGCGCCGAGCCCGGCCACCCGATCGACCTCCTCCGGCGTGTGCGCGCTGTACCCGACGAGCGCGCCGGCGGGAAGCGCATCGCGCGCCTCCGCGACGCGGCGCGGATCGCCGCCGGTGTGGACTCCCGCCACGCCGAGAGGCTCGACCAGGGCGACACGACGGTTGAGCGTGATGATCGCGTCGGCGGGGGCCAGCTCGCGGATGCGCTCGACGAGCCGGCGGTAGTCCTCCTCGGCGAGGTCGCGCTCGCGCACCTGCACCCACCGCAGCCCGCCGCGGAACGCGCCGGAGAGCGCGTCGAGGAGCGCCCGCTCGCCCCGCGCGAGATCGGTGATCGCGTAGAGCGGAGGAAGCGGCCTCACCGCTTGCCGGCGCTCTCCGGCGACGCCGACGGCTCCCAGCCGCACTGGGCCCGCAGCCGCAACAGGTGGTCGACGAGGACGAGCGCCGCCATCGCCTCGACCATCGGCACGGCGCGCGGGAGCACGCACGGATCGTGTCGACCCTTCGCGCTCAGCTTGACGGACTCGCCGGACCTCGACACGGTCTCCTGCTGCTTGTTGATGGTGGCTGTCGGCTTGAACGCGATGCGGCACACGATGTCCTCGCCGTTGGAGATGCCGCCCTGCACGCCGCCGGAGTTGTTGGTCCGCGTGCGCACGCGATCGTCCTCGACGCGGAACGGGTCGTTGTGCACGCTGCCGGTGAGGTATGTCCCCGCGAAGCCGGAGCCGATCTCGAAGCCCTTGGTCGCGGGGAGCGACATCATCGCCTTGGCGAGGTCCGCCTCGAGGCGATCGAAGACCGGCTCGCCGAGACCGACGGGAACACCGGTGGCGACCAGCTCGATCAGCCCGCCGAGCGAGTCTCCCTGACGCCGGGTCTCCTCGATGCGCTCGATCATCCGCGCCGCCACCGCCTCGTCGGGACACCGGACCGGCGTGCGATCGACCGCCTCGCGCGTCACGGTCGCCGGATCGACGGTCGCCTCGATGTCGTGCACCCGCTTCACGTAGGCGGTGATGCGCGTCCCCGCCCAGAGCGCGAGGATCTTCTCGGCGATGGCGCCCGCCGCGACGCGGCCGATGGTCTCTCGCGCGCTCGCCCGACCGCCGCCGCGCCAGTTGCGGATGCCGTACTTCGCCTCGTACGTGTAGTCGGCGTGCGACGGCCGATAGACGTCGCGCAGGTGCTCGTAGTCCTTCGAGCGCGCGTCCTTGTTGCGGACGAGAAGCGCGATCGGCACACCGGTCGTGCGCCCCTCGAAGAGCCCGCTGAGCACCTCGACCCGGTCGGGCTCGCGCCGCTGCGTGGTGATCGAGCTCTGCCCCGGACGCCGCCGATCGAGCTGCGCCTGGATCTCCTCCACCGTGATCGGAATCCCGGGCGGGCAGCCATCGACGCAGACGCCGATGCCACCGCCGTGCGACTCCCCCCACGTGGCGATTCTGAAGAGCGTTCCGAAGACGTTTCCCACGGATTCATTGTATAGACCCCGAGGGCGAAAGTTCCATTCCCGTCCGCGACATCCTGCCACCTCTCCGTCGACGAACATCTCCCCCTCCGAGGCGAGGGGGCGCTCGCCGCCCCCCTCGCGCTCCTCCAGGCGCCCATCCTGCCTGCCCCTGGCTCCGCGGGCGCGGGCGGTGTGTCATTCGCGCGCTCGTTCAGTTGCGAAGGGCTTCCACGACCAGGCGGCCAACGTCCACCTCGCCGGTCGGTTTCATGCGTTCCCAGGCGCGCGTCGCCCGTTCGACGGCGCTCCTTCGAGTACAGCCGAGCTTCTCGAGGGCGAGAATCGCGTCCCTCGGGATGGGTCCGAACTCGCCATCCGGACTTTCCGGACATCCGGAATCGTTTTCCGGACATCCGGAAAATCGCCGCCCCTCGACGACCCGCACTTGGGGGAGCGTTCGAGCCTCCGCGAGCTCTTTCCGCACCCTTCGTTCGATATCCTCCGCCCGCGTCGTCCACTGGAGCCCATTGATCGGATCGCCGCTGACGACCAGGCTGCCCGAGTGGAT
>JBFFXF010000366.1:0-5885 GCA_041569895.1 Planctomycetota bacterium | reverse complement strand
TTGTCGCTCGGCCTCGACGATACTCTCCGCTGTATCGCCTCGGCCTCGCTTCGCGCCAGGACGAAGAATCGCTCGGCCAGCCACACCACTCAGAATCGCACCGCGCTATTGAGTGTCCGCGGTGGGCGGCAGATCATCCGTCCACCTTCGTTTCGGCCATCGACCGCGGGCAGCCGACAGCACCACGTTGACAGTGCGCTGCATGGCGCAGGCAAATTCGCTCGCTGTGAAACAGAGGTACCCGGCGGGATCTTCATGCGCCTGATCGCCTGCGGTCATTGTCTCCCGGGACCCGGTCGGTGTCACGAACTTGTGCGAGCCCGGAGCCCGCGATACAGTACGACTCGAGCGCATTGGACCCGACATGAAACCCCTCTCCTCTCGACTGCGATGGGTTCACTGGAGCGTGACCTGGAACTTCGGCGTCATCTCGCGCGGCACGTGGCCCGCCCTGAACCTCGCGGTCTACGTGATCCTCTGGTCGCTCGGCGCGAAGCTCCTCGCCGCGACCACCGCCCCGCGTCGCGTCGAGTCGCCGTCGGGTGCCTCGCTGTCGTCCGCGCTCGAGATCCGGACGGAGCCGGGCTGATTCGGCCACTCGCGGCGCCTCGCCCGAAGACGAAGTGGCGACGTCGTACGCCATCGGCGATCATGATCGCCGTCGAGCCACGGAACCGACCACGCTGACAGACCGATCCGGGCGCGGCGCGCATCTGACGAATACAAGGAGGCGATCATGCGAACGTCGAGGCGTTCCCTCGTGCTGGCCTGTATCCTGTCGGCGGTTCTCGCGGCGTCCGGCGACGCCCAGGACCGGCGGACGCGCGTTCTCGAGGACAGGGAGGAGTTCCTCTCCAAGGGTCGCTGGATCTACAACGACCTCGAGCGCGGATTCGCCGAGGCGCGCAAGTCCGGCAAGCCGCTCCTCGTCGTCCTGCGCTGCATCCCGTGCGACGCGTGCCGCGGCTTCGACGAGGAGGTGGCCGGCGACAATCCCAGGATCCGCGGCCTCCTCGACCGCTTCGTGCGCGTGCGGATTCCACAGGCGAACGGCCTCGACCTGTCGCTCTTCCAGTTCGACTACGATCTCTCCTTCTACGCCTTCTTCCTCGGCGCCGACCGCACGATCTACGGCCGCTTCGGCTCACCATCGACCCAGAAGGACCGGACCGGCGCGGTGTCGATCGACGCCTTCGCGGAGGCGATGGTCGCGGCGCTCGATCTCCACGCGCGACGCGACGCCGTGCGGGAATCGCTGAAGGCGAAGACCGGCGCGCGACCACAGTACCGCACGCCGGAGGAGTACCCGCCGCTCAGCAAACGCTACACGTCGACGATCGACTACGAGGGCAAGGTCGTCCAGAGCTGCATCCACTGCCACCAGGTCCGGGACTCGGAGCGACGCATGCTGCGCGACGCGCGCACGCCTATCCCCGACGAGGTGCTCTATCCGTGGCCGCTCCCCGACGTCTTCGGGATCCATCTCGATCCGCGGCGGCGCGCGAAGGTCGAGCGCGTCGATCCCGGTTCCGTGGCCGAGCGCGCCGGCTTCCGGGCGGGTGACGAGCTCGTCGCGCTCGAAGGCCAGCCGCTCATCTCGATCGCCGACGTCCAGTGGGTCCTCCACCATGCGCCGGCGAGGGGGCGGCTCGAGGCGAAAGTGCGGCGCGGCGAGCAGGAGCTCGACATCGAGATCCCGCTCGAGCAGGGATGGAGACGCGCGAGCGACATCTCCTGGCGCGCGACGACGTGGGACCTGCGCCGCATGGGCACCGGCGGCCTCCTCCTCGAGGACCTCGACGCCGCCGAGCGCAAGCGCCTCGGGATCGCGACCGACGCGCTCGCGCTGCGCGCCAAGCACGTCGGCCAGTACGGCGAGCACGCCACCGCGAAGCGAGCCGGCTTCCGGAAGGGCGACATCATCGTCGCCGTCGACGGCATCACCAGACACATGACCGAGGGCGACCTCATCGCCCTCGCCGTCCAGAAGAAGAAACCCGGCGGCCGTCTGACCTTCACCGTCCGCCGCGGCGACGAGCGCAGGGAGCTGAGCTTCGCGGTGAGGTGATGCCGCGTGCACTCGAGAGGTGCGTGGCTGAACCTCGTCAATGCCGGGCTCCCGGTGGAATTAAATTCACCGTCACATTGTTCTTTGAGGCGCCGCGGAGCGCGATGATAATGCGAGCGGAAAGAGAGCAGTGGGACTCTCTTTTGAGGCAACAACCGATTCACGAGGAGGAGAAGATGAGGGTCTTCCTTTCTGCGTCGCTCGTTCTCTGTCTGTCGCCGGTCTTCGCCACGGACGTTCAAGTCGAGTTCGAGGGAATCGTCGTCGGCGGCCTCGGCATGATCACCCCGGGCTCGACGATCACCGGGTCGATCCGGTACGACACGCTCACGCCGGAGACCCCGGGAAGCCCGTCGGGAGCGTGGTTCGACGCGATCAGCTCCCTCGAGGTGACCTACGACAACGGGGCCGGCGGCGTGTTCACCTACACGTCGCCGTCGGGACGGATCCTCATCGAGAACGACTCGGGAGGGACCGACAACCTCGGTTTCTCGACGATACCGACCGGCGTCCTCTCGGGCCCGACAATGGCCGGTCTCGACCCGGGCGATTTCACACTCATCGTGAACGGAGCTTCGACGAGCTTTTTTCCGAGCCTGAGCCTTGCCGACGCGCCGACGACCTACTCGCTCGCCGACTTCACCGGTAACCTCACGCTCGAGAGCTTCTTCATTCCGGGACTCCCCGGCGTCCCCGGAGGCTTCGTCGTCGGGTCGCTCACGGCGCTCGAGGCCGCGCCGGTGGACTCCGACGGCGACGGCATTCCCGACGACGAGGACGCGTGCCCCAATTCGGATCTCGGTCCGACGGTCGTCGTCGGTGGCTGCGACTCCGGCGTGGCGAACACGCTGCTCCCGGACGGCTGTACTATCTCCGATCTCCTCGCGGCGTGCGACACCGGCAGCAGAATCGAGTCCGTCCGCTGCGTGCTGCGCCTGCTGCTTCGGCTCAAGATCGAGGGCGTGATCGGGCTCCGGGATGCGATCGCGATTCTGAAGTGCATCGCGCGAGGACGCGGCGCCGACCTGATATCGACCTTCATCCGCGCCGACACCAACAACGACGGTATCGTGGATATCTCCGACTGCGTCGAGACCCTCGGGTTTCTCTTCCTCGGCGGCGACAGCCTCGCCTGTCGAGACGCCGCCGACGCGAACGACGACGGCGCGATCGACGTCTCGGACGTGAGCTACGCGCTCTCGTTTCTCTTCAGCGGCGGAGCCGAGCCCGCGGCGCCGTTCCCGGGCCGTGGATTCGATCTGACCGAGGACGACCTCTGGTGCGCGTTCCCGTCGATCGACACGAGCGATTCCTCGGGCTCGACGTTCCCCTGAGATCCACGTAGCGAGTGAAAGACCGCCCTCGAGCGCCGCGGCTCGTTTCGACGCGAAGTCGAACCGCCCGGCGCTCGAGGGCGATGCGCCCGCCAACGAGCAACCCACGATTCGACGGTGGTTTGATGCGCCGCCGTGCGCCGCCTGGTAAGGTAGGCACGCCGGGTCTGTTATCGCCAGGTGTTCCCGCTCATGCTGTTCCCGCATCGTCGGCCGAGCCATCCGTCCGTCGCTGCCCGTCGAGCCATGACGCTCGTCGTCGTCGCGTGGTGCTCGAGCGCGTTCGGCGAGGGAGGGTCTCGCGTCGACGAGGCGGTGTACGCGGAGCTCGCCGATCGCGGCAGTGCCTGCGTGTGGGTCGTCCTCGAGCCCGCGACGTCCTCGACCGCTGGCGAGGATCTCCTCGTCCGTGATCTCCCCGCCGGTGGCTTCGCGCTCCGATATCGCTACCGATTCGCTCCGGCCCTGGTGCTCGAGGTCCGCGACCGCGGCGTGCTCGACCTCCTGGAGCGGCGTTCCGACGTCCGGCGTGTTCGGCTCGATGCGGCGGGGTCTGGCGCGCTGCTCGAGAGCCGCGCGCTGATCGGCGCCGACGCGCTCTTCGAGGACGGCATCACCGGAGACGGCACGGTGGTCGCCGTGCTCGACACCGGCGTCGATGCGGCTCACCCCGACCTCGAGGACGCGGTGATTCACCGGTGGCACTTCCTCGACGCCGGGTCGACGACCGGCGAGGGCGCCGAGGACGATCACGGACACGGAACGCACGTCGCGGGGATCATCGCCGGTCGCGGAGGGGTCGCTCCGAGGGGCGTGGCGCCCGGCGCGCGCGTCGCCGCCATCAAGGTGCTCGATGAGAACAACAGGGGGTTCTTCTCCGACTGGACGGCGGGAGTGGAGCACGTCGTCGCGCTCCACGAGGCCGACAACGGCATCCGCATCGACGCCATCAACCTGAGCGTCCAGAGCGACGTCCCCTTCGAGGGCGTCTGCGACGACCTCTTCGCCGCGTTCAGCGCCGCATTCGAAGCCGCGATCGAGCGGGGCATCACGGTCTTCGCCGCCTCGGGGAACGGCGGCAGCACCAGGGCGATCGCGCTGCCCGCATGCTATTCCTCGGCGATCTCGGTGGGGTCGTCGTCGGTGGACCCACCCGATCGCATCTCCGCGTTCACCAACCGCACGCCGATTCTCGACCTGCTCGCACCTGGAGAGGCGATCACGGCCGCCGCGCTCGGAGGCGGGAGCGAGACGCGCACCGGGACGTCCCAGTCCTGCGCGCACGTCACGGCCGTCGCGTGCCTCCTCCGCGAGATCGCTCCCGATCTGTCGCCGGCGCGCTTGCGTGCCCTCTTGCGAGCCACGGGGACGCCGGTCTTCGACGCGCGACTCGGCTCGACCTTCCCGCGTGTCGACGCGCTGGCGGCGGCGACGGCGCTGGCCGACTTCGACGATTGCAACGACAACGGCACGCCGGACCTGTTCGACATCGTCGACGGAACGAGCCGCGACTGCGACGCCGACGGCGTTCCCGACGAGTGCGAGGGCGCGCCGGGGCCGCCGGGCGGGCTCTGCCCAACGCTCTTCCACCGAGGCGACCCGAACAACGACGGCCGGCTCGACATCGCCGACCCGGTGTTCACGCTCAACTCGCTCTTCCTCGGCGGGCCTCCTGCGGAGTGCGCCGAATCGGCCGACTCGAACAACGACGCGAGCATCGACGTCTCGGACGCCGTGCTCCTGATCGGCTACCTCCTCCTCGGCCGGGCGCCGCCGGCGTCGCCAGGACCGCCGGGAACCCCGTGCGGGTGGGACACCGACGAGCCGGACTCCCCCGGCGACCTCGGGTGCGAGAGCGCCATCGGGTGCGAGTGAGGCGACCGGCCTCCGCGTCTCGATCTCGCTGGACGTTCAGCGGCAGGCCAGACCGTCCGGAGCCACCGCGTAGCCCTGTCACCAAGGCGTGGTTGAGGGCAACCAGCTGTCGCCGGACGTCGCTGGCGATTCCCGAGCCGGTCGTTCAGCCGCGCCTACGGCCAGAACCAGAGCCAGTGTCTGGCCGACTCCCAGAAGCGGTCTCCGTACCTCATGGCGAGCCAGCCGAAGAGCAGCATGACGACCGCCGCGGCGGCTGCAAATCGTGCCCAGCCGATGTCATCCAGCCACTTGATGGCGGCGATTACGCCGAGGACCGCTCCGACGAACGCTCCGCAGCCGAAGCGGACTCCCTCGAACCCGTCGAGCTTCGAGGCCATGGCGTCCTCCCGAACCGGCCGTGGTTGCGATCATACAGTCCGCCCGGCGTCGAGGATATTTCAGATCGTCGCCGGCTCAAAAGAACCTCCCGCCGACCTTGCGCCTCCTCTCGCGCCCATGATCCAATGGCTGTGCGAGCATCTGTCCGGAGTTGAACGCGATGTCCCTCTCGAGCCTGCTTCTGCTTCTCCTTCTCGTCCCCGGTGGTGAGGAGACGGAGGACGACG
>JBFFXF010000365.1:0-5888 GCA_041569895.1 Planctomycetota bacterium | reverse complement strand
GGCGGACGGGCCGTTTTTTCCGGGGTATGGGGGTTCCCGTCCCGTTGCCCGCTTCCGGGACACGAGGACGAGGACGAGGACGAGGACGAAAAGACGCGGACGTTCCGCCGTTATTCCGGTCGGTTGATCAGGAAGACCGTGCCGTTCGAGTTGGCGGTGGCGAGCTTCGCCCCGTCCGCGGATGCCGCGAAGCCGTGCACCGTGCCGTCGACGCGCCACCGCCGGGTCGCCTCGCCGCTCTCGAGGCTCCACAGGAAGACGTGGCCGCCGTAGTCCGCCGACACGGCGCCGCCGTCCGGGAGCAGGTGAACGTCCATCACCCAGCCGGGGTGACCGGAGAGCACACGCGTCGAGGTGCCCGAGTCGACCTCCCAGATGCGGACCGTCCGGTCGGAGCTGGCGCTGACCAGCGTCTTGCCGTCGGCGGAGAACGTCAGCGCGAAGATGCCCTCCTCATGGCCCTCGAGCTTCTTGATCTCCTTGCCGTCCGCCGCGTTCCACAGCTTGATCGTCTTGTCGTATCCGCCCGAGGCGACCGTCGCGCCGTCGGGCGAGAAGGCGACGCAGTAGACGCTGCCGTCATGGGCGTTGATCGAGTGCAGCTGCTTGCCGTCGGCGACGTTCCAGATGCGCACCGTCTTGTCGGCGCTGCCGGACGCCGCTCGCTGGCTGTCGCGGGAGAGCGCCACCGCGTGCACCAGCGCGCCGTGGCCGGTGAGCGACTTCACCGCGCCTGGCGTCGCGACGCGCCAGACGATGACGTCGTTGCCCTGACCGGCCGAGTAGTACTTGCCGTCGCGGGAGACGCCGACCGACGTCGTCGCGCCCCCCTGCTTGAAGGCCGTGATGGGGCTCCCGTCGAGCGCGTTCCAGACGCGCACCGATCCATCCGCCGCGCCGGAGACGAGCGTCTGGCCGTCGGCGCTGAAGGCGACCGAGACCACCGCGGCCTCGTGCCCATCGAGCTTGCGCGCCTCCTTCCCCTCGGCGACGTTCCAGATGCGCACGCTGCGGTCCTCGCCTCCGCTCGCGGCCACCTTGCCGCCTGGCGCCACGGCGAGGGAGCGCACGGCGCCCTCGTGACCCGCCATCGCCTTCGATTCCTTCCCGGACTCGATCTCGAAGACCCGCAGCGAGCCATCGGCCCGCGCCGCGATGATGGTCGCGTCGTCCAGGAACGCCACGCCACCGACCGCGCCCTCGCCCACCTTCACGGTCCGCTTCCCGCCGTCGCCGCTGATCGCATGCACGTGGACCTCGCCCGGTCGCGAGACACAGGCGACCGCGGCGCCACCCGGCGCGATCGCCACCGCGGTCACCGGTCCGCCGAGCTCGCCAGCGACGAGCACCTCGGCTCCGGGCCCGGGCTTCTTCTCCTCCTTCTTCTCCTGCGCGCGAAGCGAGGCGGAGAGCACCGGCGTCAGCACGAAATCGGAGCTCGACGTCGAGGCGTTGTGTCCCTGGATCGCGAGCACGTTGTCGCCGTCCTTCAATTGGCCGAGGTGCGGCGTCAGGTCGACGACCGTCTCGGTCGGCTCGCCTGCCGCGACCGCCGCGGCGTTGTGAGCGGGCGGGCTGCCCTCGATCTTCTCGCGGCCCACCTCGACGCCGTTGAGGTACGCGACGAACGCGTCGTCGAAGAGCATCCGCAGCGACAGCTTCTCGACGCGCTTCACGTCGTCGACCCGGAACGTCTTGCGAATGAAGAGCGACAGGTACTGCCTCTGCGGCATGTCGTCGAGCCGCGTCCCGACCGTCTGCAGCTCCTCGGCGTTCGAGCTGTAGCCGAAGCCGGAGTTGCCGGTCTCCCACTTCGAGTCGTCGAAGCCCGGCTTCGCCCAGTCGGCGGGCGGCGCCTCGGTTCCCTTGTGGAAGCGCCACGGCTGGCCCGCGGGGACGAGAGCGACGTCCGCCCCCGCCGCGCTCGCCACCGTCGCCGGCTTCGGCACGGGGAGCGCCCACACCCGCAAGGTGCCGTTCGCGAAGCCGCCCGCGACTAGCGATCCGTCGGTCGCGAAGCCGACCGAGCGCGGGCCCGAGCCCTTCAGCGTGAAGGCCTTCTTGCGGCTGCCGTGCTCGCGCACGACCACGGTGCCATCGGCCGACGCGGTCGCGAGCCAGCGCTCATCGGGACTCACGGCGAGCGCATCGACGCGTCCCGAGTGGCCGCCGATGACGTCCGGTCCGGCGCCGGGCACCGTCCACAGCCGGAGGGTCTTGTCCTCGCTCCCCGAGAGAATCGTGCCGCCGTCCGGGCTGAAGGTGATGGCGAGCACCTTGCCCTCGTGCCCCTCGAGCGTGCCGACGAGCGAGCCGTCGGACGTCTTCCACACCTTGATCGAACGGTCGAAGCTCGCCGATGCGACGAGGTCGCCGCGCGGGCTGAAGGTGACGTCGTAGGCCGTCTCGGTGTGTCCCGAGAGCGCGCGCACCGACGACGCCGGAATCGCCACCGCCGCGCTCTCCTGGCCGTGGAGCGCGGCGCACGGCAGCCCGGCCGCCGCTGCCATCAGGGGCAGGAAGAGCAGGGTCGCCCATGCGTTCGGGTCAACACGACGACGTGGAATCTCACGAGGGATTTCTGGAGTGTGTCCGCGCATCGGTCGTTCTCCTCTCGGATGGTTTGATTTCAGTCGGAGGTCTCGCTCGAGACGGGGCGTACCCGTATACGTTCCCGTTCCCGTCCCCGGTTCCGGCGTCTCGGGAACGGCATCATTTTCTCGGATCGCGCCGGAGCGGTCAAACACTTGCACGTCCCAAACACGGCGTCCGCGAGGGGACGAAAGATTTTCGGCGATTCGAACGAAATACAGAGTGGGGGGCAGGCGCCCTCTCAGAATCGTGTCGGGCTATACAGGGAGAACCATGCCGTCCACCCTGCTCATCGTCGAGGACAGCTCCGCGATCGGAACCCTGATGGAGAAGATCGTGCGGCGCGAGCGGGCCGACACCGTCTTCCTCAGCGCGACCAACGGCAAGGCCGGGGTCGAGCTCGCCCGCCAGTACGAGCCGGACCTGGTGATCCTCGACTGGATGATGCCGAACTTCGGCGGCGAGTACTTCCTCGAGCAGCAGAAGAAGGATCCGCGGATCGCCGACATCCCGGTGATCGTACACTCCGCCCTCCCCGCGAGCCACCTCGACGAGCGCCTCGAGGACTTCCCCGCCGTCAAGGAGTGCATCCAGAAGCCGGTCCAGCCGGTGCGGCTCTGGGACCGCATCCAGACGTACCTCCAGCCGCAGACCTGACCGGGCGACGCCGCCCGGCCAGCCGCGCTTCCCGATCGCCGGCGGCCGGCGCCATCTGTTACCATCACCGCGATGTGGCCCGAACAGGAGAAGACGCTCGAGCTTCTCGAGGAGGCGCGTGGCGGCAACGGCGACGCCGTCGACCGGCTCTTCTCGCGCCACCGCGCCGCGCTCCGGCGGATGATCAGCTTCCAGCTCGATCGACGCCTGCGGCGGCGGGTCGACGCGAGCGACATCGTCCAGGACGTGCTGGTCGAGGCCAGCCGCCGTCTGACCGACTACCTCCGCGACCCGGTGATGCCGTTCCACCTCTGGCTGCGGCAGCTCGCGCGCGACCACATGATCGCGGCGCATCGCCGGCACCGTGTGGCGAAGAAGCGCACGCTCGACCGCGAACGATCGCTGAACGCGGCGGGTCGCTCCGATCGATCCTCGGTCGATCTCGCGGCGCAGATCGTCGCCCGGGGGGTGACGCCGGCGACGGCGGCGATCCGGAAGGAGCTCGAGGAACGTTTTCTCGACGCGCTCGCGTCGCTCTCGGAGGCTGACCGGGAGATCATCGGCATGCGCCACTTCGAGCAGCTCTCGAACCAGGAGACGGCGCAGGCCCTCGGTATCACGGAGCCCGCGGCCGGCATGCGATATCTGCGCGCCATGCGTCGCCTGCGCAAATCGCTCGGAGAGGAGCCATGACTTACCGGGACACCGACGCCTCGTCGAGAGACCACGACCTCGTCCGTCTTCTCGAGACGCTGACGTCGGAGCTGCGCGACGGATCGAACCCCGACGTCGAGAAGGCCGCCCGCGACAACCCCGACGTCGCCGGCGACCTGCGCGAGCTCTGGGGCGCGGTCATGGTCACCGAGGCGATGGCGCGGTTCTCGCCGCTCGAGGACGACACGCTCGAGGACAGGACGCTCGAGGTCCGTGAGAGGCCCGGCGCGCCAACCGGGGCGGCCCCGCCGGGTCCCGTCGCGGCTCCAGGCCTGCCCTCGCTCGCTCCCGCGATCGACGCCACCCTCGCCCTCGGCGACTTCGAGATCGTCCGCGAGGTCGGTCGCGGCGGCATGGGTGTCGTCTACGAGGCGACCCAGAAGAGCCTCGGTCGCCGCGTCGCCATCAAGGTCCTCCTCCGCGGCGAGCACGCCGACGAGCGCGAGGTGGCGCGCTTTCGCGCCGAGGCGGAGGCGGCCGCCGCCCTCGAGCACCCCAACATCGTCTCCGTCTTCGAGGTCGGCTCGAGCGAGGGACTGCCGTACTTCACGATGCCGTTTCTGGAGGGTGAGACCCTCGCCCGGCGTCTCGAGCGCGGGCCGCTGGAGCCGCGCGAGGCGGTGCGGCTGATCGTCCCCGTCTGCCGCGCCGTCGAGCACGCGCACGAGAACGGCGTCCTCCACCGCGACCTGAAGCCATCGAACATCCTGATCGATCCCGAGGGCCGTCCCCACGTCATGGACTTCGGCCTCGCCAAGCGCGTCGACTCCGACCACCAGCTGACGCGGAGCGGCGCCGTCGTCGGCACGCCCGCCTACATGTCTCCCGAGCAGGCGTCCGGCGAGCGGGGCGTACTCGGCCCCGCGAGTGACGTCTACAGCATCGGCGCGCTGCTCTACCACATGATCACCGGCGTGCCGCCGTTCCAGGCGGCGAGCGCCGTCGACGTCATTCTCGCGGTGCTCGAGCGCGACCCGCTGCCGCCCCGAGTGCTCAACGAAACCATCGACCGCGAGCTCGAGATGATCGTCATGAAGTGCCTGCAGAAGCCGCCCGAGCTGCGGTACCGCTCGGCGGCGGAGCTCGCCGACGACCTCGAGGCGCTGCTCTCCGGCGATCCGATCTCGGTGCGCTCGATCAGCCTGCCGCTCCTCGTCAACCGCATGTTCCGGGAGACGCACCACGCCCCGATTCTCGAGAACTGGGGCCTTCTCTGGATGTGGCACAGCGTGGTGCTGATCGCGATCTGCACCCTGAGCAATGCCTTCCAGTGGATGCGGATCGACTCGCGCCTGCCGTACATCGGCCTCTGGCTGGTCGGCTTCGGCGCGTGGTCGTCCGTCTTCTGGTCACTGCGCCGCCGCGGCGGACCGATCACGTTCATCGAGAGGCAAATCGCCCACATCTGGGCGGGCAGCGTGATGGCGAGCACGGCGCTCTTCTTCGTCGAGATGCTGATGGACTGGCCGGTGCTCTCCCTCTCGCCGGTGCTGGCTCTCGTCGCCGGGATGGTGTTCGTCGCCAAGGCGGGGGTGCTCTCGGGCAAGTTCTACGTGCAGGCGGCGTCGCTCTTCCTCACCGCGGCGCCGATGATCTGGTTCCCGCAGATCGGCCTGACGATCTTCGGCCTGGTGAGCGCGGCGTGTTTCTTCGTCCCCGGCCTGAAGTATTACCGCCTGCGCAGGCGCGACCGCCGAGAACGCTGAGTCCGCGGGCAGGATTCCGGTCGGTCCCGTACCCGGCCCCGGTCCCGTCCCCGAAGGGCTGCTCGACTCCGCCGGCGAGACTCTGCGACGGATCTGTAAGGAAGGCAGGAAGAAGAGGAAGGCAGGAAACGGGGCTATTCGGCGAATCGAAGCTCCGCTCGACTTCGCGGGTCGGTTCGCATCTTCAACCACAGAGGTGGGGGGGGGGGGGGGGGGGGG
>JBFFXF010000364.1:0-5900 GCA_041569895.1 Planctomycetota bacterium | reverse complement strand
GGGCCCGTGCTCGTGCTCCGTATCCGTGTTCCGTCTCCGTTGTCGTTACCGTCGCCGTGCGACAGAGAACCGACTCCGAATTCCGATACCGATTCCGACGACCAACTCCGAACGCATCGTTGCAAAAACGTGGCCGTGCCCGTGCCCGTTCCCGTCATCGAGGGCTCTGATTGCGGAGTCCGATGACCGACTCCGATGCCGATGGCCGATACCGACTCCGACTCCGACCCCGACGACCGACTCCGACTCCGATTCCGACTCCGACCCCGATACCGATGGGGACAGCCGTTCGCCGAGCGCGCTCGCGACCAACCACCGCTCCAATCTGCGTAATCTGCGAAATCTGCGTTCCCGTCCTCGTCGCACGTCGGCCGCGCTCTCTCCGTTTCGGTCTCTCCCGGCGTCACTCTGCCTTCGCGTCCAGGTTTCTCCTCGTCCGGTTGATCAACCCTCCCGCGAGGACGATCTCGATCTGCCTCGGCGAGAGGTCGTGGCGGGCGCGGATGCTCTCGCCGCGGGTGGTGTTCCGCACGGTCACGGTGTGACCCTTTCCGAGCGCATCGTGGAGGTCGTCGATGCTGATGGTGTCTTCGCGCCCGAGGCGCGTGCGGTCGGACTCGTCCTCGAAGGTCAGCGGCAGGACGCCGTAGTTGACCAGGTTCTGCCAGTGGATGCGCGCGAAGCTCTTCGCGATCACGACGCGCAGGCCGAGGAAGCGCGGGGCCAGGGCGGCGTGCTCTCGGCTCGATCCCTGTCCGTAATTGTGGCCCGCGACGATGACGTGACCGGAGTCGCGCTCGCGCGCTCGGGGCGCGTAGTCCGCGTCGATCGACTCGAAGACGAACTTGCTGATCTCGGGGATGCTGCTCCGGTAGGGGAGCGCCCTCGCTCCGGCCGGCATGATCTCGTCGGTCGAGATGTCGTCGCCGACCTCGAGAAGAACCGGGAGCTCGAGCCGGTTGGGAAGCGGATCGAGCTCCGGCAGCGCGGCGATGTTCGGTCCCTTCTGGATCTCGACCGTGCGCGCCTCCTCCGGCGACGGCGGGGCGGCGACGTGATCGACGTGGATGATCAGATCGTCCGGCTCGCGCACCTCCTCGGGATACGGCACGCCGAGGTCACGCGGGTCGGTGATCTTGCCCTCGAGCGCCGACGCCGCTGCGGTCTCCGGACTGACCAGACAGACGCGGTCCTCCCGCGTGCCGGAGCGGCCCGGAAAGTTGCGGGGGACGGTGCGCAGGCTGAGCTTCCCGGTGGCGGGCGCCTGTCCCATGCCGATGCATCCGTTGCATCCGGTCTGGTGCAGTCGGGCGCCGGCCCGGAGCAGCGTGCCGAGATGGCCGTCGCGGATGAGGTTGTCGAGCGTCTGCCGCGACGCCGGGTTGATGTCGAGCGACACCCAGGGCGGCACCTGGCGACCGGCCACCATCGCCGCGACGATGGCGATGTCACGATATCCCGGGTTGGCCGAGGAGCCGATGTACGCCTGGTGGATCGTCTCGCCGACGACGTCTCGCACGCGGCGGACGTTGCCGGGGCTCGAGGGCATGGCGATCAGCGGCTCGATTTCGGACAGGTCGATCACCTCCTCGCGGTCGTAGCGCGCGTCGGTGCCGGCGACCAGCTCCGTCCAGTCGTTCTCCCGCTTCTGTGAACGGAGGTAGCGACGCACGGCGTCGTCCGACGGGAACACGCTCGAGGTCGCGCCGAGCTCGGTTCCCATGTTCGCGATGACGTGCCGGTCCATCACGGAGAGGCTGTCGAGACCGTCCCCGTGATACTCCAGCACGAAGCCCCGCGCGCCGGTGACGCCGTGGCGCCGAAGGAGCTCGAGGATGACGTCCTTCGCGCTCGACCACGGCGGCAGCTCGCCGACCAGCTCGATCCCCCAGATCTGCGGCATGCGGACGAAGAACGGCTCGCCGGCCATCGCGAGCGCCACCTCGATTCCCCCGGCGCCGATGGCGAGCATGCCGAGCGCGCCGGCGGCGGGCGTGTGACTGTCCGAGCCGAGCAGCGTCTTCCCGGGAACGCCGAAGCGCTCCTGGTGCACCGCGTGGCTGACACCGTTGCCCGGCCGGCTGTACCAGACGCCGAACCGCTGGCAGGCGCTGTGCAGGAAGAGGTGGTCGTCGGCGTTGCGATGGTCGCTCTGCACCAGGTTGTGATCGACGTACTGCGCCGACAGCTCCGTCCGGACACGCTCGAGCCCGATCGCCTCGAGCTGCAACATGACGAGCGTGCCGGTGGCGTCCTGCGTGAGGGTCTGGTCGATGCGGAGGCCGATCTCGGACCCCGGCTCGGCTTTGCCCTCGACCAGGTGGCTCTCGATGACTCGCCTGGCGATGTTCATTCTGTTCCTGCTCCGTGCTCTCGTGTGCTCCCCGTGCTTCCTCATCCTACCGCACGGGCCGTACCGGGGCCGCCCCCGCGCCGAATCGCCGGCCGATCGCCGACCCGACGCGAAAATCCTGCAGGAACCTGCAAACTTTTCGGCGAAGGGCGTCCGCGGAAGCGTTGCAGCGCGGATGGAACGCGCTTTGCGCTTCTACCACGCTGACCGCGCGAGTCGCACTTCCCGCGCGCCGCGGCGGCGCGCGATGTCCGGCCGGGTCACGACGGTGCAGCTCGTCGCAAATCCAACGTAAACTGAAAAGGAGGACTCCATGAGTCGGAGAAGGTCACTTTCGGGACTTCTCGTCAATTCGGTCGCCCTGCTCCTGCTCGCCACGGGCGTGCCACCAGAGCGGGCCCTCGCGCTCGAGAAGGGCGCAAATCAGAAAGCGCGCAAGACGGCGGAGGGGACCACGGTCGCCGACCGCGACATCTCGGACGCGATCGAGGAGGAGTTCATCGAGGATCGCGCCATCGACTTCAACGACATCGACGTCGCGACGCGTCAGGGCGTCGTCACGCTCGGCGGCGTTGTCGACAACCTGCTGGCCAAGGAGCGAGCCGCGGCTGTCGCGCGCACCGTGAAGGGTGTTCGTGCCGTCGTGAACACGATCCGGATCGAGCCGCCGCCACGGACCGACGCGTCGATCCGCCAGAGCATCCGAAACGCGCTGCTGCGCGATCCGGCGACCGACTCCTACGAGGTCGACGTGAAGGTCGCCGACGGAGTGGCGATCCTCAGCGGCACCGTCGACTCGTGGTCGGAGAAGATGCTGACCGCCAACGTGGCGAAGGGCGTCAAGGGAGTCGTCGGTGTCAGGAACAAGATCATCGTCGACCCGAAACGTGAACGGCCGGACATCGAGATCCAGCGTGACGTCGAGAAGCGCCTCAACTGGGATCGTTTCGTCGACAATGCGCTGATCCGCGTCAGCGTCAACGACGGCAAGGTGACGCTGAGCGGTACGACTGGCAGCGCGGCGGAGAAAAGCCGCGCGCACACGCTCGCCTGGGTGAGCGGCGTGAACGACGTCGATTCCAGCGCGATCGACGTCAAGTTCTGGGCGCGTGACGGTGACTTGCGAAAGAACAAGTACGTCGCCAGGTCGGACCGTGAGGTCGCGAGAGCGATCAAGGATGCGCTCTTTCACGACCCGCGCGTCGCCTCGTACAGGATCGACGTGACCGTCCGGTCCGGCGTCGTCACGCTGCGCGGCAAGGTCGAGAGCCTCCGGGCGCGCCGGGCAGCCGCGGCGGACGCGCGAAATACGGTCGGCGTCTGGAAAGTGAAGAACCTGATCAAGGTGCGCGGCAAGGACTTTCCGGGTGACGAGACCCTCGAGCACCGCGTCCGCACGGCGCTCGGTGACGACCCGTACCTGGAGCGCGGTGATGTCACCGTCTCGGCCATCAACGGCCGCGTCTACCTCCATGGTCAGGTCGACTCGTTCTTCGAGAAGGCCCGCGCCGAGGAGGCGGCGTCGAGCGTCACGGGCGTCAGCGATGTCCGGAACTACCTCGCGGTCGATTTCGACGACTCGCGACTGGTGCATGACCCGTACGTCGATGGATGGTATGTCGATGACTTCGCCTGGAACGGTCTCGCCCGCGACCGTGTCACGCCCACCAGGACCGACTGGGAGCTCCGGCGAGAGATCGAGGACGAGCTCTGGTGGAGCCCATTCGTTGACAGCCAGGAGGTGCGCGTCACTGTCGAGAACGGCATCGCGACACTGACCGGCAGCGTCGACACGTGGTCGGAGTGGCGCGCAGCGAAGGAGAACGCGTACGAGGGCGGCGCCCGCGTGGTGATCAACAAGCTGCAGGTCGACCACGGGCCCGACGACGAGACCATCGGCTCGTGAGTCAATCTCTCGAGGGTGACGGGCCCGACGCCGGGCCGAGGGTCCCCTTCAGACGGTCGCGCTCGGAGCGCAGGCGATCGCTGATCTCCACCGGATAGCCCGGCGCCGACGTGTCCAGCGCGCGGAGCGCTTCCGGCAGGCGCTCGACCTGTCGCCGCGCGCGGGCCCGGGCCGCCTCGAGAGACTCGTTTCCCGCCGCCGTCCTCTTGCCGTCGACCATGACGTCGACGAGCAGGGGCTCCCCCTCGTGCTGCTCGTCGGCAAGACCGATCGTGTCGCCGGCGATGCGTCCATCACTCACGGTCCGAAACACCTGCTTGCGGCCGGGGAGGGTGGTCTTGTCGTGCGACAGCTTCATCCGCCCGCGGCCGTCGTACTCGACGAGCTTGTAGACGCTGTCGAGCGAGGGCGCGTCCCGCGACACGCCCATGCGGGTGCCGACGCCGAACGCGTCGATCCTGGCGCCGCTGTCGATCAGTCGCTCGACGCTGTACTCGTCGAGTCCGCCGCTGGCGACGATCTGCACGCCCTCGAGGCCGGCGGCGTCGAGGACCTCGCGGCTCTTCTCCGAGAGCGAAACGAGGTCCCCCGAATCCAGGCGCACACCGCTGACCCGGAAACCGTCGCCGAGCTCGCGCGCCAGCTCGACGACCTTCTCGACGCCGGCGACGGTGTCGAACGTGTCGACGAGCAGCACGGTGCCGGGGAACACGCTCGCGAAGGCCCGGAACGCCTCGAGCTCGTCCTCGTGAGCCTCGATGTAGCTGTGCGCCATCGTGCCGGCGACCTCGAGCCCGTACGTCGTCCCGGCGAGCACGTTCGACGTTGCGTCGACGCCGGCGATGTGGAAGGCGCGCGCTGCCTTGAGCGCCGCGTCGATGCCATGACAGCGCCGGGCGCCGAAGTCGATCACCTTGCGGCCGCGCGCGGCCTGCACGACGCGGCATGCCTTGCTCGCGGCGACGGTCTGGAACGTCACCTGGTTCAGGATGAACGTCTCGACGAGCTGCGCCTCGGCGATCGGCGCGATCACCTCCAGGATGGGCTCGTTCGCGAAGACCGGCGTACCCTCCGGCACGGCTCGAACGCGTCCGGTGAAGCGGAGCTCGCGGAGCGACTCGAGGAAGTCGTCGTCGAAGAGGTCGAGCGAGCGCAGATAGTCGATCGACGTCGAGGTGAAACGGAGCGACTCGAGATACTCGAGCACGTCCCCGAGACCGCACGCGAGCAGGAAGTTGCGGCGCCGGGGGAGCCGCCTGACGAAGAGATCGAAGACCGCAGTGCTCTCCATCCTCTCGCGGAAGTAGGCCTGCAGCATCGTCAGCTGGTAGAGGTCGGTGAAGAGCTCGACCGACTCGATCAAAACGAATAGGCCTCCCCCCAGCTCGCGCCGAAGACGTACTCGCCCGGATCGTCTCTGCCGCGGTCACCGGGACCGTCGGAGAGCGCGCTCTCCGTGGCGCGGCCGACGACGAACATCGCCACCGGCTCGAAGTCATCCGGAGCCACTTCGCGAGCGGCATCGACGTCGAAGCCCGCCATGAAGCGCGTGTTGAGGCCGAGCTCGAACGCGCGCAGCGCGAGGATCTGGGTCGCCGCCCCGAGATCGTGCACGGCGACGCGATTCGGCTTGCCGTTCCT
>JBFFXF010000363.1:0-5918 GCA_041569895.1 Planctomycetota bacterium | reverse complement strand
TGATCTGCCGCGTGATCGTTGCGGTACACGCGCGCGGCTTCATGGTAGTTGTTGACGACGATATCGAGATCGCCGTCGTCGTCGAAGTCGAGGTACGCCGCGCTTCTCGAATTGCCCAGGAGGTCGAGCCCGCTGTCTCTCGAGACGTTGTTGAGCCGGCCGTCGTCATTGACGAAAAATACATTGGATTCCTTCGTGCTGACGGGGATGTAGATGTTCTGTCGCGCGTTGTCCTCGGGGTCCGTGTAATACGGATTCTCGCTGCTGTAGAGGTTGAACTCGTTCATGCCGTTCAGGACGTACAGGTCGTCGTCGCCGTCGTTGTCGCTGTCGAAAAACTCCGCGCCCCAGGACCAGCCCGTCGACGAGTAGCCGCGCTCGACGGCGCGGCTCATCGTATAGCGGATGCCGTCGCCCGCCGTCGCCGACAGGAACAGGTCGTTGGCCTCGACGACACGCATGTTGGCGAGCTTGTCGGGATTGAACGCCATCGTCGTGTCTTCGTTCGGCAGTACGTATTTCTGGTCCTTGTTCATCGTGACGATGTTCGAAATATAGATGTCCGGCGCGAGGTCGCCGTTGAGATCCGCAATACCGATGCCCATCGTGTAGGACGGCTTGTCGGTGTCGAGCCGGGCCGAGATGTCCTCGAACCGGCCCTGTCCCGAGTTCCTGTAATAGGCATTGACACCGAAGTCGTTGCCGACGATCACGTCCTGCAGCGCATCGCCGTCGAGATCCGTGTGCGTGACCGCCTGCCCCCAGCCGGAGTTGTCGAGTCCGCTGCCTTCGGTCACGTCGGCGAACTCGAAGTCTCCGAGATTTTTGAACAGCCGGTTGGGCAGGCCGTTCGTGTTGCGGCGCTCGAGCGTCGGCAGGACACCTTTGAGGTAATTGCCGAAATAGGTGATGTAGACGTCGAGCAGGCCGTCGTTGTCGAAATCGAATACCGTCGCCGGTCCGCCGACGAGCCCTTTGCCGCCGAGGGCGGCCGTTTCGGTCATGTCCGTGAACGTGCGGTCGCCGTTGTTGCGATAGACGCGGTGCGTATCGTCGACGTAGGTGATGACGATGTCCTGGTGACCGTCGTTGTCGAGATCCGCGATCAGCGGCTGCCGCGGCTCGCCCGGGTTCCTGTCCTCGGGCCGCGTCCACGCGAGCCCGGCGGACGCCGACACGGGTCACGGTCACGGGTCACGGTCACGGGTCACGGGTCACGGGTCACGGTCACGGCCACGGTCACGGCCACGGGTCACGGTCACGGTCACGGTCACGGGAACGGGAACGGGAACGGGAACGGGAACGAGGACGGGCACGGGCACGGGAACGGGTACGGGAACGGGTACGGGCACCGAACGACAACCCGGGGCTTGCCCCATCGGCGTCGAGCCGGTGAAATGGAGTCGTTTTCCGCGGAATGCTCCGTGTGGCCGGAGACTCAGAGAGGGAGCGCCATGGGCGAGCGTATTCGCATGAGTATGGACGGCTCGATCAGGCTGCCGGCGGACGTGCTGGAGAAGCTGGGGTGGACAACGGCGAGCTTTCTCGAGTACGAGGTGAGCGGCGACCACATCGAGCTGCGGCGCGTCGAGGTCGATCTCTTCGCCGAGGCGATGAAGAAGCCGGACTCCGACGCGTTCGACAAGGTCCTCAAGAAGCAGAAGGACAGCCAGTCGGCTGCCTTCGAGGACTTCGAGAAACGGATCAAGGACCCGCCGGAGGTGCGACCCGAGGACCGGCCGGACTTCTGGGATTGAGCGCCAGCGTCGCCGTCCCCGCCGTCGTGGTCCCGGCGTCTCACGGCACGGCGGAGCGAACCTCGATGCGCACGACGGGCTCGATCTGCGGGGCAGCGATTCTCGCCACACTGCTGCTGAGCGCCTGCCGCGACACGTCGAAGCCGGCCCGTCCGGAGTTCCACCGCGACCAGGTCGCGCTGCGGATCGGCGTCGCCGGCGTCCTCGACGTCTCGGCGTGGACGACCGTCGAGATCGACGCCCGCAACACCGGCGCGGACTTCGCCGGCGTCGTCGAGGTCACCGGCGGACGGGGGCACCGCGGCACCTTCTCTCCCGGTCCGGTGACGCACCGCCTGGACGGGGTCGAGATCGCCTCCGGCTCGACCAGGCGACTGCGGATCCCGGCACGGGCGAGCGACTGGACCGCCGTGCGCGTGGTCTTCCGCCAGCCGGGGTTCGAGCGCTCACTGGTCTTCGACGAGTTCCCCGTCTCGCCCGTGCTCTTCCGCGCGCTGCTGGTCACGGACGGGACCCGCGACCACGGCGCCCTGTCGCGCTGGCTCGGAGACACGTGGCTGGAGCCGCTCTCGCGAGCGCGGACCCGCACGATCACGAATCTGAGCGCGGAGACGGTCCCCCTCGTCGACCTCGTGGCGGTCGTCGGCGCGTCGCCCGAGGAGATGCCCGCGGTGGCCGCGACGCTCGACCAGTTCGATCTCGTCGTCCTCGACGGCGTCACCTTCGCCGGCGCCAGCGATCGCGTCACGGCACTCCGCGGGTGGGTCGAGTCGGGCGGCGTGATCGCGGCCTTTCCCGGGCCGCGGTGGGGCGCCGGTCTGTCCCGTCCGTTCCGCGATCTGCTGTCGATGCGCACCGGCGACCCATCGGCGACGGCGCCGGCCCGCGTCCTGACCGCCCTGTCGGAGCGTGCGCGCGACGGGGCGACGTACCGGGAGATCCATCCCGAGCCGGGCGCGTGGACGGCCGGCGGCGGGCTCGCCGTGGTCGCCGATCGCGGGCTCGGACGCACGGTGACCTTCTCGATCGCGCCCGGCGGTGCGAGCTTTCCGGGGCGCGAGGACGCGCCCGGAGTGTACGACCTGCTCGACGGCCTCGCCGCGCGCGCCCTGAACCACGTCGGGCTTCCGCGCCGGACGGCGTCGCTGCTCGAGCCGTTCGCGCCGCAGATCCTCCACGACATGTCGGGGCTCCGGGTGCCGGGAGCGCCCGCCGTCGCCCTCGGCCTGTTCGTCTACCTCGCGCTCGGTTTCGTCGTCCCGGCGCTGCTCTTCCTGCGCTCCCGCCGCCGCGAGTGGGCGTTCGCCGTGGTCGTGGGCGCCGCGATCCTCGCCACCGGGGCGATCTACGGGCTCGGCGCGCTCTCGGCCCTCGACGAGCGCAGCCTGCACGAGCTCACCGTCCTCGGAGTCCACGCGGACGACCACACCGCGGAGGCGACCAGCTTCGTCGCCGTCGCCTCGCCGTCGATCGATCGCGTGACGGTCGCCGACCGGGACGCTCCCGGCATGTCGGCGGCGCTGATCGACCCGGTGCGGGGGAGTTACTTCGGGCCGTACCACGGCGCCGAGGAGATCCGCGTGCCCGCGGTGACCGTGGACGTCTCGCCCGACGGGCGCATGCGCCTGCCCGACGTGGCGCTCTTCCCCAACGCGCACCGGTTCTTCCGTCACGAGTGGCGAACGACGCTCGACGGACTGGTCGCCTTCGAGGAGGAGACGCTCCGCGACGGCACCCCGGTGAGCCTCCGCGCCCGCAACCTGAGCGGACGCGTCATGGAGGCGTTTCTCCTTCGCGGTGCCGACGTCGCCGACCTCGGTCCCTTCCGTCCCGGCGCGGAGCTCCGCGTCTCGGACCTCGAGGAGCTGCCGGCGCGCGTCGTCCAGGCCGATGTGCCATGGTCGTTCCACGGTGGGCCCGGCGTCGGGCCCGGATACACGCGCATGCTCGTCGAGAAGGCGCTCGCGCATCCGCAGGAGCTCCCCTGGTGGATGGGCGCGGACCGCTTCAGTTCGGGGAACGTGGCGCCGATGGCGCACCGCGGCGTGCGCCAGCTGCAGGAGCGGAGGACGGGGGTTCTCGTCCTCATCGTTCAGGACGCGGTGTTCCCCGCGAGCGACGACTTCGAGAAGCGGGGCGGCCTGACAATCATCATCCGGGAGCTCGATCTGAACGGGGGCAAGACACGATGAACGAAGAGAAGCCGATCGAAGGGACGGCGGCGTCGGGCGAGCAGCCGTCGGATCAGATCCAGGCGGCGCAAACGGCCGAGAGACCGGCGCCGTCCGACGACGTCGCCGTGCGGACGTCGAAGCTCACCAAGGCGTACAACGGGACCCTCGCGCTCGACAGTCTCGATCTGACGATCCGTCGCGGCGACGTATTCGGCTACATCGGGCCGAACGGCGCGGGCAAGACGACGACCATCCGCATCCTCGCCGCGCTGCTGTGGCCGACGAGCGGCGCGGCGGAGATCGAGGGGGTCGACGTCGTCAAGAATCCGCGGCGCATCAAGGAGCTCGTCGGCTACATGCCCGACGCGTTCGGCGTCTACGACAACATGACGCTGCTCGAGTACCTCGACTTCTTCGCCGCCGCGTACCGCATCCCGCGGGTGAAGCGGAAGCAGGTGATCGGAGACGTTCTCACGCTGACGGACCTCTTCCCGAAGCGGCATGACCAGGTGAGCGCGTTCTCGCGCGGCATGAAGCAGCGCGCCTGCCTCGCGAAGACGCTCCTCCACGACCCGAAGGTCCTGATCCTGGACGAACCCGCCTCGGGGCTCGACCCGCGAGCGCGCATCGAGTTCCGCGAGCTGCTGCGCGAGCTGCAGAAGATGGGCAAGACGATCCTCGTCTCGTCCCACATCCTCACGGAGCTGTCGACGATCTGCAACACGGTCGGGATCATCGAGAAGGGCAAGCTCGTCGCCTCCGGTGAGGTGTCGAAGATCCTCGCCAGCGTGCGCACGCACCGCGAGTTCACGCTGACGCTCCTCGACCGCAACGACGTCGATCGCACCGTGATATTCTTCGAGAAGCAGCGCGGCGTGCAGAAGGTGGAGCCGGTCGCGATGGATCTCCGGATCTCGCTCGAGGCGACCGAGGTCGAGATCGCCGAGCTTCTCGAGGCCCTGATGGCGGAGCGCATTCGCTTTACCGGCTTCCGCGAGGAGAGGGTCGATCTCGAGACCGCATTCATGACCCTGACTCGCGGCGAGCTCGGCTGATCCGCCGCTCCCTGGAGACACTCGACGTGCGACTGTTCCCCGAGTTCCCGCTCCTGCGGCGAGAGTTCATCGCGGTGCTGCGCACGCGGCGCGCCATCTGGCTGATGGCGTTGATCGTGGCGACGTCGACGCTCATCCCGCTCATCTCCTGGCCGGACGAGTACCTGACCTTCGGCTCCGCCTATCGCGCCCGCGAGGTCTTCGCAGCCTTCTCCGTCGTGCAGCTTTCGATGACGCTGCTGATCGTGCCGGTCTTCACGGCCGGCGCCATCGCCGGCGAGCGCGAGCGGGGCACGTACGAGATGCTCCACTCGACGCTCTTGCCTCCCTCGTCGATCGTCTTCTCGAAGCTCCTGGCGTCGATCGGGTATCTCATCCTGGTCCTCATCGCGACGTCGCCCTGCGTTTCGGTGCTCTTCCTTCTCGGCGGCATCGGTTTCGAGCAGATCGCCACCGTGTACGGGCTGACGGCGGTGGCGCTGGTCTCGTCGGGAATCGTCGGGCTGGCGATCTCGATGCGCTCCCGGCGCACGGTCCACGCGATCCTGCGCTCGATCGCCTGGGTGGCGTTCTGGAACATCGGCCTCCTTTTCGGTTTCATGCTCCTCGTCATGATCCTGTCCGAGGTCGTGAGCGTCTCGCCGAACTCGCTTCTCCGCTCCTTCGAGCTCGTGCTCTGCTGCTCGCCGTTCTTCGCCATGATGTCGCTCCTCATGGGCGGCGGTCCCGGAAGCTTCTCGGTGTTCGAGTTGATCGTCGGGTACCTCGTCTACGCCGGCGTCCTCTCCGCGGCGCACCTCGGGTACATGCTCTGGCGCGTGCGGACGCCGGAGATCGCCGTCCGCCGCAAGGAGCGCCGCACGGTCCTGCTCACACGGGTGCTGGCCCGGTTTGCCCGACCGCCGGGCCGGCCGACGGCGTTCACGCGCTGG
>JBFFXF010000362.1:0-5931 GCA_041569895.1 Planctomycetota bacterium | reverse complement strand
GAGCCGTCCTCGTGCGCTGCCTTGAGGTTGGCGCCGCCGACGTCGACGGCGGCCACGGGTGGTGGCGACATGGCGACCCATTGTCGCCGATCGGCTCACTTGTCCGCCAGCTCACTTGTCCGCCAGCTCACTTGTCCGCCAGCTCACTTGTCCGCCATCAGGTCCTCGACCGCGTCGATCAGCTCGCCGTGCGGGTTGTACACCTCGATGCCGATGCGCTCGCGGTCGGCGCGGAAGAAGATGAGGTTCTCCTGGGAGGAGTAGGCGAAGCCGTCGATGCCGCTCCGCGGCGTCGTGCGGTCGGCCCAGTGCTCGTTCCACGGCGTCGGCTGCTCGGTGTAGTACGGCGCGCCGCCCCCGCCGCCGACGATGTACCAGACGCCGTGGCGGAGGTCGTCGAGCGGGCTGGCGGTCTCTCCGAAATCGACGTCGATGCGTCCGTTCAGGTTGCGGTCGTCGCGGGTGATGTCGCCGATCGGCACCTCGCGATTGATCAGTATGCGGTGGTAGGCGTGCTCATCGGAGCCGAGGACGGCCGCCACCTTTCGGTTCCGCGCCACCGCCCGCACGAGAGCGTCTCGCACCACCAGGATGCCATCCGGCTGCGGGCGCACCTTGTCGTCCTCGTAGACGTGGGCCCGGACGCGGTTGTCGCCCGCGTGCCACATGCCGTCGTCGACGTGCCCGCCGTTCGGGAAGATCGGCTCCTGGGCGAAGAGGATGACGTAGCGCACCGCGTCGTCGGCCTCCGCGGCCTCGAGCTCGCCGATGATCCAGTCGAGCTGGTCCTTCAGAATGTAGCCCTCCGGATTGCCGCCGTAGCTCTCGGACTGGTAAGACACCCAGTAGTTGTTGTTGAACGCGATGACGCGGACGCTCCCGAACTGGAACGAGTAGACGTTCTCGCGATAGGTCGGACGCCGCGGATCGGACGGCAGCGGGCCGTTCTGCGGGTGCGCGAAGACCCTGGCGAAGACCGCCTCGGCGCTCTCGGTATCGTAGGGCCAGCGGTCGATCCGGGTGCCGTTGGTGTAGCGCCGGAGCAGCGCCTCGTGGTTCCCCATCGCGGCGTACACGGGGCCGTTGTTCCAGAACCCGGTCATCGCCTGCTTCCACGCGTGGAGCTGCGCCTCGAAGTCGTCCGGCACCGTGGTGTAGCCGTTGACGAGGTCACCGCCGATGATCATGAACTGAGCATCGCGCTCGTGCGCGAGCCACGCCAGCCGCTCGACCGTCTGGTAGTTGACTCCCATGTAGCTCGCGAGGCCGCCGCCGACGCCCGAGCGCGAATCGCCGAAGTACGCGAAGCGCACGACCGAGTCGCGGTGGGCCCTGGGGGCCGCGCGCACCGAGAAGTCGCGCGTGCGGGTCGATCCGACCTCGACGCGGTAGACGTACTCGGCGCCGGGAACGACCGACACCGGAATCTCGTGGCGCTTCGTCGACCACTCGTCCCAGAAGGACAGCTCGTTGCCGTCGGCGTCGGTGAGCACGACGCGGGCGCGGACGCGGTCGTGCGTGACGAACGAGATCACCGCCTCGCCCGGCGCGTCGCTCCGCACCATGTTGACGAACGGCCCCTCGATGATCCCCGGCCGCTTGCGGAAACCGTCCTTGGTCTTCTCGAAGCTGACCACCGTGTCGTAGGTGCCGAGCTGACGATCGCGGCGGTCGCTCTCGAGAGTGAGCGTGAAGCGCACGGCGATCTGCCCGCGGTCCTCCCAGTCCTCGCTGTTGAGGCGCTCGAGGAGGCTGGAGATGCCGAGCTTCGCCGTCCCGCCGGAGATTCCGGCCTCGACGCGAAACCGCTTGTAGGAGAAACGCGACTCGCTCGACTCGAACGGATACGGGCCGGCCACCGCCTCGCCGTAGAGCTTCGCCGGATCGAACTCGGTGCCGTCGAGCAATTGCGTGACGTGGGAGAAGTCGATGCGCAGCCCGGAGCTGTCGCCGTCGCGCACCGCCTCGTGGATCTGCGAGATCGACAGCAGGTTGGTGAGACCCGAGCGTCCCGAGGAGGTCTCCTGGAGACGCTCGAGCGCGGCGCGATCGACGGGGAGCTCCTCCTTCTCCTCGTCGGCGCAGCGAGCGACCGTCATCGACCCGACCGAGGCGAGCACGACCGCCGCGATCGCCGTCTTCAGACGCTCCAGCACCATGAGCCCGGCTCTCCTCCTTTCCATCTGTTGCGTCGTGCGCGCGCAGCGCAACGTCGTCCTGCTTATCGGCTCGAACCCGCTTCCGGCGCAGTCGCGCGCTCTGCCGGCGCTTACCGGAACATCGACATCGCGGACGACGCGGACAGCTCGACAACCTCAGTAGAGCACGGGCCGGCCGCCACACGGCGCCGAATCGATGCGCGCGGCGACGCCGGCGAGCAAATCGATCCAGTGGGCCGCCGGACTCCACGGCGCATGGTGGCGGCGCAATCCGACCCAGCTCGTCGTCAGTCGCGGGTTGATCTCGATGACGGCATCGTCGCGCTCGCCGGCGCCGAGCACCAGATCGACGCCGACGAAGCCCCGCAGCCCCGGCACGGCGTCGAGGGCGCGCCGGGCGAGCCGTACGGCGCGTGGGCGCAGCAGGCACGGATCGAGCGGCAGTCTCCCGCCGAGGTAGCGAATGCGCGAGTCGACCGCCAGCCGCTGGTGTCCCGGCGCGAGCGCCGTGCAGATCCGCTCAGCGTCGCGGTCGCCGTCACCGATGAGGAAGCTCACGCTCGCCGCGACGCCGTCGAGCAACGGCGAGAGCGTCATCTCGCGAGGCGCTCCCGACCGCCGGGCGCGCTCGATGGCCGCCCCGAGTTCGTCCTCGTCTCGCGCGACGTGAGTGAACTGCGCGCCGGCGCCGGTGCGCGGCTTGAGGACCGCGGGAAAGGGATCGAAGCCGGCAACCGTCATTGACTCGAGGTCGACGGCGGTCAGCGGCGGGGTCGGCACGTCGGCGGCGACGAGCGCGTTCCGCAGCCGGATGGTGTCGGCGGCCAGCGCGACCGCGGCGGGCGCGCAGCCCATCGATCGACCACCGACCTCGTCGACGCGACGCGCCCGTCGCTCCAGGAGGCCGTCGGTCTCCGGAGCGATCACCAGCGTGAGGTCGGCGGCCGCGGCCAGTCGATCGAAGTCCCCGTCGGGCGAGCCGGAGGCCTCGACGACCGTCATCGACGATCGATCGCGCGGCAGCCCCACGGAGCGGGCGTCGCGGACAACGGTCATCACGTCGCGCACGCCTCGCACCGCCGCGAGATCGGTTAGGATACTGCGCAGCATCGCGGCCCCCTCGGCAGCGAGGCGCGGAGCGCCGTCGACCTCGCTTCCGGGGAGCGACCCGTCGAGATCGCCGGCGCAGACCGACTCGAAGACGAAGATCCTCACGGTGGAGATCATACCAGTCATCGACCTCAGGGGAGGAGTCGCCGTGCACGGCGTCGCCGGCGATCGCGCGCGCTACCGTCCGGTCCGCAGCGTGCTGACGACATCGAGCAGGCCCGCCGACGTCGCCGCCGCCTTCCGCGAGCGCCTCGGGCTCGAACGCCTCTACCTCGCCGACCTCGACGCCATCGAGGGAGGGGCGGAGCCAGACACCGACCTCATCCGCGCGCTCCGGGCCGACGGCCTCCGTCTGATCGTCGATGCGGGCGTCTGCGGCGCGGATGCGGCGGTCGAGCTCGCCCGGGCCGGCGTCGAGGACGTCGTCGTCGCGCTCGAGACGCTCACCGGCATCGAAGGGCTGCTGGCGATCCTCGACGCCCTCGGCGACCGGAGCGTCATCCTCAGCGTCGACCTCCGGGACGGCGTGCCGATCGGCGGTCCCCCCGACTGGCGCGAGCTCGACGGCGTCTCCATCGCGCGTCGCGCGATGGAGGTCGGCGTCCGGCGCCTGATCCTGCTCGACCTCGCGGCGGTCGGCACGTCACGAGGCTGCCCGCTCGCGGAGTCGGTCGGCGTGCTCGCGTTCGCGCGTCCCCGTCCCGAGCTCATCACCGGCGGGGGCGTTCGCACGGCGGATGACCTCGAGGCGCTCGCCGCGAGCGGCGCGGACGCTGCTCTCGTGGCGACCGCGCTGCACTCCGGCGCCATCGGACGGCGAGAGATCGCGCTCCTGGAGAAGAATGCTCGCGGGTCGCCGGGCCTGGACTACAATGGGGGATCGGACCGCGAGGAGGCTCCCCCACAGGCGCCATGACCGTCCGCGGACGTGCCGGTATGTCCGTCGTTAGTTCTCCAGAGACAGGTGGCTGGAACGAAGAGAGCGCATGAAGAGACCGCGTACGCTCGGCGAGCTGAAGAGATCGGAGTACCGGCCGAGGACGGTGAAGCAGGAGATGCGGGACAATCTCATCTCCATGCTCCGACGCGGCGAGCAGGTCTTTCCAGGGATCGTCGGCTACGACCGGACGGTGATCCCGCAGGTCCAGAACGCCATCCTCTCGCGTCACGACTTCATCCTGCTCGGGCTCAGGGGGCAGGCGAAGACGAGGATTCTGCGGTCCCTGGTGGCGTTGCTCGATGAGTGGATCCCGGCGGTCGAGGGCTGCGAGATCAACGACGAACCGATGCGCCCGATCTGCGAGTCGTGCCGCCGGCGACTGCACGAGTCCGGCGACGACCTCCCCGTGCAGTGGCGGGCGCGGGAGGAGCGCTATCACGAGAAGCTGGCCACGCCCGACGTCACCATCGCCGACCTGATCGGCGACATCGATCCGATCAAGGCCGCGACTCGCAAGCTGTCCTTCGCCGATCCCGAGGTGATCCACTTCGGCATCATCCCGAGGACCAATCGCGGCATCTTCGCGATCAACGAGCTCCCCGATCTGCAGTCGCGGATCCAGGTCGGTCTGTTCAACATCCTCGAGGAGGGCGACATCCAGGTGCGGGGCTTTCCGATCCGCCTGCCGCTCGACATCCAGATGGTGTTCTCGGCGAATCCGGAGGACTACACCAACCGCGGCAACATCATCACGCCGCTGCGCGACCGCATCTCGTCGCAGATCCTCACGCACTATCCGCGCACGCTCGAGGAGAGCCACGCCATCACGACGCAGGAGTCGTGGATCGACCGCAAGGGAGACGTCGAGGTCGTGGTCCCGCCCTACCTGCGCGTCGCGGTCGAGGAGGTCGCCTTCCAGGCGCGCAAGAGCGAGTTCGTCGACCAGAACTCGGGCGTCAGCGCGCGCGTCGGCATCTCGCTCCTGGAGAACGTCGTGTCGAGCGCCGAGCGCCGCGCGGTGACCACGGGCGAGAAGCGGCCGGTGGCGCGCGTCTCCGATCTCTTCTCCGCCGCCCCGGCGATCACCGGCAAGATCGAGCTCGTCTACGAGGGCGAGCGGGAGGGCGTGCAGAAGGTGGCGAGTCACCTGATCGGCAAGGCGGTGAAGGCCGTCTTCGACCTCCACTTTCCCGACGCATACCGCCTGGACGACGACGAGGCGAAGGCGGGCTCCGGCGATTACGACGGCACGCTGGCGTACTTCAAGGACGGCGGCACGGTCGATGTGTCCGACGACCTCTCGAGCGCCGACCTGCTGGCGCGGCTCGAGGAGATCCCGGGGCTCTCGGATCTGGCGCGCAAGTACCTCGAGGTCAACGGCGTCGCCGAGACCTCGGCGGCGATGGAGTTCGCGCTCGAGGGGCTGCACCAGAGCTCGCTGCTCGCGAAGGACGAGGTGGTCGGGGGGCGCGTCTACCGCGACATGTTCGAGGACATGGTGCGAAACCTGTGATCGGCCCGCGGAGGCCGGTGGTCCGGTGGACTTTCGATACTCGAAGTTCGATCCGCGCAAGCTCGCGCTGAAGCAGCTCCTCGAGAAGCTCCAGGAGATCTTCAACTACCTCGTCCTGCAGACCGGCGGCGACATCGAGACGGCGCTCGAGTACCTCAAGTACATCGGCGAGCGCTACGGGCTGTTCAACGACGGCTTCACCATCGAGG
>JBFFXF010000361.1:0-5942 GCA_041569895.1 Planctomycetota bacterium | reverse complement strand
CGTCCCCGTCCCCGTCCCCGGTCCCGGTCCCGTGCCCGTGCCCGTGCCCGAAGTCGCTCCCACCGTCGATCCCCGAGTCACCGCGGAGTTCTCATTCTCCCACGCGATGACGCAGGTCCGCAGATGACGCAAATTGTGGCAGCTCGCCGTGCCGGTGCTCTGACCTCGGATCGCTGATCTCTGCCCTCCGAGCTCTGATCTCTGATCTCGGAATCGGAATCGGAGTCGGAATCGGTCATCGGAATCGGTCATCGGAGTCGGAGTCGGTATCGGAGTCGGTCACCGGACTCCGCAACCAGACCCCTTGAGGACGGGAACGGGCACGGGAACGGGTACGGGTACGTTTTTGCAACGATGGGGTCGGAATCGGAATCGGGTCCGTGTCCTCCGCCTGCTTCTCGAGGACGAGGACGAGGACGAACGGGGACGGGGGTGGTGGGCGAATTACTGCAACGCTTCCAGCATCGCGCTGACCCTCTGCACCCGCTCCTCGTCCCCCCGCTGGCGGAAGATGCCGAGCAGATTGGCGAGCATGCGGATGAGGATCTCGCGTGTCGTGTAGGCGCGGAGGTACTCCTCGCGGAGGTCGTGGCCCTGGTTGCGGAGGTACTGCACGCAGTCCTCGAGCGACCAGGCGCGGCCGCCGTTGAAGGGGTCGAGGTAGTACTCGCGTCCGCCGCTGCGGTAGCGCAGCAGGAAGTGACCGGGCATGCCGACGCCCTCGAGCTCGAAGCGCACGCGCCGCGCGACGAGCATCGCGATGACCGACAGCGAGATCGGAATGCCGAGCCGGCGATCGAGCACCCGGTTCAGGTAGCTGTTCTCGGGATCGTCGTACTCCTCGCGGTTGCCGTGCAGCTTCATCTCCCGGAAGAGAAGATGGCTCAGCTTCGCGACCAGTGTCTCGGGGCGCGGTGATCGCGAGAGGCGGCCCGCGAGGATACGTCCGCAGTCGTCGAGGATCGAGCAATATCGGTCGGCGTCGAGGTCGGGATACTCGACCGACGCGATCAGGAACGCGCCGCGCTCGAGATCGAGCTCCGCGGTGCCGCGCCCGCCGGCGACGAAGCGCGCCCAGTCCTCGAGACGCTGGTCACGCGCGATGTCGTGCAGCAGCCGCCGGGCCTCGTCGCGCACATCGGGATTGCTGTTGTCTTTGGATCGTCGCTCGAGGTAGGGACGCGTGATGTCGATCGACGCGATCAGGTGTCCGCGCGCCGCGCCGTGAACGGTCATCGAGTCGTCGCCCAGGAGCCGGATCAGCGCATCGATCCGCCGCGGCGTGAGCTCCGGCGCCGGGGCCGCGGTCGAGCTGGCGACCGACCCGCCCGCGCCGCCTTCGCCCGGGAGCGCGTTGCTCCCCGGGTTGCTTCCGGAGGGGCCTCTGGAGTCGCTGCGATGGCTGCTCATGCCGCGAGGATTGTAAGTCCCGGACGGGGAGATTTCAAAATCAACGCGAAGAATCGTGACATTCCCGAAAGGTCGGGCGTTTTTCCGGCCCTTCGAGGCCGCCGGGCGCGCCGTGATCGGCGACGGTGGCAGATCGATCCGGCCGCCCCTATAATCGGCCTGGGTCCGTGAGCGCGGCGTCGATTCGTCCCGTGGGTGTCGGGGCCGACGCCCGGGCGGGCCCGGACCGACAACCGGCAGCGCAGCCTGACACTGACGCCGTTGAAGAGGCAGCCGACCGCACCGACCATCGCGGAGTTCTACCACCGGCAGACGAACTACTCGCCGGAAAACGTCTCGTCCTTCGTCCCGGACATCGACGCGCGGCCGGCGGCGTTCCGCGAGCGCCTCAGCGATCGTTCGATCGACCTGCGCGAGGCCGTCGGCGGCAGCCTCGCCGATCCACCCGCCGCCGGAGAGGCGGCGATCGCGCGCATCGCCCGCCTCCTCTACCACACGGCCGGCATCACGGCGATTCACGAGACCAGCGACGGCCCGTTCTACCTGCGCGCATCGCCGTCCGCCGGCGGCCTCTACCCGACCGAGGTCTACCTCGCGACCCGCGACCTCGAGGACGTACCCAACGCCATCCACGGCTATTCGCCGCTCGACGACCGCCTCGTGCCGCTCTGGGACGGCGACTTCGGCATGGACATCGAGGAGCTCTGCTTCCGGCACGCCGGCTCGATCCGCGCCCGGGCGTTCCTGATCCTCACGGGCGTATTCCAGCGCAGCGCCTGGCGATACCGCGAGCGCGCCTACCGGCGGATCCTGCTCGACACCGGCCACCTGCTCGGCAACGCGGTCGCCTACGCGCCGAACGTCGGCTTCCACGTGGTGACGATCGCCGGGTTCTACGATTCGGCCCTCAACGACCTCCTCTTCCTCGACTCGAAGCACGAGGTGGTCCTCGTGGTGGCCCCGGTGATCGACCTCGAGGACATCCGCGACACCAGGATCAACTCCCCGTTCCCGTTCCCCTCGCTGAAGTCCACGCACGACGCCTCGAACGTTACCGCGGACGGGGTCATGCGGCTCCTGCACCGCCGTTCGGAGATCGTGCCCGACGACGGCCTGCTGACGCGGGTGCCGTCGAAACCGCTGACGCTCGCCCGGACCCGACCGCGGGACGACTCGGAGACCGTGTTCCTCGTGCCGGAGCGCGAGCCGAGGCTACCCCAGCTGCACCGCAGCGACCTCGGCCAGGTGATCCGCCACCGGCGATCGACGCGGGTTTTCAACCGCGAGCCGATCCCGGCGGAGGCGCTCGAGAGGGTGCTGCGGTACGGCTACGAGCCGACGGAGCGCTACTGGAAGGCGTCGAGCGGCCTGGCGCTGTCGAACTGCGTCTTCGCGGACCCGACGCTGCTCACCACCTGGGTCGTCGTCCTGCGCGTCGAGGGCGTGCGGCCGGGCGTGTACGTCTACGACCCCGAGAATCGCTCGCTCCACCTGCAGCGGGCCGGCTCCTTCGAGCGCGCGCTGCACGCTGCCTGTCTCGGACAGGACCTCGGGCGCGACTGTGGCGCCGCGGTCATCCACACCACCAACCTGCCGCTCGCCGTGCGGCGTTACGGCGACCGTGCCTACCGGTACGCCCACCTCGACGCCGGTCACATCGGTGGTCGCATGAACCTCGCCGCGGTGGGAACGGGCATCGGCGCGTCGGGAATCGGCGGGTTCTTCGATGCGGACGTCAATGAATTGCTCGGGCTGCCCGCGGCCGAGGGGGGCGGCCGGGTGGGGCACATCGGCGTCTACATTACCGTGCTCGGCACGCCGGCGTGAGCGCCAGGATCTGTCGCGAGACGCGCCGGTGAAATGACTTGGGGCCGGAGTCCGGCGCTCAGGGCACGACGCCGGTGAGGGCCGCCTGCCCCTCGCAGTACGTCGTTCCCGCCTCCACCACCTCGCGGATCCCCTCGTCGAACTCCGTGCGTGGGGTGTCGGCGGGGGCGAAGAGGATCACCAGGGCTCGCACCGTGCCACGGTGGATGATGGTGCGTTCGGAGTCCTGGGTCGGGTTGCCGAACGGGCCCTCGCCGTCGACCAGGACGATCTTGCCGTCGAGCACGACCTTCTCGCCGGACAGCCCGCGATACGTCTCGCTCGGACTGCCCATGCGGACCAGCATCGGAGGCACGAGACGATCGGCGTCGTAGAGCCCGAGCGGAAACTGCAGCCGCAGCGACACCAGGTTCATCGCGTCGACGAAGTCGTTGATGCGCGGAAAGGGCCGCCCGCGCAGGACCCTACGCAGGAGCTTCTCGGAGGACGGGCGCTGCTTCGTGGGATCGAGCCCCACCTGGTGGAAGAGCCGCCGCGTGCGGTTGACGGGCTCGAGCGACGAGGGCTGCCGGTGCTCCATCGTCTTGGTGAGCTCCTCGGCCGTGCCCTTGATCGCGCGCGTCAGCTCGGGGTGTTGCTCATCGATCGTCAGCGACTTGAAGAGCACCACGCCGAGTCGAACGACGTCTTCCAGCGACCCGGAGAGCTGAAGGTCCTTGATCGAAAACGGAGTATCCATCGAAGTCTCTTCGCTGCTGTCCGCGTGCCGTTCGAGAAGGTAGCCGGGAAGAACGGGCACACTTCTTTTCCGGCGGGGGCCGGCGGGCCGTCGTCCGGTCTTGGTGGGCACCGGCGGCGGCGCGCTTTGAGAACCTCCCGCGAGCACAGACCCACGACGTGCGGACCGTTGTGAAGGCTCGCTCCCGGCCCACCGGCCGGTCACGATCGCCCTCCAGCGGGCCGCGCCCCTTCACTCGAAACGCTCCTGTATAATTCTACGCTCTGATTTCGGACATCCCCGCAAATTTTTGTCGAATGCGCCGCGCGCGACGGCCGCGTCGCCACCGTCTCGTCACGGTACAATGTCTGGCGCTCACCAAGCTAACGGCCAGCGCACGAGTTGCACGGATGTCGAGAAGGACCCGAGCCAGCACGACCGTCACCGAGGGAGGCCCGGCACCCGACTTCGAGCTCCCGGCGCTGAACGGCGAGCTCGTGGGGCTGTGGAACTGCCTCCTCGAGGGTCCGGTCGTCGTCGAGTTCATCCGCGGAACCTGGTGTCCGAACGCCCGCGAGCGCCTCCGGGACCTCGCCGCCAGCCGGCACCGCATCCGCGAGTCCCCGGCGCGCCTCCTCATAATCGTCGGCGAGGATCCGTTCACGGTGCATCGTTATTTCGAGCGGTCTCCGACTCCGCTGACGGTGCTCCTCGACGCCGACCGCGTCATCACCAAGCGTTTCGGCGTCTACCAGCGATTCGGCATCGAGCGCTGGCACCTCGCCCGCCCCTCGACCTTCATCATCGACCGCGCGGGCTTCGTCCGCCGCATCTTCGTCGCCCGCACCCGAATCGAGTCCCTGCCGGTGGACGAGATCATCGAGTCGATCCAAAGGCTGGAGAGCGCGACGGGGGGCAAGCGCGAGCCCGGCTGACTCGCACCCGCACCCGAATCGAGGACCGACGAACACAAGGCCGAGACAGAGACAGAGATCAGAGCCCAGAGATCAGAGCCAGAATTCCGACATCGGACTCGGAATCGGACATCGGACATCGGTCATCGGTCATCGGTCACCGGAATCGGAGTCGGAATCGGAGTCGGTCATCGGTCATCGGAATCGGTCATCGGAGTCGGCCATCGGACTCCGCAACCAGAGCCCTCGAGGACGGACACGGGCACGGGCACAAGAACGGGGACGGGAACGGGGACGGGCACGGGGACGGGCACGGGTACGGGGACGGAGCGGTGACCGATGGTCACCGCGGCCGCTCCGAAGGCCGTCTCTCGAACGAGTCCGCCGGCAGGCGTCCGTCCGGCTCGTCCGGGCGGCTCCGCGCATCGTACGCCGCTCGCAGACGGCGGTAGTCGTCGCGCGTGTCCATGTCCTCGAGCACGCCGGGGTTGCCGGTTTCGACGTGGATGACGCGATGGCGTCCGATGAGGTCTCGCGCCGACTGGCGGGTCGGGTCGAGCTCGAGGAACTCCGGGATCAGTCGGGCGTCGCAGAGGACCGGATGTCCGCGGTGGTTGTCATGGGAGGCGATGAACACGGACTCGCCGCGCGAGCGGTTCGCGAAGGCGTCGGCCAGCATGCGGAGGTCGCGTGCGGTGATCAGCGGCACGTCGATCGGCTGGAAGAAAAAGGCGTCGAGGTCGATGCCTGCGATGGCGCGCAGCCCGGTCTGGAGCGATGCGATCATCGGGCTGTCGCCGCGCAGATTGACGGCCCACTGGAACGTGAGCGGCAGCCCGGTGAAGCTGTGCGCGGCGCGGATCTCCTCGGCGCGGTGACCGACGACGGCGACGACCCGGCGGACGCCCGCGCCGATGGCGTTGTCGACGGCGAGCTCGAGCGCCGTGCGCTTGCCGAAGCGCAGCAGGGCCTTCGACTCGCCCATGCGCGATGAGCGGCCGGCGGCGAGGACGATGAGGGCCGTGTACAGATCCGACGACATGGCGTTGCAATCGAACGAGCGTGCGGTCGCT
>JBFFXF010000360.1:0-5992 GCA_041569895.1 Planctomycetota bacterium | reverse complement strand
GGCCATCATGAATTCGGGTTCGGCTTCGACTACGCGCTCGTCACCCTGAAGCTTGATGCCGACGGCGAGCTGCTCTGGATGGCCCGCTTCGAGGGTCCGGCCGCGGGGAGCAATTCCGTCTCACTGGCGCTCGATCGCGACGGCAACGTCTACGTGAGCGGCACGGCGCGCGTGGCCGGGACGGACCGCACCGAGTTCGTCACCGTCGCCTACGACTCCGAGGGGAGGGAGCTCTGGGTGGCGCGCTTCAGTCCGGACAAACGAGGCACGAGCTGGGGGGGGCGCGTGGTCCTCGACCCGGCGGCGAACTCCATCCACGTCACCGGCGAGGCCGCGTATCCCCGCCAGTACGACGTGACGAGCCTCACGTACGACCTCGCCGGCAATCTCACCCGGGTGGGGCGCTTCCACAAATCGGGTCAGCAGCACGTCAGCGACACGTTCATCGACGAGGCGGGAAACGTCTACGTGACGGCGCAGGCGACGGGGCTCGGGGGCTGGGACACCCTGACGCTCAAGAACATCCCCGTGGCCGTCGAGATCCCCTACTTCCTGCGCGGCGACTGCAACGGCGACGGCGAGGTCGGCAGCGACGTCACCGACGCGATCTTTCTCCTGGCGTACAACTTCCGCGGCGGCGCGAAGCCGCCGTGCCTCGCCGCCTGCGACGCCGATGGAGACGGCGCCGTCGTCGGCCAGGTCAGCGACGCCGTCTATCTCCTTACCTTCATCTTTCGCGGCGGCCCGGCGCCGGTGGCGCCCTTTCCCGAGTGCGGCACGGACCCGGAGCTCGAGTGCCTCGAGCCGTCCCCCGCATGCGAGTGAGCTCCTGGCGCGAGGCGCGGGCGATCGCTCGTCGCGCGATCCTGCGCCCCTCCCGCACACCGCGACACCGCCGACCGAACAGTCGACACACCCCGCGTGACCAGATACAGTCTTCTTCTCACCACCATACATGACCGGGAGGTCCTCGATGCGACTCGCCGCGCTCGCCGTTGTCGCTGTTCTCCCGACGTTCGTCGGGTGCGCCGGTTCCGGTGGTCAGGCGCGCTTCGGGCTCGTCGTTCACGGGGGTGCCGGGTCGATCGCTCCCGGGACGATGACGCCGGAGGTCGAGGCGGGCTCGCGTCAGGCGCTCGAGGAGGCGCTGCGCGCCGGACACGCCGTCCTGCGCGACGGGGGCGCGAGCATCGATGCGGTGCAGCGGGCGATCGAGGTGCTCGAGGATTCGCCGCACTTCAACGCGGGACGGGGCGCGGTGTTCACCAGCGCGGGCGTCAACGAGTTCGACGCGTCGATCATGGATGGCCGGACGCTGGCGGCCGGCGCCGTGGGAGCGGTGCGCGGCGTCAAGAACCCGATCGCGCTGGCGCGCCTGGTGATGGAGAGGACCTGGCACGTGCTCCTCGTCGGCGAGGCGGCGGGCGAGTTCGCGCGCGAGCAGGGAGCCGACATGCGGCCACCGGAGTACTTCCACACCGAGCGACGCTGGAAGCAGCTCGAGCGGGCGAGGGAGCGCGAGCGCGGACGGCGGGAAGCCGGACGGGCGCACGCTCCCGCTGACGCCGGGACCGAGCTGACCGGCGACCGCGACGTCTTCGGCACGGTCGGCGCGGTGGCGCTCGATCGCGCGGGCAACCTCGCCGCGGGCACGTCGACCGGCGGCCTCACCAACAAGCGGCCCGGTCGCGTCGGCGACTCGCCGATCATCGGTGCCGGCACCTACGCCCGAAACGCCACGTGCGCGATCTCGGGCACCGGCCAGGGAGAGTACTTCATGCGATCGCTCGTCGCGTACGAGATCTCGGCGCGCATGGAGCACGGCGGACTCTCGCTCACCGAGGCGGCGGCGAGCGTCGTCGAGGAGAAGCTCACGGCTCTCGGCGGGCGCGGCGGCGTCATCGGAATCGACCGCGACGGCGGGACGATCGCCCTCTTCAACACCGGGGGGATGTTCCGCGGAACGATCGACGCCGACGGTCGCGTCGACGTGAAGATCTACGGCGAATGAGGTCGCTGCTCGAATCGCTGCGTCGCTGGCGAGAGCGCCGCCGTCGGGGGCGCAGGGCGCGCCGACTCCTCGACGAGCTCTTCCGCCGCCCCGATCTCCTCTCCGGCACCTCGCTGAGGGCGCGGCACGCAGGCCGGTGGATCCATCTCGGCGAGGAGGTCGAGGACGGAGAGATCAGCCGCATCGACTTCGGCATCCTGCGCCACCCACGACCCTACGCGTTCTCCCGACAGTCGCACAAGGTGATCGAGTACTACACCTACCACGTGCGCGAGGGACGCGTGGAACGACGGCAGGGGGTCAATGTGACGCGGGCGCGGGGGCGGGATGACGAATAGACTCCGTCGTCCTCATACGCGAGGGCTTTCAAGCTCGGCAGGGAGACTCGACTTCGGAGGCTTGCTGTCAGACCTGCTTTCCTCTTCTTCCTGCCTTCCTTATAGATCCGATGCAGTTTCGCCAGCGAAGTCCAGCAGCCCTTCGGGACCGGGGTCGGGACCGGACGTCTACGTGATGTCAGCCAGTTTCACGGGGGAACGGCTGCGATCCGATTCGACCACCGCTGCCAGCACTCGCTGCACCCTGTACGCGTCGGCGAAGTCCGGGAGCGGGACGACCGGGTCCTGGCCACCGAGGACGGCGAGGATGTCCGCCGTCTGGTTGATGAAGCTGTGCTCGTAGCCGAGGACGTGCGCGACCGGCCACCAGGCGCCGGCCCAGGGGTGGTCGGCGTTGCCGTTGGTGACGTTGATCGTCGACCAGCCCTGCACGTTCTCGGGAAGGGTCGCGTCGTACCAGTCGAGCTCGTTCATGCGCTCGAAGTTGAAACGGATGGCGCCCTTCTCGCCGTGGATCTCGAGGCGGTTGGCGTTCTTGTAGCCGGTCGAGAGGCGCGTCGCCTCGAAGGTCGCGAGCGCGCCGCTTTCCATGCGCGCGACGAAGAGCACGATGTCATCGACGGTGCTCTTGCCCCGCTTCATCGAGGTCGACGCGCCGCGGCCGGAGATCTCGCCGCCGGTGCTCTCGAGGATGTTGCGCTCCTTGATCATCGTCTCCATCGTCGAGCCGATCACCTCGCTCACCTCGTCGCCGGTGATGAAGCGCGCGGTGTCGATGGTGTGGGCGCAGAGATCACCGAGGGCGCCGGAGCCCGCCACCTCGCCCTGGAAGCGCCACATCAGCGGCGTGTCGGGGCCCGCCCAGTCCTGCAGGTAGCAGCCGCGGATCTGGTAGATCTTGCCGAGCTTCCCGTCCTTGCAGAGCTGGTGCGCCAGCGCGACCGCCGGGCAGCGGCGGTAGTTGTACCAGACGAAGGTCTTTCCCTTCGCCTTCTTCGCCGCCTCGGCCATCTGCCGCGCCGCGTCGAGGGTGTGCGCGAGCGGCTTCTCGCAGGCGACGTGCTTGCCCGCCTCGAGCGCGGCGATGCTGTGCTCGGCGTGCACGTTGTTCGGTGTCACCACGTCGACGAGATCGATCTCGGGATCGGTCGCGGCTTCCTTCCAGCTCGTCGTGTAGTTCTCCCAGCCCCACCGCTTCGCGAACTCGGCGAGCTCGGCCTCGTTGCGCGCGGCGATGGTTCGCATGATGGGCTTGACCGGCGGCTCGAAGAACTTCGCCACTTTGAGGTACGCGTTGGAGTGCGCACGGCCCATGAACTTCGAGCCGATCAGCGCGACGTTACATGTCTCTCCGGGCATCTCGATTGACCTCCATGGACTCTCGCTCAGCGAGCGCTCAGTAACTGACGTCGACCCACCCGTTCGAGCGGTGGCTCTGCAGCACGGCCTCGCAGATCGCCACCTCGCGGTGACCGTCGTCGAACGTGCTCCAGTCCGGCTGCTCCGGCATGCCGCCGGCGGCGACGGCGCGATACACGTTCCGGAAGAGGAACTTCGGGCCGTCGGGATAGGCCTCCGGGTGTCCTCCGGGGTAGTGCGCGTACTCTCGCGCCACCTCGTGGAGGAGTGACGGGTCCTTGACGAGGATCTCGTTCGGCTTCTCGCGATAGCCGAGCCACATCTCGTTCGGCTGCTCCTGGTCCCACGCGAGGGCGCACCTGGAGCCATCGATCTCGTAGAAGAGCCGGTTCTTCCGGCCGGCCGACACCTGGCTCACGGTGAACACGCCGTGCGCGCCGTTGGAGAGCTCGAAGAGCACCGACGCGTAGTCCTCCGTGTTGATCTCCTGCGGCTCGTAGTCGCTGGGCTTGAGGATCTTGCCGGCGTACGTCTCGACCTCCTTCTTCGGCTTCATGCGCGTCTTGTGAACGGTGCGCAGATCGCCGTAGACCCTGGTGATCGTCAGCCCCGAGATGAACTGCAAGAGGTCGCACCAGTGACTGCCGACGTCGGCGACCGCCCGGCTGTCGCCGGAGAGCTCCGGCACGAGCCGCCAGTTCCAGTCGGTCGGCAGGTAGAGCCAGTCCTGGAGGTACGAGCCGTGCATCGAATAGATGTCACCCACCTCGCCCTTCCTGACCATCTCGCGGGCGTGCTGGATCAGCGGGTAGTAGCGGTAGTTGAAATCAATCGCGTGGATGAGGCCGGACTTTCTGGCGGCGGTCGCGAGCTCCTTGCTCTCGGCGGTCGTCATCGCGAGCGGCTTCTCGCTGATGACGTGCTTGCCGGCGGCGAGGATGTCCGTGTTCACCTTGTAGTGGAGGTGGTTCGGCGTGCAGTTGTGCACGACCTCGACGTCCTTGTCGTCGAGCAGCTTCCGATAATCGCCATAGGATCGCGGAATCGACAGCGCGTCCGCCTTCGCCGCAGCGAGGTCGTCGTTCGCCTCCGCGAGCGCGATGAATTCGACGTTGCCGAGTCGACGCACCGCCTCCACGTGTGCAGGGCCGATGAAGCCGGTGCCGATGATGCCGGCTCGGATTCGCTGTGGCATGTCTGTACCTCGTGCGTCCAGTCCTGGTGTCTCGGAAGGTCCCGCGGGCGCGGACGTCCCCCTGGGGATGCCGTCACGGTACGCAACGACTCCGGCGATTGCAACCGTGTAGGTGAACCGCGCGTCGCGGCCGAGCAGTTCTTGTGAAGGGTCGTCCGAGGCCCGAGAATCGACAGCGAAGCGCGGACCCGCCGGGCCCGCCAGAGCCGCTCCGGTCGAACGAGGGAGACAGACGATGATCCTTCCCGCGCTCCGCGCCCGCGCGCTCGATGCGCTGCCGGCCGTCGTTCTTTCCCTTTCGATCTCGCTCGCGTCCGGCTGGCTCGCGCCGGCAGTCGCGGCGACGTTGCGCGTCGAGGCGGGGGGCGGCGGGGACTTCTCCGAGATCCAGCCGGCGCTCGACGCGGCGTCGGACGGAGACGTCGTCGAGGCATCGTCACCGGCAACCTCGCGATCCGCAGCGGCGGAATCGGCGCGATCGGCAACACCGTGCCGATCGTCGTCAACTGCACCATCGCGGGCAACTCGGCGAGGTTCTTCCCGGGCGTCGAGATCCGCCCCCCGTTCAACAACGCGGCCGCCGTGCGCACGTTCGTCAACAACATCGTCACCGGCGGGGACTCGGCGATCCCGCGCCGCGACGTCGCTGTCCACAACCTGATCTCGGGGAACGTCGGGGGCGCGTCGAACTTCTCCGGCGAGCCGCAGTTCGTGCGCGACGGGCAGTTCGACTTCGATCGGCTCGTCCCCGTCGAGGGACGCACCGGGACGGTAGCGCCCATTCCCGGGCGCGCAGAACTGCGGCGCGGATGTCTCCCACGACGACCTCGACTGCGAGTCGCAGGGGGTGTGTCCGTGGCGATCGCTTTGAGACTTTCAGTCTCGGTCTGAATCGGCTTGCCAGTCCGAGCGGCGAGGGCTTTTTCTGCCGACGATCTGTAAGGAAGGCAGGAAACTCAGGAAGGCAGTAAACGGATGGATGATAGGGCTGAGCTTCGTGGGCTGTGCGCGAGTTCTGGAACGCAGTCGAGACTTCATGCTCTCGCCGATCGCCTCGTAGTCCCTCCCTCTCTCCGTTTCTTTTCCTGC
>JBFFXF010000359.1:0-6110 GCA_041569895.1 Planctomycetota bacterium | reverse complement strand
GCGACGTGTGGATCTGGACGAGCGACGGCGAGCGCAGCGGCAACCTGAGGCCGGGCTTCGGAGCGAACGAGGTGAAGCTCGGGCCGGAGCTCGGTTTCGGCTGGGTGGTCGGCAAGCACCTCGACGAGCAGGTGCTGCTGATCAAGACCTGCTGGGGCGGCCGCAGCGTCAAGCGCGACTTTCTGCCGCCCGGCGCCGACATGCCGCCGGCGGAGGAGCTCGAGAAGGAGCTCGAGCGCGCCCGCAAGCGAAACCCCGAGGCGACGCTCGACGACATCCGCGCGCGATACGGCAAGGCCTACCGCGACATGATCGCGCACGTCAAGGACGTGCTCGGCAACCTGAAGAAGCACTTCCCGGCGTACGACGAGAAGCGCGGGCACGAGCTCGCCGGCTGGGTCTTCTTCCAGGGCTGGAACGACATGGTCGACGGCTCGCAGCGCGGCGAGAAGTATGCGGGCTTCACGCGCAGGCTGGCGCAGCTGATCCGCGACGTGCGGCGCGACCTCGGCCGCCCCGACCTGCCGGTGGTCATCGGCGAGCTCGGCGCCAACGGCAAGCGCGGCGACTTCCAGAAGGCCCAGGAGTCAGCGACGCAGTTGCCCGAGTTCGCCGGCAACGTCGCGTTCGTCAAGACGTGCGAGTTCTGGGAGCCGGACGTCGCGGAGCTGGTGCAGAAGGGCGTGTGGCGGGGCCCCGACTGGGTGAAGTTCTACAACGTCGGCTCGGACCGCGGCTACCACTACCTCGGCAGCGCGAGGATCTACACCCGAATCGGCACTGCGCTGGGTCGGGCGATGGTCGAGCTCGACGGAACGAAACCGGCGTCGGCGAGTACGACGCGCGAACGCGAGGCGGATTCCTGACGACCGGCTCGTCCTCGCCCTCGTCCTCGATCGCTCGAGACCGAGGCCGAGTCGGAGACCGAGACCGAGATCCGACTCTGACTCCGAGACCGATTCCGACTCCGAGTGGGATCTGCCTGGCGGACTGATTCAGTCAACGGCGCAAGCGGAACACTTCGGCACGACCGGATTACCGGGAAGCAGAGCTTGCCCGGGCTCTCCACTGCGATTATCCTCGGGCTCAGGAGAGCACGAGTACCCGCCGACGGCTCACCACGGGCCAGGGAGATCCGATGAACGTCACCGTGCTCTGCCTCTCTCTCCTCTGCTCTCCACCGGCGGTCAGGTCACTGGCGCATTCGTATCGAGACGGCGACATCCAGGTCGACGCGCGCGCGGAGTCCGGCTACTCGGTCACTTCCCTCCGCATCATCAATCGCCGCGATGAAGACATCGTCGTCGACGTCAACGGCAGCTACCTCAGGCCCCAGGTTCACGGAATCCAGCGAATCGGGATCGGCATCGTGCGTCGCGGCAACGGCGACACCACGGTGCGCCTCGCCGCCGGCGAGACCGTCGACCTCGAGGTGCTCACGGTCTGCATGGATGCCTCGCTGTCCGCTCCGTCTGACGGCCAGTCGCTGATCCTCGCGGAGAGACTCGCGCCGAAGGCGATCCGCGGCGTCCTGAGGGAGTGGAAGCGGAACCCGCGGGCGCGGCCGTCTCTCGTGCAACAGGTCGTCTGGAGGACGAGCCGCGCAGCACGACGACGCATCCGCCCGACCCGCCGCATCGAGCTCCTCGACGTGGCCGAGCAGGTCGCCGTGACTGCCGGTCGCTTCTTCGTCCTCGAGGACGACGGCAGGCTGTTTTCCGGCAAGAACCTCGCGTTGCTGGAACCGGTCGGCAGTCGCTTCCGCGGACTGTGGGCGGGCGACGCCACGTTCGCGCTCCGCGAGGTGGATGCGGTCGCCGGCGACGGTCCGCGTTCGACGAGCCTGGTGCGTTTCGATGCGGACAGTGGCCAGTGGAGCGGAGGCGACATCTCCGTGCCCGCCGCGTCAGCGCGTGACGTGCTGTGGGTGTCGCGGTCCGGACGAGAGGTCCTGATCCACCGAGAGTCGGGTGACGTCGTGCGGCTCGACGGCGAGCGCGAGCTTGTCGTGGCGCGTGGCGCGAGTGAAGTCGTGGTGAGCGGCGGCGGTGGTCTCGTCTACTGGACTCCGGATGGCGAGCCCCAAGCGCTGTACGCCGTGGATCGCGACGGCCGGCGGGTGCGAACCTTCCGGGTCGCGGCGGGCATCGCCGAGCTGGCGACGACGGGATCGGAGGTCTACGTCCTCGACCGGGAGGGGCTTCTGCGCTGCATCCGCGATGGCGCGTTCGAGGAGGTCTGCGGTGACGTCGAGTTCATCGCCACGAGCGGCGCGGCGGTGATCGTCGCCCACGAGGCCACTTCCGACGGTGGCGCGCGAACTTCGTCGCTCCGCATTATCCAGTCCGGCAAGCCGTCATTCGTCATCGGACGACCCGCGACGAAGTCGAGACGATTCCTCTTCGACCCGACCACCGACGACCTCCACTGCTGGGCCGCAGACGGCAGTCTCCTCTGGTACAACCCGCGCAGCGAAGCGTGGCACCGCATGCGCGTGAGTGCTGCGGAGTAAACAGGTCGGCGTGATGAGGCAGCGGAGGGAGAGAAAGAGCACCGTGGCCGCCGCCCTCCGCTGCCAGGCCGGCCGACCTGGTCGACTCGGAATCGGTGTCGGTGTCGGAATCGGAGTCGGAATCGGACATCGGACTCTGTCCTCTGACTCGGTTCTCCGGTTCTGATCTCTGCCTGTGTCTCGGCCCCGGACCTCGGTACCGGACTCCATTCAATCGGCCCGGACGTCGACCACCCCGGTGACCACGAGAGCTTTCGGGCACGGGACCGGGCCCGGGTCCGGGTCCGGGACCGTGGACGAGGGCTTCAGACGTCCGCCGCGTCTTTCCGCCGATGCGAAGCCCGGTGGAACCGCAGATCCACGATCATCTTCAGCCCGACGAGAATGACCAGCAACGGCAGCGGCGAGCCGAGGAACATCACCGGCACGCCGGCCGCGATGATCGCGATGTGCATGACGACGATGCGGCCGTACGGCGCCGCCATCAGCTCCTTCGGCGACTTCTCCTTGTATTCCTCCCGCAGGATGAAGTTCTGGACGAAGGAGACGCCGTGGCTGAAGGTCAGCGCCAGGAGCGGGAGGATGATGTCCTGGCCATAGGCGCGGAGGACGGTGGCGAAGACGTGCACGAGGAGCTGCACGAAGATGAGCGGGCCGGGCCAGTTCCCCCCGGCGGGATCCGGGAAGAGATCCGCGCCCTCCGCGCCCTCGCGCCCGCCCTTGCCGATCCACTCGACGAACGCGAAGACGAAGAGACCGTGCACGGCGCAGAAGCCGCCGTAGTGGACGAGAAAGAACGCCATCATGAAGAGCTTGCCGAGGATCTCGCCGGGGCCGTGACCGGGTGAGCAGAGGATCTTGAGCTGGTTGTAGAACCCGACGACGAGGTTCTCGCCCCAGTAGGCGATGAGGATGATGCCGGCGTCCCAATCGAAGAAGAGGACGCCGATGAGCGGCACGGTGTTCGCCGCCAGGAGCATCCACGACGCGAAGTCGAGCCGCCTCGTCGTGCCGGGGGACTTCTCCTCGCCGTTCTCCCCGGCGATCACAGGAGCTCGCGGATCGGCTCGCGGTCCCTGTCGACGAGGTAGTGCGGTCGTCCGTTCAGGTCGCGCACGGTGGCGCTGGCGACGTCGATGCCGAGGTTGGCGTAGAGCGTCGCGAAGATCTCCTGCACGTGCACCGGACGCTCGCGCGGGACGCCGCCGACGGCGTCGGTGGCCCCGAGAACCTGCCCGGCGCGCATGCCGCCGCCCGCGAGGATCGCCGGCGCGACGGCGCTCCAGTGGTCGCGTCCGCCCTTGGCGTTGATGCGCGGCGTGCGGCCGAACTCGCCCCAGACGACGATCGACACGGTCTCGAGGAGCCCGCGCTGGTCGAGGTCCTCGACGAGCGTCGCCAGGGCGTGATCGAAGTGCGGCAAGTCCTGCTTGCCGAGCTTCTCGACCGGGCCGCCGCGGTTGCCGTGCCAGTCCCACGCCCCGAACGCGACGGTGACGCAGCGCGCGCCCGCCTCGACGAGGCGTCGCGCGAGGAGCAGCTTCTGCGGATCCTTCGGCGCGCCGCCGAAGCTCGAGGTGGTCGGCGTGCTCGGACCATAGCGATCGCGCACCCGCGCGTCCTCGCGCTCGAGGTCGAGCGCCTCGGCGATGCGGCTCGACGTCAGCAGGCCGAGCGCCTGGCGCTGGAAGACGTCGAACGTGCCGGCGCTCTCGCCGGCGGATCCGGACGCGACGCGATCGAGGTCGCGGCGCAGCTCATCGAACGTCGCGAGCAGGCGGCGCCGATCGGAGAACCTCTCGGCGCTGATGCCGTTGAGGACCAGGTCGCCCCGCCCCTCGCCCTCGAGCGCGAACGGCGTGTGCCGGAAGCCGAGGAAGCTCGGCCACGAGCGCACCGGGCTGGCGTCGTGCAGGCCCGTGTTGTTGTAGGGCCCGTAGCCCATCTTCGGGGCGGCGTCGACGTACGCGGGCATGCCGCCGGGAGCGTCGCCCAGCAGTCGCGAGACCACCGAGCCGAGCGTCGGCCAGCCGCCGGCGGGCTCCTGATCCTGCGGGCGCCCGCCCGGACGGCCCGTGTAGCACTGGAAGGACTCGTGACGATTCTCGAAGCCGACGACGCTGCGCACGGGGATGAGCTTCCCCGCCAGGCGCGCGAGCTTCCCCAGGTGCTCCGAGAAGCGCACGCCGGGAATCGACGTCGGCACGGTGCCGAACGGCCCGCGCACCTCGCCCGGGGCATCCGGCTTCGGGTCGATGGTCTCGTGCTGCGTCGGCCCGCCGGGCAGGTAGATCATGATGACCGAGCCGGAGCGGCTCGACGGGGCACGCGGCGACGTCGACTCCGCCTCGAGGACACGCGCGAGCGACAGCCCCCCGAGCGCCAGCCCGCCGATCGAGATGAAGGAGCGCCGAGAGAGGCCGTCGCAGAACGGCCGCGATTCCGTGTCCCGATCGAAGAAGGTCAGCATCGGCGGACTCCTCCTCCACTGGCGTTCCCGCATCGCAACGGCGCGTCGACGCAGACAGTGTCCCGCTCGAGACCGGGGGCGTCAAGGGCGCGCTGCGTGTCGGCTTGCAGGCTCTTACATCACGGGCAGGGCGAGTCGTCGCAGCCGAGCTCGACGTCGGACTCGAGCTCCGAGCTCGCGCACTCCGGAAACGGCGCGGCGGGCGCTGCGCCGCCGAGAAACAGGAAGTTGAGCAGCGCGCTGGCGTCGGAGATGTCGATGCCGTTCTGGCCGTTGACGTCCGCCGCGGCCTCGCAGGGAGGCTCGGGCCCGCCGAGGAAGAGCCAGTTGAGGAGATGGCTCGCATCGGAGATGTCGACCACGTCGTCTCCGTTGGTGTTGCCACGGACGAAACGCGGGCCGGCGACGAGCTCCTCGATGGCGATCTCGGTGGCGAGGGCGCGCGAGGGCTCCGAGAAGACCCGCGTCGGGCTCGCCACCACGATCCCCGCGAGCATGACGTCCGGCGCCTCCGGGAGCTCCGTCGCGCCCGCCGGCGCCCACGTCTCTCCGTCGGCGGAGCTGAAGGTGGAGTAGACGCTCCCGCGGCGCTCGATGCGGGCCCAGCCCTCGGACTCGAACGCGTCGCCGCGACTCGACCGCGCCTGCGATCCCGGCGCATTCCGGCGGCGCATGCGGAAGTTGCTCACCGTCGTGACCTCGAGCAGCAGCGCCACGAAGGCGGCGTCGCCGTCCAGGCTCTCGCGGAGCATCACGCCGGCCTGCGCGGGGTCTCCCTCGAGCTCGGACAGTCTCGCCGTCAGCCGGAAGTCGCCGGCAACTTCGCGGTGGGTGAAGAACACGTCGTCGCTCCGGCCCGAGAGGCCGGTCCCTCCACCGCAGACGCGAATCGCGGACCCGCTCGTTGCCGTGTCGTCGTCCGTCGGGCTCGCCGCGCCCGGGAACGCCGGCTCGCCGATCTCCGTGGCAGTCCAGGGAGAGACGTCGCCCGAGGGGCAGAGCACGGTGACGTCGCGCGTCACCCTCGTGCTGACACGGCTGTCGTCGGTGATCGCCACCAGGGAGATGGTGCGCACGCCGGGCGCCGTGTAGGTGTGGCTCACCGTGTCACCCTCCGCCGCCGAGCCG
>JBFFXF010000358.1:0-6130 GCA_041569895.1 Planctomycetota bacterium | reverse complement strand
GGATCTGACCTCGGTCGGAATCGGAATCGGAATCGGAGTCGGACATCGGAGTCGGAATCGGTATCGGAATCGGTATCGGACATCGGAGTCGGACCTCTGTCTCGGACTCCGACCCCGACCGGTCGGCTCGACGTTGGATACGAAAGTGACGGCGATGGTTTTCGGGACCGGGACCGGGTCCGGGACCGGGAACGGGAACGAGGGGAATCCGTGATACGGAGGCGAATCTCATGGCATCGACACACGCTGCACTCACCCGGCCCGTGCCCGCGGTCACCCTGCTCCTTGCAGCAGCCCTCACCGTGAGCGCGGTCGCCGACGAGACCAACTACGATGAGGCCCGGGTGCCCGCGTATACGCTGCCCGATCCGCTGGTGCTCTCGAGCGGCGAGCGTGTCACCGACGCCGAGACGTGGCGGGCGAAGCGGCGGCCGGAGATCCTCGAGCTCTTCCGGACGCACGTCTACGGCCGGGCGCCGCGACGGCCGCGGGCGATGCGGTTCGTCGTGCACTCGGTCGAGCACGGCGTCCTCGACGGCACGGCGATTCGCAAGCAGGTGAGCGTGCTCTTCTCGGGCAGCCACGACGGCCCGTCGATGGACCTTCTCATCTACGTGCCCGCGTCGGCCCGCAAGCCGGTGCCGGCGTTTCTCGGGCTCAACTTCAACGGCAACCACACGGTGAGCGCCGATCCCGCGGTGCCGCTCGCCAGGGGCTGGGTGCGGTCCAGGACGCCGGGCGCGGTCGAGAATCGCGCCACCGAGGAGTCACGTGGCACGAGCGCGAGCCGCTGGGCGATCGACCTGATCCTGTCGCGCGGCTATGCGCTGGCGACGGCGTTCTGCGGCGACATCGATCCGGACTTCCACGACGGCTTTCAGAACGGCGTTCACCCGCTTTTTCTCTGGGAGGGCCAGCAGGCGCCCGCTCCCGACCAGTGGGGCACCATCGGCGCGTGGGCGTGGGGCCTGAGCCGGGCTCTCGATTACCTCGAGACAGACGCCGAGGTCGACCACGATCGCGTCGCCGTGATCGGGCACTCGCGCCTCGGCAAGACGGCGCTCTGGGCCGGGGCCCGTGACGAGCGGTTCGCGCTCGTCATCTCGAACAACTCGGGCTGCGGCGGTGCCGCGCTCAGTCGTCGTCGCTTCGGCGAGACCGTCACGCGCATCAACACGTCGTTCCCGCACTGGTTTTGCGGCAACTTCAAGGCGTACAACGGACGCGAGGACGAGCTCCCCGTCGACCAGCACATGCTGGTGGCGCTGATCGCGCCGCGGCCGGCGTACATCGCGAGCGCCGTCGAGGATCGCTGGGCCGATCCGCGCGGCGAGTTCCTCTCGGCGCGACACGCCGACCCGGTCTACAGGCTGCTCGGCACCGAGGGACTGCCGTCGGACGCCATGCCGGAGGTCGACAGGCCGTCGATGGGCCGCATCGGCTACCACATCCGCTCCGGCCGCCACGACGTCACGCGCTGGGACTGGGAACGCTACCTCGACTTCGCCGACCGGCAGCTCGGGGGGGACTGACGGCCGATGACCGATAGCGATTCCGACTCCGATGTCCGATTCGGATTCCGACTCGGATGACCGATTCCGATTCCGATTCCGATGACCGATACCGACTCCGATTCCGATTCGGACTCCGATCTCTGATCTCTGACTCGGTCATCGGACTCGGCATCGGATCGACGACGAGGACGAGGACGACGCCGACGCCGACGACGTCAGGCGAGAACGCCGTCGATCACGTGGCCGTGGACGTCGGTGAGCCGGCGGTCGATGCCGTCGTGGCGGACGGTCAGCCGCTCGTGGTCGATGCCGAGGAGGTGGAGGATCGTCGCGTGGACGTCGTACACGAGCGTCGGGTTGTCGCGGTCGGCGGGGCGGAAACCCCACTCGTCGCTCGGCCCGTGTGTCACGCCGCCGCGGATGCCGCCGCCGGCGAGCCAGTTGGTGAACACGAAGGGGTTGTGATCGCGCCCCTTCGATCCCTGCGCGCACGGCATGCGTCCGAACTCCGTCGTCCAGAGGATTACCGTGTCCTCCAGCAGCCCGCGCTGCTTGAGGTCGCGGATGAGCGCCGCCGTGCCGCGCGCCATGCCGAGCGCCAGCGGCCCGTGATCGCGCTTGATGTCCTCGTGTGAGTCCCAGTTTCGGCGCGGGAAGCCGTTGTCGTTTCCGGACCAGATCTGCACGAAGCGCACGCCGCGCTCGAGCAGTCGGCGCGCGACGAGACACTTGCGCGCGAAGCGATCGGTCTCCTCGAGCGCGTTGATCTCCTTCGGGAAGCTCACCGAGCTGTGGTCGAGCCCGTACATGCGGAGTACGTACTCGGGCTCGTCGGAGATGTCGAGCGCTTCCGGCGCGCTCAGTTGCATGCGCGCGGCGAGCTCGTACGCCTGGATCCGCGCCTCGAGGCGCGAGTCGCCGGGACGCTCGCGCTCGTGGCGCCGGTTGAGACGAGAGAGGAGATCGCGGGCGCGCGCGTCGCTGGGTCCGGTGATGTAGCCGCCCGGGAGCGGCCGGAGATTGGCGATCGGCTCGGGGTCGCCGGGGCGGATGATCGTCCCCTGGTGCTCGGCCGGCAGGAACGCCGACGACCAGTTCTTCGGCCCGTTCGACGCGTAGCCGCGCCGATCGGGAAGCACGACGAACGTCGGCAGATTGCGGTTCATGCTGCCGAGCGCGTAGCTCACCCACGCGCCGGCACCGGGGAAGCCGGGCTCCTGGAACCCCGTCGCCTGGAGCAGCGTCGCCTGGCTGTGCACGCCGGTCTTGCCGACCATGTTGTGGATGAAGGCGATGTCATCGACGCACTCGCCGAGCGGCTCGACGATCTCGCTCAGGTGCTTGCCGCATTCGCCGTGGCGCTTCCAGCTCCAGGGGGACGCGAACGTGCTGCCGGGCGTGCTCTGGAAGAGCTCGACGGTCTCGCCCGGATCCCACTCCTTGCCGTGCTCGCGCACCAGGCGCGGCTTGTAGTCGAAGAGATCGACGTGGCTCGCGGCGCCCGCCATGAAGAGCTGCACGACGCGCTTCGCGCGCGCCGGGTGGTGGAGCCCGCCGGCCCTCGAGGCCCCGGACTCGCCGCCCGCCGCGAGCAGCCCCTCATCGCCGAGAAGCGACGCGAGCGCGATGCCCCCGAGCCCGCCCCCCGACCGCCAGAGAAACTCACGCCGTCTCACAGCCCTTCGCTCCAAATTCGGTTCGCATTCGTCCCGAACGGTTCGGGCCCGTCCCCGTCCCCGTTCCCGTGCCCGTTCCCGTTCCCGAAGTCGGCCTCGTCGTCGATCTTCACAACAGACTCGGAGTTCTCGGTCTCCGGCTCGAATCCCCTCAATCCACAAACACGAACTCATTCAAGTTGAACATCACCCGGCACGCGTTCTCGAGCCCGAACTCGCGGCCGTAGGACGCCATCGCCGCCAGCTCGTCGGCCGTCGGCGCGCGTCCGAGCGCCAGGCGGTACGCCCGGTCGATCCGCCTCTCGATGTCCGGAGCCTCGCGCTCGAGACGCGTCGCGAACCAGGACGCCGCGCGCACCATGAACCTGTCGTTGAGCAGAGTCAGCGCCTGGATCGGCGACAGTGTCTCGTTTCGTGTCGCGACGAGCTGCGACGAGTCCGCGCAGTCGAGCGTGTTCATGAACGGATCGGGCTGCGACCGCACGATGAAACGATAGATCGACCGCCGGTGGGTCGATGGATCGTCCGGGTCGTGCTTCGCGTACTGGTAGTGCGGCGAGTGCTCGGGCTTCTCGAGCACGAAGCAGCGGAAGCCGGGTCCGCCCATGCGCGTGTCGAGCCGCCCACTCACCGCGAGCGTCGCGTCGCGGACCGCCTCGGCCTCGAGCCGCCTCCGGTTCATGCGCCAGAGCAGTCGGTTGCCGCCGTCGAGCGCCGCGGCCTCCTCGCGGTGGGCAGTCGACTGGCGGTAGGTCGAGCTGGTGAGGATCGTCCGGTGAATCCGCTTCAACGACTCGTTGCCGTCTCGCAGCTCGACCGCGAGCCAGTCGAGGAGCCCGGGATGGCTCGGCGTCGCGCCCATGCGGCCGAAGTCGTTCGGTGTCTCGACGATGCCGCGACCGACGTGGTACTGCCACAGACGGTTGACGATCGAGCGCCAGGTGAGCGGGTTGCGACGGTCGGTGATCCACCGCGCCAGCTCTCGGCGCCGGGCGCCCTCCGAATGGTCCTCGCCGAGGTCGAACCGCGCGGCAAGCCCGGCGCCGACGTCGATGGTGCCGGGGCCGACGACCTCGCCGGGCGTGCGGATGTCGCCACGGTCGAGGACCCGGATCTCACGCGGCCGGCCGCCGTCGTGTCCCGTGCCGCGGAACGCCCCGCTGCCGGTGTGCACCGTGCCGGCGAAGACCATCGCCTGATCCGGCAACTTCGCGAGCGCCGCCTCGACCGCATCGAGCTCGCGCCCGGTCTCCGCGAGCGTCTTCCGCGCCGTCGCATCGGTGGCGCCGTCGATCAGCGATCGGCGACGCTCGGTGAGCTCGGCGAGCCGCGCGGCGTGTCCCTCGTCCGACACGCCGGGGTACTTGCCGTCGACCAGGTTGCTGCGCTGCCACCGAATCGGCGCCTCGATCGAGTCCAGCGCCGTGACCTCCCGGCCGCGAGCGGCGTTGGAGCCGTCGCCGGCAATGACGAGGAGCTCGGCGAGCGCGAAGATGTAGTCATCCTTGCGGTGCGCGAGGCGCGTCGCCGTCACGCGCACCCATCGGGCGCTGCGCCCGCCGACCTCGACCGACTGCGGCGCGACGCCCGGATTCGGGATGTCCTCGCCGGTGCGGTCGAGCACGATCGTGCCGCCCGAGGCGAAGTCGCCGTCCTCGGAGATGGCGATGCGCAGCCGCGGTGGATGGCCGAAGCCGGCGCCGATGCCGTTGAAATCGTCGTGACAGCCGACCCAGACGATGCGCTCGATCGACACCAAACGACCGAGGTCGACCTGCACCCATTTCTCGACGTCCGGACGCCCCTCGATGGCGCTGTGGTAGCCGTGGGCCGGCGGTCGCTCGGACGGGGCGGTCTCGCGAAGCCTGGCGATCTCCGCCTCGACGGTCTCCAGCTCGCTCCCGGCGGCGCGGCGCACCTCCTCCTCGATTCGACGCCGCCCGGCGACCAGCTCGTCGCGGCGCCGCTTCAGCTCGCGTCGCTCGCGCGCCGCCTCGGGGCTCGGGTCGTACGGCCGATCCGCCCGGTCGAGAGCGGCGAAGATCGCCTGCAAGCTGTAGTAGTCCTCCATCGAGACCGGATCGAACTTGTGATCGTGGCATCGGGCGCAACCCACCGTCGTGCTGGTGAAGGTCTGCATCGTCGCCCGCACCATGTCGTCGCGATCGAGATGGCGCGCGATGCGCCCGTCGACCTTGGTCTCGGGGACCTCCGCGTGCCCGATGAAGTCCCAGGGCCCGGCAGCGATGAATCCGGTCGCGACGATGCCGTCGGACGTCCCGGGGAAGAGGACATCGCCGGCGATCTGCTCCTCGACGAATCGGCTGTAGGTCCGGTCGTCGTTGAGGGCCCGCACGACGTAGTCGCGGTACGGCCACGCGTTCGGCCGCAGCTTGTCCTTGTCGTAGCCGTGCGTGTCGGCGTAGTGCACGACGTCGAGCCAGTGCCTCGCCCAGCGCTCGCCGAGCTGCGGCGAGGCCAGGTAGCGGTCGACGAGACGTTCCCAGGCGTCGGGGCGCTCGTCGGCGACGAACGCCTCGACCTCGTCCGGCTCGGGGGGCAGTCCGAGGAGGTCGAACGACAGCCGGCGAATCAGCGTACGCCGATCCGCCGCCGGCGATGCCGACAGCCCGTGCTCGCGGAGGCCGGCGAGGACGAACGCGTCGACCGGCGAGCGCGCCGTCTCGCGCTCGTCCGGTCGGAGCTCGGGGACCCGCGGACGCTCGAGTGGGCGCACCGACCACCAGACGCGGTCGGAGCCCGTGTCGGCACCGGCCGCCACGAGCGTCATCAGCGATGCGAGAAGCAGTGTGCGTGCGATCATCGGCTCTCCCGGGGGCAGCCACCACGGGCTGCCGCAGATGACGCAGATTGACCGAGATGTGGCGCGGTTTCAACATCCAAGCCGCACGGGCCGGCTCGACGGCGCGCGCGCCGTCG
>JBFFXF010000357.1:0-6234 GCA_041569895.1 Planctomycetota bacterium | reverse complement strand
TGGACCGTGACCGTGGACCGTGACCGTGGACCGTGACCGTGACCGTGACCGTGACCGTGGACCGTGACCGTGACCGTGACCGTGACCGTGACCGTCGTTGCGTCGTCCAGCGAGTCTGTCAATCGACGCCGCCGCCCTCCGCCGGAGACGAAACCCGCGCATCGAGTCGGAGTCGGTATCGGTCATCGGACTCTGACTCGGAGTCGGAATCGGACTCGGTCATCGGAATCGGAATCGGGTCTCTGATCTCGGGTCTCTGTCTCTGTCTCTGTCTCGCGAGCCATCGAGAACGCGGACGGACCCGGGTCCGGGTCCGGGACTCGCGCCCGCCCCTGAACATCCCCTGGACACTTGCGCTCCGCGACGGACACACCCCCGGTGACCACCGGGTGTCCAGCCCTTCGACACTCTTGACCCCCGTCGCAATCCGGCCCGGAGCACGCCCTTCCGCCCTCCGCGGGCGGTGATTCCGCGCGGCAACCGGGCGGGGGCCGGAGCGGGTCCGGCCTGCTTCTTGCTCTTCAGATGGCGGTGTGTGTCAGGTGTCCGAAAGGGCACGAGGAAGCGTTTCGGTCGGGCGATTCGTTGGAGGACAGAGGTGTGAGTGATCGGGCAAGGACCACCAGCTCGCGACGTCGGGGAGCGGCCCTGATGACCATTCTCATCCCGGCCCTGTGCGTCTGCGCGCTCGCCGCGGGTCTGAGTCAGCTCGCGGTCATCGGCTTGAGCTCGAAGAAGGGGACCAAGCTCCGGACGGAGACCTTCTATCTGGCCGATTCGGGGGTGGCCATCGGCAAGGCGCGCGTCCGCAGAGCGGGGAACGCCGCCGTCGGGGTGACGACGATCGATTCCATCGCCGGCGGCACCATCGAGATCGAGATCGCGACCCTCTCGGAGGGCGTGTTCCGCGTGCGGAGCACGGGCACCATCGGGGAGACCGAGGAGACCGTCGAGGCGCTCCTCAAGCTCCACGACGGGTTCGTTCCGGGCGGCGCGGTCGACATGACCCTCGATCTCGGCGCGGCGCTCGCGATCGATGGCGCCTCGGTGACGCTCCTGGGCTCCGCCTCGATCAGCGGCATGGACCACGCCGCCGACGGCTTCCGCTTCGCCGATCAGCGAGACGCCATCCACGGCGTGGCGATGAATCGGGTGCCGGGCGAGGTCGGGCTGTTCACGCGCATCGCGCCCGGCGCGACGCTCGAGGGCGTCCCCGACGCGACGACGGAGCGTGCCGACGACCGCTCGGCGACGCTCGACGCTGTTCGCAGGTTCGCGAGGACCAACTCCGACGAGCGCATCCACGGCAGCCGAGTCCTCGGGGACGCCGACACCGGCTCGTTCGGGAGCCCCGACGAGCCGGTCCTGGTGTACGCCTGGCTCGGGCCGCGCGACTCGCTCGTCCTCGAGGAGGGATTCACCGGCCACGGGACGCTGATCGTCGAGGTGATCGCCCCCGGATCGGAGTCGGCCCTGGTGATGCGCCACTCGGCCTCGTGGCACGGCCCGATCCTCGTCCACGTGGACGGCCAGTCGGGCGCCGGTGAAAGCCGGGTCCGGCTCGAGAACGACGCGCGGATCGTCGGGGCGCTGCTGCTCCACGTCAACGGGGCGCAGACCGCCACCCGTGGATCCGCGCACCTCGTGGAGGCGAGGGACGGCGCGGCGATCCTCTTCTCGCACGACCGCGTGACGACCGCCAGGGGCTTCGCCGCCGCGGCCCCGCAGACGGTCAGCGTACTCTCCTACGGCATCCGCTGAGCGAGGCGCGCCGGGGGACGGGTACCTACGCCGGAGGCGCGCGGGGGGACGTCGGCACGCCGGGGAGCCCCCCATGGCTCCCCGGCGGGGCGCTTGTGCGACGCGATCACTCGTCGCCCGCCACCTCCCGCACGGGCGGGAGGCCCGCCGCGATCGCCGCCTCGTTCTCCTCGTTCCCGCCGATGCAGTGCGGGTGACCGAATCCGCCCGCGCTCGAGCCGTCCTCGATGTCGAAGATGATGGTGTCGTCGCCTCGCGGGCTGACGCCGCCCGGGACGTAGTCGAGCTCGAGGAGGTGTCTCGTCCTCCAGGCGATGTTGTGATCCGCGCACGAGCTGTCGCCGCTCACCCCGATCGCCCCGACGAGCGTGCCGGTCGAATCGTACAGGGCGAGGCCGCCGCCGAACACGTTGACGCCGCCGATCTTCCTTCCGACCATCGGGTCTTTGCGCTGTCCGTAGCGGCTCGAGGAACCGCGGTAGGCGACGTCGGTGTCAACGGGATTGGAGTGCTGCAGCCCGAAGAGGCTGCCGCCCGGCTGGACGGCGGAAAAGAGGTTCGCCGTCGACAGGGCCAGGCCGGGGAGACTGAACGCGTTGGCGGTGTTCGCCTTCTGGGCCGAGATGACCCGGCTGCCCGGCCATTGCGATCCGCGGTCCTCGCCGGTGAACGCCACCGCGACGACGACGCCGTCCCGGTCGACGATCGTCGCCCACATGTCGAGCCCGAAGCCGCCGTTCTCCTCGTTCCTCGCCTCCGTCAGCGCCGCCCTGAGCGCGGCGTGCGACGGAAGGTCGGGGTGCCGGTCGCGTCGGGGTCTGCCATCGTCGCGCTCGCGACGGGGCTTCTCCTCGTTCGCACGGATGCGCCGGCCGACGGCGGCGTCTCCGAGGAGCAGGGAAGCGATAGCGAATGCGGCGACGGCGACCGGGATCAGGGCGTGTTTCCGTGTCATCTTGCTCTCCTGTCCGCGTGGTGTCCGATTTGACCGCACGTGACGGTCTCTCTGACCGTGACGTGAAAGACCCATGAAGTGGATATGGACTGCCCGCCGACGCCCTCGATGCGCCCCTTTCCTCTCGGCCCTGCGCCTCGCGTTGGGGTCGGACTGAACGATGCAGTGCCGCTGCGACGTCGCGGGGGTGTCGCCGACCCGTTCACAACAAACCGCCGGGATGGTAGGCGATGCGCGGGCTCGTCGTCAACCGGGCGGTCGCGCGCCGCCTTGACCTCGCCCGCGACGCTGCCGTAGAGTACGCGCGTGATGGAACTTCGGGTCCTCTCTCGCGCCAACTCCGTTCTCGCGCTGGCGGTGGTCGCCGTCGCCTCGCTCGCGGGGTGCATCGTGATTCCGGTCGCCGACCTCCTGAAGCCGATGCCGTTGCGCGAGACCATCATCGAGAGCGGCGAGGGGTACTTCTACCGCCCGAAGGTCGCCATCATCGATATCGAGGGCACCATCACGTCCCGCGAGTTTTCGAGCGCGGTCTACAGCACGCCGAATGCGCTCGACGAGATCCAGTCGCGGCTCGAGGTCGTCGAGGACGATCCCGAGGTCGTCGCTCTGTTGCTGCGCATCTCGAGCCCCGGCGGCGAAGCGACCGCATGCGACGTGATTCGCCGCGAGGTGCTCGAGCTCAAGCGCAAGAGGAAGCTGCCGGTGGTCGCGTGCATCGTCGAGACCGGCGCATCCGGCGGCTATTACATCGCCACCGCCGCCGACACCATCGTCGCGCACCCGACCGCCGTGGTCGGGAGCATCGGCGTGCTGCTGCAGACGGTCAACGTCGACGGCCTGATGAGGAAGATCGGCGTCTCCTTCCTGACCATCAAATCCGGAGACTACAAGGACCTCGGCTCGCCGTTCCGGCCGGCGTCGGAGCAGGAGGTGCAGATCCTCGACGGCATCGTCCGACAGCTTCACGAGCGCTTCGTCGAGGTCGTCGACGAGGGGCGGACGGGCCTTTCGCGCGACGAGGTCAGCGCGCTCGCCGACGGCACGGTCTGGGCCGCGGCCGAGGCGCGCGCCCGCGGCCTGGTCGATTCGGTCGGGTATCTCGACGACGCCATCCGCGAGGCGCGGGAGCGAAGCCGCGAGCCGGGCGCCGCGGTGGTGCGCTACACGAGGGCGGGGCGGCCCGGAGGCAACCTCTACTCGATCGAGAGCCCGGCGGACGGCGGCCTCACGCTCGAGATCTCCACCGGCCGCCTTCCCGAGACGCGCTTCCTCTATCTCTGGGTCCCGTGAGCGGGGTTTTCGTTCCCGTCCCCGTCCCCGTTCCCGGGCCCGGGCCCGTGCCCGTTCCCCTGCCCGTCCTCGTCCTCGTCCTCGAAGGCTTTGGTTGCGGAGTCCGGTGACCGATACCGATACCGATTCCGATGGCCGATTCCGACTCCGATACCGATTCCGATCCGACTCGATGCGTCACTCCGCCCGCTTGCGTAGCTCGCGGACGTCGCCGCGGCGGATGGTGAAGCCCTCGCGGTCGAGGAGCTCGAGCAGGGGGATGACGTACTTGCGGGACGACCCGAGCCAGTTCTTCGCCTGCGATGCCGTCATCGTGCCCTCGCTCTCGAGGTGCTCCCGCAGCAGGCGGCGCGCCTCGCCCAGCGCCTCGCCGTGAAGGAGGATCTCGTCGGTGAGCTTGACGAGCGCGCCCTCCTCGAGGAGGAGCTCCGAGATCGCGTGCGCGTCGCGGACGGGGAAGCTCTCTTTCTCCGCGACCTCCTCGACGCGCGGCGGCGCGAAGAGGCTCGAGCGCATCGCCTCGAGCAACGCGTCGCGGAAGCTCGCCTCCCTCTCCGACAGCCGCGGTTTGTGAAACTCCCACTGGAGCACCTCGCCGCGCACCTCGAGCTCGCCGCGGGCGCGCAGCTCCTCGAGCAGGTCGTTGAAGAAGACGTCGTGGCCCCGGATCGCCTGCCGGAGCACCGTCTTTTCCATCAGCAGTCGCCTCGGGTGGTCGTCGAAGAACTTCCTGGCTGCCGCGAGGGCCGCCTCTCGCGCCTCCTCGAATCGCCGCGTCGAGATGACGTGGCCGGCGCGAGACGCCCGGCGGAGCGATCCGGCCTCGAGAAGCTCCGCGATGATCTCGCGCACCTTCTCGGGCCGAAAGCCGCGTCCCTCGCCCGCGCTCGCCTCGGGAACCGCATCGAACCCGCGCTCCTCGATGGCGTTGAGCACGACCTGGCTCGGCGAGCTCAGCGCCGATTCCTTGCGGTGGAGCTGGTCGATCACGTAGCGCTTGCCCGACTTCAGCCGCCACCGCGAGAGGTCGAGGATCTCGCCTCCGCCGATGGTCACCATCGGGGAGTGCAGGCGCACGATGAAGCGGTCGCCCGGCACCGCGACCACCGGCTCGTCGAGACGGAGCTGCACGAGGCCGGACGCGCCGGGCTCGAGCAGGCGGTCCTCGAGCAGGTAGACGACGCCGAGGACCTCGGCCGTGCCGACGTGGAACCGGATCCGCGTTCGCTGGCGCAGGGGGCGCTGGTTCCCGGCCAGGTAGTGGAGGCGCGCCTCGAGCATCTTCGAGTGGCGGAACTGCGCGGGAGCGGCGACGACCATGCCGCGGTGCACGGCGCGGTAGTCGACGTCGGTGACGTTGAGTGCGCTCGACTGGCCCGCTCGGGCCACCTCCGCGACGGACATGTAGGCGTGGATCCCCCGGATCCGTCCGCTCTGCTCGAGCGGTAGCACCTCGATCGTGTCGCCCACCTTCGTCTGGCCCGAGACCGGAATGCCGGTGAGGACGGTGCCGAACCCCTTCGACGAGAAGACCCGCTGGATCGGCATGCGGAAGACGCCCTCGGCGCTGCGCGGCTCGATGCGGTTGACGCACTCGTGCACGCGGTCGACCAGCTCGTCGATCCCCTCGCCGGTGACCGAGGAGACCGGCTGGATCGGGGCGTCCTCCAGGAACGTGCCCTCGACCGTCTCCCGCACGTCCTCGATCGCGAGCTCGCGCAGGTCATCGGGGACGAGGTCGATCTTGGTGACGACGATGATGCCGTGGCGCAGCCCGAGCAGCTTCATGATCTCGAGGTGCTCGCGCGTCTGCGGCATGACGCCGTCGTCCGCGGCGACGACGAGCAGCACGAGATCGATGCCGGTCGCTCCGGCCACCATGTTCTTGATGAACCGCTCGTGGCCGGGCACGTCGACGATCCCGACGCGCCGGCCGGTGCGGAGTCGCAGGCGCGCGAAGCCGAGATCGATCGTCATGCCGCGCTCCTTCTCCTCGGGGAGGCGGTCGGCGTCGATCCCCGTCAGGCGCTCGATGAGCGCCGTCTTGCCGTGATCGATGTGCCCGGCCGTGCCGATGACGATGTTGTGAATCGGGGAGTCATCGACCGCGGCCTGGTCCCGGGTCCTCTTCATTGCGTTACGGTCACTGCGTCACGGTCACTGCGTCACGGTCACTGCGTCACGGTCACTGCGTTACGGTCACTGCGTCACCGTTATCGCGTCAC
>JBFFXF010000356.1:0-6250 GCA_041569895.1 Planctomycetota bacterium | reverse complement strand
TCGACGATGCCGTAGTTGTTCATCAGGCTCTCGAACGCATCGATCTTCTCGGAGTTCCCGGTGATCTCGAGCGTCAGCGTGGAATCCGAGACGTCGACGGTGCGCCCCTTGAACACCTCAGCGACCTGGAAGATCTCGGTGCGCGTCTCCGAGCTCACCTTCACCTTGATGAGGGCGAGCTCGCGCTCGACGGCCTTCGCCGGCTTGTGCTCCGCCGCGTGCACCGTGTCGATCAGCTTGTTGAGCTGCTTGACGATCTGCTCCACGGCCCGCGGGTCGCCCTCGCATGCGATCGTCATGCGAGAGAACTCACGATGGTGTCCGCGGCCGACGACGAGCGAATCGATGTTGAACCCCCTGCGCGCGAAGACCTGGGCCACGCGCGACAGCACACCGGGGCGGTTATGCACCCGCATGCTGATCGAGTGCCTCTGCGTCCCGTTGACCTCGCTCATATCACGTGCTCCCGACCGGCTTCTCGAGCTTTTCCTTCGGCTTCTCGATGATCATGTCCTTGACCGCGGCCCCCGCGGGGATCATCGGGAAGACGTTGTCTTCCTTCTCGACGCACGCGTCGATCACGCACGGTCCGTCGTTGTACTCCATCGCCTGCTTCATGATCCGTCGCGCGTCGCCGGCGCGGCGGATCCTGAAGCCTCGCGCTCCGAACGACTCCGCCAGCTTGACGAAGTCCGGATTGCCGACGAGATCGACTCCGGAGTATCGATTGTCGAAGAAGAGCTCCTGCCACTGGCGCACCATGCCGAGGTACGCGTTGTTGATGATGAGCACCTTCACCGGAAGCTTGTGGATCACCGCCGTGGCGAGCTCGCAGAGAGTCATCTGGAACCCGCCATCGCCGACGACCGACCAGACCTGGTGGTCCGGACGCCCGAACTGCGCACCGATCGCCGCGGGGAAGCCGAATCCCATGCTGCCGGCGCCGCCGCTCGTGATCCACTGATAATCGAGGCCGGTCCGGTAGAACTGGGCGCACCACATCTGGTGCTGTCCGACGTCCGTGGTGACGATCGCCTTGCCGCCGGTGAGCTCGTAGAGCACGTCGAGGCAGAACTGCGCCTTGAGGCCGCCCTTTCTCGGATACTTGAGCGGATACCTCTTCTTCCAGCTGTCGATCGTCGCCAGCCATTCCTCGGTGTCGAGCTGGTGAACGTGCTTGTAGAGTTCCTCGAGCACGATCCGCGCGTCGCCGACGAGGGAGACGTCCGGCTGGATCACCTTCCCCTGCTCGGCGGGATCGATGTCGAGGTGGATCTTCTTGGCGTTGGGACAGAACTCCGAGAGCTTGCCGGTGATGCGGTCGTCCCAGCGGCCGCCGATGCTCATGATCAGGTCGCAGCCGACGACCGCCTTGTTGGCGTAGGCCGTGCCGTGCATCCCCATCATGCCGAGCGACAGCCGGTGCGTCTCCGGAAACGCCCCCTTGCCGAGCAGCGTGGTCACCACCGGCGCCTTGAGCTTCTCGGCGAGTTTCTTGACGATCTCCGAGGCGCGCGAGATCCGCGCGCCGTGCCCGACGTAGAGCAGCGGCCGCGACGACGAGTGCAGCAGGTCCGCGGCGGCATAGACGCTGTCCATGTCGCACATCGTCGGGATGGAGTAACCGGGGAGGCAGTCCTGGATGTTCTCCGGGAAGTTGGTCGTGCACTCGCCGCTGGCGACGTCCTTCGGGATGTCGACGAGCACCGGGCCCGGGCGTCCGGTGTTGCTGATGTAGAACGCCTCCTTCATCACGCGCGGCAGGTCGTTGGCGCTCTTGACGAGATACGAGTGCTTCACGACAGGAATCGTGATGCCGAAGATGTCCGCTTCCTGGAAGGCGTCCTTGCCCAGCATCGGCGTGATCTGCTGGCCGGAGACGACGACGATCGGAGCGGAGTCCATGTGCGCCGTGAGCAGTCCGGTCACCGTGTTGGTGGCGCCCGGTCCGCTCGTCACCATGACGACGCCGGGACGCCCGGTGGCGCGGGCGTAGCCGTCCGCCATGTGGGTGGCGCCCTGCTCGTGGCGGGTCAGGATGAGCTTGATATCCGAATCGAGGATCGAGTCGAAGATCGGCATCACGGCGCCGCCCGGCAGTCCGAAAACGTACTCGACGTTCTCGCGCCGAAAGGACTCGATGACGATGTCGGCTCCGGTTCGAGGCATGCGGTCCTCCTCGAGGCCGCAGCGCTCGACGCCCTGGCCCCGGTGATCACGACGTGTCGGTCTGTGCCCGGAACGAAATCCGGGGTCTGTATCACACGATGGTCGGCACGAGGGAGACGACTCCCTCATGCTTCTCCGAGATGCGCGGCGGCTCCCCGATACTCCGACTCGGGGCGTATCGTCCCTGTCCCGCGGCTCAACTCGGGAGAGACCAGCGAGAATACCTCTCGATATCCGACCTTTCAAGAGCAAAAGCCTCTCGACCGGGGCGTTTTGGCCCGTACGCTCGTCGGAGCGAGAGGCGGGGCGGCCTTGCCGAGCACGTTTCGGGCCAAAGTTGGAGGTGCCATCGATCCGATAACTGTGAAACGGGCCATGGATCGCCCCAAATCGATTCGAGCATGAGCGACACTCCGCAAAAGATGCCGGATGTGACACCGATATCCGCCCGGTGCGTCCCGGCGGGGCCCGGGAGGCGGACTCGTCGGAGGAAAGCCGCGCCCCGGGCGGAGAGCGGAGCGCCACGGCGCCGCGGCCGGGAGACTGCGTCACTTCAGATCATCCGCCGCGTCCGATATACTCTTTCCCACCTCATTGCGAGCCCTCTTTCCTGACCCACGGGGTACCCCGGTGCGTTCTCCCGCAGGACACCGTCGATCGCCAGACATGCCCGCACGAGCCGGTCGAGCCGCGGCGTGGCTTCCGGGAATGATCGTGGCGCCGGGAGCGCTCTTCGCGGCAGCCGAACCCGCGCCGTCGGTGGCGTCCGACTGGATCGTGCCCGTCGTCGTCAGCGTGGCTCTCGTCGGCATCGCTCTCGTCGGCATCGCCTCCGGGGCCTGGCTGCTCGGGCGTCTCTCCGGACGGCGACACCGGGAGCAGCAGGGCCGGCGACCGGGAGCGGCCGCGCCGGCCTCGGCCCCGTTGCCGGCGATATCCGGCAGCGGGATCTCGACGAGCCAGCCCGGCGAGAGCCCGCAGTTCCTGCGGGAGATCATCGACCACTCGACGGCGGTGATCTTCGTCAAGGATCGCGAGGGACGCTACCTGCTGGTCAATAGCCAGTTCGAGTCGGTGACCGGCAAGCCGTTCGAGGAGATCCTCGGACGCACCGACGCGGAGCTCTTTCCGGCCGAGAGCGCCGCCACGTTTCGCGCCAACGACCTGCGGGTGCTCGAGGCCGGCACGCCGATCGAGTTCGAGGAGGAGGTGGAGCTCCCCGGCGGCACGCTGACCGTCCTCTCGCTCAAGTTCCCGCTGCTCGACGCGGCCGGAAAACCCCATGCGACCTGCGGCATCGCCACCGACATCTCGGGCCGAAAGCGCGCCGAGGAGCGCGTGCGCGAGAGCGAGGAGCGCTTCCGGACGATCGTGGACCACGCGCCCGAGGCGATCGTCGTCCTCGACGTCGACGCCGGTCGCTTCGTCGACGCGAACACGAACGCCGAGCGCCTCTTCCGGTTGAGCCGCGAGCAACTGCTGAAGATCGGCCCGTTCGAGATGAGCCCCGGCCACCTGCAACCGTTCGGCGAGAAGCAGATCGAGCGCGCCATGGCGGGCGAGGCGCCGGTCTTCGAGTGGATCCACACGGACGCGGACAGGAACGAGATCCCCTGCGAGATTCGCCTCGTCCGGCTCCCGTCCTCGACTGGCAACGTCATCCGCGGCAGCATCATCGACATCACCGAGCGCAAGCGGGCCGAGAAGGTGCTGCTCGACATCGCGAGGGGCGTCTCGGCGGAGACCGGAGAGCCGTTCTTTCGTTCCTTCGTCGAGCATCTCGCCAGGGCGCTCGACGCCGACTACGCGCACGTGGCCGAGCTGGTGGGCGCGGAGAAGGCGCGACTCCATACCGTCGCGTTCTACGGAAACGGGAAGTTCCTCGAGCCGGTCGACGTGGAGCTCCCGGAGTCGCCGTTCGAGGGACTTCTCGGGCGATCGGTCCGATCGTACCCGGAGAGGGCGCGCGAGCTCTTTCCGCGGTGCGGGCTCCTCGTCGACCTCGACATCCACGCGTGGGTCGGCTCGACCATAGCATCCTCCGACGGGACTCCGATCGGACTGACCGCCGTGATGTTCCGGCGGCCGATCGAGAACACGAAGCTCGCCGAGTCGATGCTGCAGATCTTCGCGGCCCGCGCGGGCGCGGAGATGGAGCGCAAGCGGTCCGCGGAGGAGCGCGAGCAGCTCCTCGCGCAGCTCTTTCAGTCCCAGAAGATGGAGGCGGTCGGCACGCTCGCCTCCGGCGTCGCGCACGACTTCAACAACGTCGTCACCGCGATCCTGGGCTACACCGACCTGATCGCCGGCGCCGTCGCCAAGGACAGTCAGGTGATGAAGTCGGTCGTCGGAATCCGCAACGCGTCGCGCCACGCCAGGGACGTCACGCGCGCGCTGATGACCTTCAGCCGCAAGGCGCCGAGCGAGCGATCGCCGCAGCGACTCGACGAGGTCGTCCGGGACTCGCTCGGCATGCTCCGCCGCGTCCTCCCGGCGTCGATCGAGCTGGTGACCGACGTCGCGGACGACGAGGAGATCTGGTCGGAGGTCGACGCGACGCAGATCCAGCAGGTGATCGTCAACCTCTCGGTGAACGCACGCGATGCGATGCCCGAGGGCGGACAGCTGACCATATCCCTGCACTCACGCCGGCGCGGCAGGAACGACACCGACGACTGGGCGCGACTGGTCGTGGAGGATACCGGCTCCGGCATCCCGGGACCGGTCCGGGAGCGCATCTTCGATCCGTTCTTCACGACCAAGAGCCGCGAGGGCGGCACCGGGCTCGGAATGGCGATCGTCCACGGCATCGTCATGAACCACGGTGGTCACATCGATATCGACTCGCGTCCCGACGGCGGCGCCCGCGTCACGGTCGACCTGCCGACGTGCCCATCGCCGACCCACGAGGGTCTCGGCGTGACCGATCCCCCGGTGCCCACCGGGGCCGGCGAGACGCTCCTCCTCGCCGAGGACAACCGCCAGGTGCGAGCGATTCTCGCCTCGGTGTTGAAGTCGGCGGGATATCGCGTCTTTCAGGCCGAGGACGGCGTGCAGCTGATGGACCTCTTCGAACGCTGGCGGGACCGCGCCTCGCTCGCGATTCTCGACGCGGACCTTCCGCGCAAGAGCGGTCTCGCGTGCGCACGGGAGATCCTTGACACGCAACCGGGTTTCCGTGTCATTCTCATCAGCGGCCTTCCGGAGGTCGCCGACGCGTGCCGCGACCTCGCGAACGCGTACTTCATGGCGAAACCGTTCGAGGTGTCCGAGCTCGCCGCCCTCGTGCAGCGCGTGCTCGGCCAGCGCGACACGACCGGGACAGGTGAGGATGAAGCGCGGGAACAGGGTGAGAATACTGCTTGTTGACGACCACGCGCTCCTGCGCGACGCCCTCGGCGAGAGACTCCACCGCGAGGACTCCCTGGACGTCGTCGGCACGGCGTCAACGGCCGAGGAGGCGATCGAGCTCGCCCGCTCGCTGCGACCCGACATCATCCTGATGGACATCGACATGCCCGGACTGACGTGCTTCGAGGCCGCGAAGCGCATCCTCCAGGAACGCGAGCACGTCCGCATCGTCTTCCTGAGCGCCTACACGCACGACCACTACATCGAGGAAGCGCTCAGCGTCGGCGCCATGGGCTACCTGACAAAGGCGGAGCCCCCCGATCGCGTCATCTCCGCCATCCGAGAGGTCGCCGAGGACCACACCTGCTTCTCGGACGCCGTCCTCAACCGCATCGTCTTCGAGGACTGCGGCGCCAAGCTCGCCACCACCGGAAAGTCGCGCGTCTCGACCCTGACGAACCGCGAGGTCGAGATCCTCCGCTACCTCGCGAGGGGCCTCGGCAAGAAGGAGATCGCCCGCATCGTGCACGTCAGCACGAAGACGGTCGACAAGCACACCGAGAACCTGATGCGAAAGCTCGACATCCACGACCGCGTCGAGCTGGCCCGGTTTGCCATTCGGGAGGGGTTGGCGGAAGCGTAGTACGCCTGCGCCGAAATCCTCAGGGTTTCAGGAGCGTACTTCCGGTCCGCGGTCACGGGCCCGGGACCGGGAACGGGACCGCACGGC
>JBFFXF010000355.1:0-6335 GCA_041569895.1 Planctomycetota bacterium | reverse complement strand
CCTGGGGGCGTCTGAGGGGGGCGGCGGGAAGAGCGCCCCCTCAGCTCGGAGCGAGAAGCGTGACATCGAGCTCGGTGGCAGGATGTCGCAACGCTTTCGAGAGGTCCGGAGAAATCACCGCGCACGCGGAGCGCGTTCAATCCGCGCAGGGCGTCGAGCCCGGCGGGCAGTCCTCGACCGGACCGTCGATGCGGCAATCGGGTTCGGAATCGGTATCGGTCATCGGAATCGGACATCGGCGTCGGAATCGGCGTCGGAATCGGAATCGGAGTCGGTATCGGTCTCCGATCGCCCGGCCCCGACGGCGTACGCGCCGCCGACCACGACGGCTTTCGGGAACGGGAACGGGAACGGGAACGGGGACGGGGACGGGGACGGGAACGGGGACGGGAACGAGTCAGGCGAACCCTCCCACCCGCTTGAAGTGCCCCTGCGCCCTGGTACACTGAGATCATGCGTGCCGCGACACCCCTGATCGATTCGTTCGGTCGGGTTCATGACAATCTCCGCATCAGCGTCACCGATCGCTGCAACATCCGCTGCTTCTACTGCATGCCGGAGGAGTCTCCGGAGTTCATGGAGCGGGAGGAGCTGCTGTCATTCGAGGAAATCGAGCGCTTTGCGCGGGTGGTCGCTGGGCTCGGGATCTCGAAGATCCGCCTGACGGGCGGGGAGCCGCTCGTTCGCCGGGACCTGCCGGTGCTGGTCGAGAAGCTGGCAGGGGTGCCCGGGATCGTCGATCTCGCGCTGACCACCAACGGCATCCTGCTCGCCGACGCAGCGCGGGACCTCCGCGACGCCGGGCTGGGGCGCGTGACGGTCCACCTCGACACGCTCGACCCGGAGCGGTTCGGACGCATCGCGCGGCGGCCGGGGCTCGATCGCGTCCTGGCGGGGATCGAGCGCTGCCGCGAGGTCGGCCTGACGCCGATCAAGCTCAACGCGGTCGCCGTGCGGGGCGTCAACGAGGACGACCTCGTGCCGCTGGCGCGCTTCGGTCGCGAGCACGGCATCGAGGTCCGCTTCATCGAGTTCATGCCGCTCGACGCGGACGGCGGATGGCGGCGCGATCGCGTGCTGCTGGCGAGCGACATCATGGACATACTCTCGCGGGAGATCGCCCCGCTGGCGCCCGTCGAGGGACAGGACCCGCGGTCGCCGGCGAGCGAGTTCCGGTTCACGGACGGCGTCGGCCGCGTCGGCATCATCGCGTCGGTGAGCCGGCCGTTCTGCCGCTCGTGCAACCGCATCCGGATCACCGCGGACGGCAAGATCCGCAACTGTCTCTTCGCGCTCGAGGAGACCGACGTCAAGTCGCTGCTCCGCGGTGGAGCGGACGACGAACGCATCGCCGAGGCCGTGCGGGCCAGCGTGGCGGCGAAGTGGGAAGGACACGAGATCAACGCGGCGCGATTCGTACAGCCGGAGAGACCGATGTACGCCATCGGCGGCTGACGTCCACCCGGTGCGATCCAGCGCCAAGAGAAAGGACCCCTGGGATGACCCCCGAAGAGATCAAGATCATGGCCGACCCGGTCTCGGCCGTCTCATGCAAGTTCACGGTCGACCGTCCGGTGAGCCCGGACCGATCGTACTACTTCGCCCATCGCGAGCAGGCCGAGGGGTCGCCACTGGCGACGCGTCTCTTCGACATCGACGGCGTCGGCGCCGTCCTGGTGACGCACGATCGAGTCACGGTGACGAAGGGCGACGCCTCCGACTGGCGCGTCATCGGCAAGGAGATCGGCGCGGCGATTCGCGCGCACATCATGAGCGGCGAGCCGGCCATCTCCGATGACCTGTGGCAGGGTCTGCCGCCCGAGGACGAGCTCCGCGAGCGCGTCCAGGAGGTGATCGAGCGAGAGATCAATCCGCAGGTGGCGGCGCATGGCGGCTTCATCTCGCTGCTCGACGTCAAGGAGAACGTCGTCTACATCCAGATGGGCGGCGGCTGTCAGGGCTGCGGCATGGCCGACGTGACGCTGAAGCAGGGGATCGAGAAGGCGATCCGTCACGCCGTGCCGCAGATCGGCGAGATCCTCGACGCGACCGATCACGCCTCCGGCCGCAACCCGTACTACTCGCCGTCGAAGAAGTGATCTCCGCGCCGGACGCCGGCGCCTCGAGCCAACGGCCGATGCCCCGTGTCGTCCTCCTCGTCCCCACCACCACGTACCGCGCCACCGATTTCCTCCGCGCCGCGCACGCGATGCAGGTCGACGTCACCGTCGCCTCCGAGGAGCCCAGCACGCTCGAGTCGCTCGCGCCGGACGCGCTGCTGACCATCCAGTTCGCCGATCCCGCGGCGGCGGTGAGGCAGGTGGTCGAGTTCTCTCGGCGGCATCCGGTCGACGCGGTGGTCGGCGTCGACGATCAGGTCTCCGTCGTCGCGGCCGAGGTCTCGAGGGCGCTCTCGCTCCCGCACAATCCGCCGCAGGCCGTGGCGGCGGCGCGCAACAAGCTGCTGATGCGTGAGGCGCTCGCGCGTTCGAACGTGCTCTCGCCCGCGCACCGGGCGGCCCGCTTCGGCGACGACATCGACGCGCTTGCTGGCGAGGTCCGCTTTCCGTGCGTCGTCAAGCCGGTCGACCTCGCGGGCAGCCGTGGCGTGATCCGCGCCGACTCGCCGGAGGAGCTCGTGATGGTGATCGAACGGGTGGGAACGATCGTCGCGGCCGCCACCGGGCGCGCCGCGGACGACCAGTCCCTCGTCGTCGAGGACTACATCGACGGTCCCGAGTACGCGCTCGAGGGAATCCTCACCGCCGGCGAGCTGCGCGTGCTGGCGATCTTCGACAAGCCCGATCCGCTCGTCGGGCCCTATTTCGAGGAGACCATCTACGTCACTCCCTCACGGCTCGACACGGAGGCGCGGACGGCGATCGCGAGCGCGACGGAGGACGCGGCGCGGGCGCTCGGGCTGCGGGAAGGACCGGTGCACGCCGAGCTCCGCATCGACGGGCGCGGCGCCTGGCTGATCGAGATCAACCCACGGTCGATCGGCGGGCTCTGCTCGCGCGTCCTGAGGTTCGGCACGGGCATCTCGCTCGAGCAACTGATCATCGCGCACGCGCTCGGCATGTCGATCGATGAGCTCGAGCGCGAGGAGCGGCCGGCGGGCGTGATGATGATCCCCGCGCCGGCCACCGGAACACTGCTCGAGGTCGTCGGCGTGGACGAGGCTCGGAGCATCCCCGGGATCGACGAGGTGGCGATCACGGCGCGACCGGGTCAGAAGCTCGTCACGCTGCCGGAGGAGAGCAACTACGCGGGATTCATCTTCGCGCGGGGAGACACGCCGCGGGAGGTCGAGCTGGCGCTCCGGGAGGCCTTCGCCCTCATACGCTTCAACGTTGACTGGCGATGACGGCTCCCTGGACGACATCGCCGCCGCCCGGTGTCTCGTGGGGATCGACATCCCGGCGCCGGTGCCTGCGGCTCCGTCCGCTGTCGGAGTAGGGGTCGGACTCGCCGTCGAGCGCGCGCTTCCACCGTCGGTGCACCCAGAACCAGTCCTCGGGACGGGAGCGGATCTCCTCCTCGATGACGCGCTGCATCTTCTCGGTCAGCGCGCGCACCTGCTCGCGCGTGCGGAGATCCGGGTCGACCAACACCGGCTCCCCGATGCGCATGACGTACCGCGGCAGGCCGCGGCCCTCCTCGCGGCGCAGAAACGCGGGCACGAGCGCCGCCCCGGTCCGCACGGCAACGAGCGCCGGTCCCCGGTGGCTCCTGGCCGGGTGTCCGAAGAAGGGGACGACGATGCTGTTCCGTCGCCTGGCGTACTGGTCCACCAGGACCCCGAGCGCGCCCTTGCGCGACACGTGATCGGTCAGCGCGTGAAGGCCCTTCTGGTCCCGGTTCCGCTCGCGCACGACGTTGCCGCCCCGAGAGCGATATCGAGAGGCCAGCGCGTTGAAGAGCGGGTTGTCGAGCCGCTTGACGACGACGTGCATCGGATGGCCGTGCATCGAGTGGGAGATGGCGAGGAGCTCCCAGTTCCCGATGTGACCGGTGAAGAAGATGATGCCCCGGTCGCGCGGCAGCCGCTCGAGCGTGCCATCGGCGTACGTCACACGCTGCCGGAACTCGTCGTCACCGAGTGCGGAAATCTTCACGTACTCCGCGATGGAGCGCGCGAAGTTCCGGAAAGACACCCTCAGGATCCGGCGCCGGCGCTTCTCGGGAAGCTCCGGAAAAGCCAGCGCGAGGTTGATCCGCCCGATTCTCCGGCGGCGCCACATGAGATGGTAGGCGAGCACGCCGACGAGCTCGCAGAGACGGACGGCGACGCGCTCGGGGAGCGTGCGGACGAGGAAGTACGCCGGCATGAGCGCCAGGAATTCGAGCCGGTAGCGCATCCGCTGCAGCGACGAGAGGCTCTTCCAGCGCTCGCGATCCGCGCGCGAAGCCTCATCGTCAACCCGGCCTGAAGTCGATTGCTTCATTCTCTCGCTATCTCGCTACTTCTCCTCGAGCTGGAGTCTTCCAGCCTCGCCTGTTGCGACTGTATCATGAGCATTCGCCACCGACTCCGTCAAGTAACCATCGGCCGCCGTCGCGGAATTCTGTAAAAGGAAAGCGGCATGCCTCGCTTCGACCCACAACAGTTGTTGACATTCGCGCGGCGACTCCTCATCGCGCTCGGAAGCTCCGAGGAGAACGCGGACGCCGTCGCGGACCACCTCGTCGACGCCAACCTCGCCGGGCACGACTCCCACGGCGTGCTGCGGCTCCTGCAGTACTCCCAGCACGTCGCCGAGGGCAGGATCGCTCCGGCCGCGCAGCCGCGGGTGTTGCGGGAGACCGACACGACGTTGCTCCTCGACGGCAACCTGGCGTGGGGACAGGTGGTGGCCGGGCGCGCGATCGAGGCGGCGGTCGAGAGGGCCCGCAGGCACGCGGTGAGCGCGGTCGCGGTGCGGAACTGCTACCACGTCGGCCGCGTCGGGGTCTACCCGAGGATGGCGGCGCGCCAGGGATTCGTCGCGCAGGTCCTCTGCAACGGGCACGGCGTCGGGCGCGTCGCGCCGTGGGGCGCCGCCGAGGCGCGGCTCGCCACCAACCCGATCGCCATCGCCGTGCCGACGCGCGGCGAGCCGGTGCTGGTCGACATCACCACGAGCGTGGTCGCCGAGGGCAAGGTGCGCGTCGCCCGGCTCGCCGGCAAGCAGGTGCCGGAGGGGTGGATCCTCGATGGCGAGGGACGCCCGACCACGAACCCCGAGGACCTCTACGCCGGCGGCACCATCCTCCCCTTCGGCGGTCGCGAGGGACACAAGGGCTACGGGCTGTCGGTCGTCGTCGACCTGCTCGGCGGCCTGCTGAGCGGCGCCGGCGCCGGGTTCCTGACCGAGACCATCGGCAACGGGCTCTTCATCCAGGTGACCGATCCGGCAGCGTTCGCGGAGCGCGACGAGTTCCTCGACCGCGTCGACGAGTTCATCGCCTACCTGAAGTCGGCGAGGACCAAGCCGGGCGTCGAGGAGATCCTCCTCCCGGGCGAGCCGGAGCTCCGCACCGAGGCGCGCCGCCGCAACGAGGGAATCGAGATCGACGCGGGAACGATCGAAAAGCTCGACGCGCTGGCGCGGGAGCGGGGGGTGGAGCCGCTGAGCTCAATGAGCGGATGACGAGTCGTCCTCGTACCCGTACCCGTTGCCGTTCCCGGTCCCGTGCCCGTGCCCGAAGGGCTGCTCGACTCCGCTCGCGACACTCTGCGACGCATCTATAAGGAACGCAGGAAGAAGAGGAATGCAGGAAAAGAAGGAGAGAGAAGGGAATGCTGCCTCTCGGCTGCGTTCGAGGAGCGAGCGAAGCTCACCAAGCTCGACCCCATTCATTCATCCGTTTCCTGCCTTCCTGAGTTTCCTGCCTTCCTCACGAATCGTCTGACAGCAAGCTTCCGAAGACGACCCTCCCTGCCCGATCTCGGTCCCCCCCTCACTTCACCGTCGTCGAGTACTTCACGCCTCTGGCGCCGATGAATCTCAAACGCTCCGCGCCGAGGCGGTCGTTCTCCCACACGAGGGCGCTGCGCTCCTTATCCGGGTTCCCCTCGGACTGGAGCGCGAGCTCCGGCCCCACCAGAGCGGACGCGTACCTGGCCCGCAGCTCAGCGAGGCTCTTTACGAGGCGAGGGTCTTCGAAAGCCGTTTCTTCGTGAGTCTTCCACTCGGCACAGCCGTACGCCGAAACGACCGCGGCGACGAGCCCACCAGCGACGAGTAGCAACCTGCTCATCTCCGTCCGCCCTCCTCGATCTCGATTCGTGCCTCGGGTATCTTCGTCTCGTCGCTCGCGGCGGCTGCCTCGAGCTCGACGTGGTAGTCGGG
>JBFFXF010000354.1:0-6428 GCA_041569895.1 Planctomycetota bacterium | reverse complement strand
CACCGCAGGGTCGCGTCGTGGCTCGCCGGGGAGCTGCGCCGGAGCGCGCGCCAGGCGGTCGTCGAGATCACGGGATACACGGGGCCGATCGATGCCGTCCTCGCGACGGCGAGCGCCGCGACGGAGGACGGTGTCCTTCCGGAGGACTGGCGCGGCGGCCCGGGCGCTCCGCTTCGCGAGGCGTTCCGGGGGGCGTCGCGCGGGTTGCTCGGCGAGACGGTCCGCGCGCGTGGCTCGGGCGCCCGGAGCTTCGTCGCCGATCTCGAGTGCGTTTCCGGCGGCACCGGCTTCTCCATCGTCGAGCTGCCCGACGCCGTCATGGACAGCGCGGGCGATGGCTTCCAGCTCGAGACGGTCGTGACGGGCGGCGTCGACCCCGATCGTGTGCTGCTGCGCGTCGCCCTCGATCGCGCGCGCTCGACATTCGGCAGGACGGCGCGCTTCACCGCCCCCGCCGAGATCGCACGCACGGCATCCGGTCGCATCCGGGCGCCGGAGGAGGCGACCGACCCGAAGCGAGCCGAGGTCGCCTGGTTGACGTACGACATCGACCTCGTCGACCAGGATCGCGAGCAAACGCGGGCGGAGCAGTCGGTGCCGCTCGACCGGGACTTCGTCATCGAGGCCCGGCGCTCGGGAAGCGGCGCGGGCCGGCTCGTCGTCGCCCGCGTGCGGCTGATCGAGCCGAGCCCGAGAGCCGACGAGGCGCCCGAACCGGCCCCGGACGGCGCCGCGAGGCGGATGCGCGTTTACCCGTTGCATCTGACGGCGCTCGATCCCTCGCCGTCGGGGGCGCTGCCGTCTCCGCTCGGCGTCCGCTCGTCGGCCCCGGCGGGCATGGAGTGGGACGTCTTCGAGGCCGGCGAGCAGTCACGGTCCCTCTCGGAGAGCGAGATCCCGACGCTGATCGAGGAGATGATCGCGCCCGACACGTGGAGCAACTCGCGCAACTCGATCGAGATCGAGCCGCCCGGAATCGCCGTCGTCCAGAGGCCGGAGGTCCTGGAGCAAATCGACGAGCTCCTCTCCCGCCTCGAGGCGCACGTCTCGCGGGCGGTCCTCCTCGAGGTCGCCATCGTGCCGCCCGCGGCGATCGCCGAGATCGACGCCGGGTGGCGTCGCGCGGACGCTCCGGCATGGCTCGACGGCGAGGCTCTCGGACGCGCCGTGCGCGCCGCCGGAAGCCGCGGCATGTATCTGGCGCGGGGGGCCCTCGTCGGCGCGCCGTACCGGCTCCTTCCGGAGAGGCTGTCGTCGCGCCTGACCGATCACGGAGTGAGCAGCACCGGCGTGATCCCCGTCGTCAACCCGTGGCGGGCGGTCCTCCAGCACGGGATCTTCGCCGAGGCGATGGCGCTCCTCGACGACGACGCCGGGATCTGCCGTCTCGACGTCACCATCGGGCTGGACGACCTGCAGGGGGACCTGGTCGAGCGGCGGACTCTGCCCCGCGGCGAGGTAGAGCTCCTGCATCGCCGCCAGGCGCGCGTCGAGACGACGGTCGTGGGACCCGTCGGACGCACGCTCGTCCTCGGGGCAGTCGATCTCCCCGTCGGACCGGACGAGAGACGCGAGCGCCCGCAGCGATTCGTCGCGTTCGCGCGCATCAGGCCGCTCTTCTCGAGCGACGCCGGCGACGCGGCCCGGCGCCCGGCGATCCTCGACTGCGGCCTGCTGACGGCGCCGCACCGGGCATCCGGCCGCTTCAGGAGCGGCGAGGAGGACGACGACGCGATCGACTTCGTCGGAGACCCCGAGAGCCTCGCCGCCCCGATCGACGAGGGGCTCCTCTTCGATCTGCTGTCGGCGGTGGCCCGGGACGACCGCTCGGCGCGCGTCGAGATCTCCGAGAGCCAGCGGACGGTCCTCGTCCGCGGCCGTGACGAGACCATCTCCGGCGCGCGGGACGTGCTGGCCGAGCTCGTCCGGCGGAGAGCGCGCCCGGTCGTCATCGACGTCTGGCAGGGAAGCGTCGACACCGACGCGCTGCGGACTCTCGATTCGACCGCGACCATCCTGGACGACACCTGGCTGGACCGCTTCGGAGAGACGTCCGGCCAGCGCGCGCGGCTCGTGGGACTGAGCGGCGTGGTGCTCTCGCTCGGGTCGGTCGCGTCGCGAGGCATCGTCGCCGGCGTCGAGCGCCTCTCCGGCGGCACCGGGCAGGTGCTCGTCGAGGTCACCGATCCGGAGATCCGGATGGTCGGCGAGGGGCTCTCGCTCACCGCGCACGCCACCCTGGTGCCCGGGACGTCGTGGGCGCAGCTCCGCATCCAGGGCGAGCTCGGCCGACCGCCGACCTTCGGCCGCCGCAAGCGAATCCGCGAGGACCGCAGCGTCGAGCCCCGCGAGGGAGCGCCGGCGGACGTGCGCCCGACCGGCGAGTGGATCGAGATCGACCTCCCCGAGGAGCACACCGAATCGTGGCAGCATCTGGTCACCGCCCCACTCGGCCGCCCGGTCCTCCTGAACGCCCTCCCGGACCCCACCCGCCCGGGCACCACACTGGTCCTCATGGCCACGGTCCACGCACCCGACCTCCCGTGATCGGGCCCAGTCCCGTACCCGTACCCGCTCCCGTGCCCGACTGGCGTCTGAGAGGACGGGAACACAGATGACGCAGATTGCGCAAATGGGCGATCGGAGTCGGCCATCGGAGCTCGGAATCGGAATCCGATCTCGGAGTCGGAGTCGGAATCGGAGTCGGACATCGGTCTCGCCCGGCCCGAGTGCTCGAGGACGACGACGAGGACGAGGACGAGTCGGAGCGAAGCCGTTTTCGTGCCCACGCCCGAACCGCTTCCACCCGACCACCCTCAACCCCCTGTCCCGCCCCGGGGCATTCCTCCACGCCCTGAACGGATGACCCGGCCTCGCACCCCCGCCAATCGTCGTTAGTTTCCCGCATATCGGAACTTGCGGTTCGTCCCCCGGCCGGCGCACGACTTGCCGCGATGACGGGGTTCGCCAGCAAGAAAACCGGTCAGCATCCCCGCACCGAACAGCCGTGGAGGTTCCGATGCGCCGCTCCGTCGCCCTCGCGCTCACCGCAGCACTGGCACTGGCGCTGCTCGTCCCGTCCGCGCCGGCACACGCCCAGCTGAAGACGACGTTCACCCAGGACGACATCGAGCACCTGCTGACGCGCACGGCGTTCGGCATCAACCAGCGGGATCTCGACCTGATCCAGAGAAGGGGGGTCCACAAGTATCTCAACAGGATCCTCGGCAAGGAGGGGCGCCGGCGCGCGCCGCGCCCGCCCCGGAAGTGGGACAGACGGGCCCGCCGGCACGAGGTCGACAACCGCAAGTTCCCCGAGCGGCGCGAGCTCGTTCGCTGGTGGCTCAACATCATGGTCGAGACCAACCGGCCGTTCCCCGAGGTGATGGCGCTCTTCTGGCACGATCACTTCGCGACCTCCCAGTCGGTGCTGAGCTCCGACTCGCGCCGGTGGATGTTCGATCACGTCAACACGCTCAGGAACCAGGGGCTCGGCAACCTGCGTGACCTCCTCTACGAGGTCTCCACCGACTGGGTGATGCTCGATTGGCTCGACGGCCTCAACAGCCGCGTCGGCGCGCCCAACGAGAACTATGCCCGCGAGTTCTGGGAGCTCCACACGCTCGGGGCCGACAACGGGTACACGCAGGCCGACATCGAGGAGGCGGCGCGCTCCTTCACCGGCTTCAGGAAGCGGACCAATCCCAGGAGGGGCATCGCCTGGGTGGAGTTCGACGAGTCGCGTCACGACACCGGCGACAAGGTGATCTTCGGGATCACCGTTCCGGGTCGTTCCGGACCGCTCGCGTACGAGGAGTACCGCGACATCATCAACCTGACGGTCGAGAACCGTCCGGTCGCCGAGTTCGTCTGCAAGAAGCTCTTCGAGTTCTTCTGCTTCGCGGATCCGCCCCAGAGCACCATCGACGAGCTCGCGGACATCCTGCGGACGTCCGACTACGAGCTGCGGCCGGTGATCCGGCGCATCCTGCTCTCCGAGGAGTTCTACTCGTCGCAGGCGAAGGCCGGCTTCGTCCGCAACCCCGTCGAGTACTCCGTCGGGTTCAGCCGCGCGACGGGACTGAAGGTCCCGACGTACGTCCTCGAGAACCGTCTCGAGGACGCTGGCATGCGGGTCACCATGCCTCCCGGCGTCGAGGGGTGGCCGAAGGGGCTGCTCTGGCTGTCGTCGCAGTCGATGGTCTACCGCACGAACATCATCCGCGAGATGATCTATCGCCGTGACTACCAGCAGTCCCTGAGGAGGAAGCTCTTCCCGTTCCCGCGCCTGCTGCCCCCCGAGGATCAGCGCAGCGCGCCCGAGGTCGTCGACTACTACACCGGGCGACTCCGCATCAATCTCGATTCGCAGCAGCGCACCGACCTGATCGACTACCTCAACTCCGACGTCGACTCGAACGACATGGTGATCGCCGACCCCTTCGACGGGCTCGACGAGGGGCAGATCGACAAGAAGGTCCGCGGGTTGCTCTACATCCTCGCGGCGCACCCGACGTACCACATGCGGTGACGGCGAAGAGTCCGCCCCGTGGCCCGTTCCCGGAAGAATCGGAGACGGGGACGAGAACGAGAGACCAACCACCGGAGGACACGATGAGCACGTTGTCGCGACGGGACATGCTGAAATGCACGGGGCTGGGACTCGGGGCGCTCGCCTTCGTGCCTCTCGGCCGGGGCGAGCTGCGCGCCGCGCCGATGGCGAACCTGAAGCGCACCGTGTTCTTGAACCTGCGCGGCGGGAACGACGGCCTCAACACCGTCGTCCCGGTGACCCTGACCTCGTACTTCGACCAGCGGCCGAGCCTGGCGCTCAATCCCTCGGCGTGCCTGACGCTCGAGAACGGCCCGGGGGGCGTCACCGCTTACAGGCTCCACCCGGCGCTGGTCAACACGCAGCAACTGTGGAACGAGGGTTCGGTGGCGGTGATCAACGGCGTCGGCTATCCCTCCGCGAACCTCAGCCACTTCGTCAGCGAGGACATCTGGAGCCTCGGTCTGAGAAACGCCTCGCCGGGCTCCGGATCGGGCTGGATCGCGCGATACGCCGACCTCTACACCACGAGCTCGATGGAGATCGTCTCGGTCGGCATGGGAACACGGCGCGACTTCCTCGGCGGCTCGTCGAGCCCGTTCATCGTCGACCGTCTCTCCTCCTTCGAGTTCGACACCGACTGGCGCTACTCGCGCAACCACGCGCTCCGACTCCAGAAGATCCGCGACATGCTGGCCATCGATCCGGCCACCGGCCTGCGCGCCGACATCCGCTCGGCCGCCGACCAGGCGCACCAGCTCGTCGATCAGGTGCAGCAGGCCCAGGACGATTACACGAGCACCGTCTCCTACTCGAACGACCGCGAGTCACAGCGTCTGCGGGACATCGCGGTGCTCGTGCAGGGCGGCTTCGAGACCAAGGTGTTCTACACCGGGACCGGCGGCTACGACACGCACAGCGGACAGGCCGGCCGGCACCAGACTCTCCTGACGCGCCTCGACGCCGCGATCGGCTCGTTCGCGCAGGACTGCAAGGACACGGGCGTCTGGAACGACATGGCGCTCGTCGTCATCAGCGAGTTCGGCCGCCGGAACTTCGAGAACGGCTCGGCGGGCACGGACCACGGCAAGGCGAACACCCTGTTCGTGATCGGCGGCGCGGTCAACGGCGGCCTCTACGGCCCGACGCACACCGAGAGCGAGCTGCTGAACTCGAACGTCGACTACCAGATCGATTTCCGCACCGTCTACTCGCAGATCCTCCAGAACCACCTCGGCGTCGACCCGACGCCGGTGTTCACCGAGACGCAGGAGTTCACGACGTCGCCGGGGGCGTTCATATGATCGCCTCGCGCGGACCGAGACGCGCCACGAGAACGGGTATCAGATCTCCGATTCCGCTGTCCGATACCTGACATCGGGGAACTGACACCCGAACGTCCGATATCCGATCGGGGCCACTGCCGGAGAGAGAGTCATGGGACGAATTCTGTCGCTCGCGAGCCTGACGATCGTCTGTCTCGCGGTCTCGTGCAGCAGCGGCTCGAGCGGTTCGTCCGGCGGCGGGGGCGGCGGCGGTCCCCCGGGCCCGGAGACCGTCCCCTCGGAGTTCACCTACCTCGAGCCCGGCTTCAGCGCCGAGCTGGTCGCCGGAAGCCTCAACATGCCCGTGAAGATGGTGCAGACCCCCGACGGGCGCATCCTCTTCACCGAGCTCGGCGGGCAGATCCGCGTCATCGACGTCGACGGCACGCTGCTGACGACCCCGTTCGCCACCATCACCGTCGTCACGGGCGGCGAGCGCGGCCTTCTCGGAATCGCCATCTCGCCGGGTTACACGAGCAACAGCTACGTCTACGTCGTCGCCTGCGTCTCGGGACCCGATCGCCAGCAGGTGATCCGCTTCACCGACGTCT
>JBFFXF010000353.1:0-6530 GCA_041569895.1 Planctomycetota bacterium | reverse complement strand
GCAGCTGATCGAGGTCAACCCGCGCTTCTGGGGCGGCCTCAACCAGGCGATCGCGTCCGGGTGGGACTATCCGTGGCTGCTCTATCGCCTCGCCGTCGATGGACGGGTCGACCCGCCCGAGGGTGGTCGCTACGACGTCCGCACCGAGACGCCGTTCCTCGCGTTCCTCGCGACGCTCAAGGAGGTCTCCGAGAGCGACACCCGCCTCGAGGATCTCCGCAAGGCCTGGCGCCTCGCGCGCACGGAGTTCCGTGAGGGATCGAAGCGCGCCGGCCTGCGAAAGACGCTCTCCGGGCTGAAGCACTTCGTCGACGTCAAGGGCCGGCTCAGGGAGGCGCGACGGATCCTCCACGACCACAAGAATAACGTCTACGACGTGCTGTCGGCGCGCGACCCGCTGCCCGCTCTGGGGATCTTCTATCCACTCGTGCTTTTCTTGAAGCACGGCAAGCTCAACCTCGAGATCCTCACCTCGGAGGGCGGACCGGGCGAGGCCGATCGTGAGGACGAACGCGAGGACGAGGACTCCTGACGCATGGACGGGGCGAGTCGACCACGCGCGACGGAGTCCCGGTCGAGACGCGTCCGGCGGTGGATCCTGCGCTCGACGCTCGCCGTTGTCGCCCTCGTCGTGCTCCTTGCCATCGCTCGCGGCGTCTTCGACCTCTGGCGTCACGCCGTGGTTCCCGCGGACGCGCCGCGCATCGCGATGTCTCTCGAGGACACCTGGCTGAACGAGCTCGGCATCGTGCGAGCGACGTACGACCAGGTGATGGCCCGCGCCGGCGCGCATCTGGTCACCGTCGAGCCCGACGCCGCCGCCGCTTTCGGGCCCGAGCGCGCCCGCGACCTCCTCGCCGGGATCGACGGCCTGCTCCTGACCGGCGGGGGCGATGTCGATCCGACGCTCTACGGCGGGGACCCGGTCCGCGCGCAGTCGGTCGACCGCCCGCGTGACGATTTCGAGCTCGCGCTCCTGCGCGAGGCGCGCCGTCGCGGCCTGCCGATTCTCGGCATCTGTCGCGGCTGTCAGATCCTCAACGTCTCGCAGGGGGGCACGCTGCGCGACATGCGCGACGACGCCGAGCTCGCGGCGACGCACTTCGGCCTCGCCGGTCACGATGTCGAGATCACCGCGCAGAGTCACATCGGCCGCGCTCTCGGCGTCACGCGGCTGCGCGCCGTGCCGAGCTTTCACGGCCAGGCGGTCGACCGTCCCGGCGAATCCGTGCGCGTCACGGCGCGCTCTCCGGACGGCGTCATCGAGGCGATCGAGATCGCGCCGGAAACCGGCGCGTGGATCGTCGGCATCCAGTGGCACCCGGAGCTCACCATCCTCGACGAGAAGCAGCTCGCCATCATCGAGGCGTTCGTCGCGGCGGCTCGCGGGGCGCGAGCGCGGCGGCTCGAGGACGCGTGACGGGACAGCGAGTCGTGACATCGGTGCGGGGCTTTGAGCTCTCGATGCCGTCGGTTACCCTGGGGACCGGAGGGGGCCGTCACCGATCGGTCTGGCGGCCCGCGACGGCTGTCCCGCTCGCAGTGGAGGTGGCACGCGATGGGAACTCGACGTCCGGCGTTGCTCGCCCTCGTGCTCCTCGCCGTCGCCTGCTCGCTTCTCCCCGTCCGCGGCACGCTCGCCTCGGAGTGCGTCTGGAAGGGCGTCAAGCGGATCGTCGCCGTCGGGGACGTGCACGGAGGCCACAGGCAGCTCGTGCGCGTGCTCATCGCAGCTCGCGTCATCGACAGGAAGCTGAAGTGGGTCGGCGGGCCGACGCACCTCGTGCTCCTCGGCGACTTCGTCGACCGCGGGCCGCATTCCCGGCGCGTGATCGACCTGCTGATGACGCTGGAGGAGCAAGCGCCGGGCGCGGGCGGTCGCGTGCACCCCCTCCTCGGCAACCACGAGGCGCTGCGTCTCTGTGGCGATTACACCTACACGCACCCGGGAGAGTTCGCCGAGTTCCGCACCGAGGACGCCGCGAAGCAGCGCGACGAGCTGTTCATGCGCCACCTCGAGGAGCTCCGGAAGGCGGGCGATCCCGCGGCGAACGATGAGAAGTACCGCAAGCGCTGGTACGCCCGTCGCCCGGTGAAGAAGTTCCAGTTCATCGAGGGCATGTCGCCGGAAGGCCGCTACGGCTCCTGGCTGAAGCAGCTGAACGTCGCCATCCGGCTGAACGATCTCGTCTTCGTCCACGGCGGCATCTCGCCGAAGTACTCCGCGATGAGCCTGCAACAGATCAACACCGCCGTCCGTCACGAGCTCCGCGCCGGCGTCGAGTCGAAACCCACCGGCGCCATCGTCGACGATCAGCTCGGTCCGCTCTGGTACCGGGGGCTCGCCCGCGGCTCGAGCAAGATGCTGCGCGAGCGGCTCGAAGTCTTCCTGGCTCACAACGAGGCCCGGCGCATCGTCGTCGCTCACACCAAGTCGAGAGGCGGGATCGGCGTCAAGCTCGGCGGACGCGTCATCATGACGGACGTCGAGAGCAAGAACCGCGGACCCGCCGTGTGCCTCGTCGTGGAGGGCGACGCGTTCTACGAGGTCTCCCCGGTGCGCCGGCGACGGGTCAAGGTCGGCAGGCCTCCGCCTCCCAGGGACATCAAGTAACTCGTCCGGCGACCGGCTACTGCGGCGGCAGCTCGCGCTCCCTCGGGCCGATCTCGCACGGCGCGCCGCCGGCGGGGACCTCGACTCCCGCGGTCCACAGGATGCCGTTGACGATCGCCTTGCGGAACGCGTCGATGGTGAAGTTGCGGTGGAAGTGGCCGAGCGTCGTTCCGAACGACCGCCCGCCGTCCTCACGCTCGTGCGCCCAGGCCACCACCTGGTTCTTGCCGTCGACCTCCACCTGCAGCACCGGCTGCGCTCGCGAGTCGAACCTTAAATCCAGGTAGTACTCCTCGTGGAGCTCGTACGGCTTCCAGCCCCGGCAGATCGGGTGATCGGGTTTCACCTGGACCAGCGGACGTTTCGTCGTCTTCAGCCCGCTGAACTTGGTGCTGAACCATCCGCCGAGGATCTTCATGTATCGCTCGCCGCGCTCGGGGTCCTGGTCGCCGGTCGCCCAGTGGATCGCCGTCAGCCCGACCCCGTCGGCGAGGAGCTTCTCGATCTCCGCGCGCCTCGGGCCGCCGAGGAGGATCGGCCCTCCCGGGCTCGTGTAGAGCACGATCGCCCGCACGCCGTCGAGCGCGCCCGGCTCTTCGGGCACGCCGTCCGAGACCACCGGCTCGACGCCCGGCGTCTGCTGGAGGCATTTCGCCAGCAGCCGGCACTCGTGCATGTACATGTGCGTCCCGTGCGGGTGATCCGGCTTGTGGCCGATGAGGAGAATCTTCGTCCGCTCGCGAGCCGCGGCCGGCTCGACCTCGAGGCCCGGCGCCGGCGTGCCGTCCTCCTGGAGCTTCCCGCACGCCCACAGGAGACCGCGCGTGACCATGTCGAGGTACTCGTCCTGCGCCATCGTCTCGTTGTGGTGCCCGAGCGTGGTGCCGAAGACGCGTCCCTTGCCGTACGTGTTCGTCCAGGCGACGACGTGGTCCTTGCGGGTGTCGACGCCGTACGCCTTCGCGAGCGGCTTCGTGTTCGGCCACAGCTTCTCGATGATGTAGAGCTCGCCGTTCGGCGTGTCCCACTCGTCGGGAAAAGTGGCGAGAATCGGGTGCTCGCGATCGATCACCTTGACCTTCAGGGGACGGTGTCGCTCGTGCCGGCGCGACGTCACGCCGAGAAACTTCGGCCACTCATCGGTCGGCGCGGCGCGGTAGCTGTGCATCGAGCAGTGGATGACCACGCCGGCGGTGCCCTCGTGGTGGGCCCGCGTGATGGTCTCCACGAACTCAACGTCCTTGACGGCGCCGAAGCACTCGTTGTGGACGACGACGTCGTAGCCCTTCGCCCAGTCCTTCTTGCGATAGAGGTCCAGCTGCGTCTCTCGTTTCGTGTCGCCGCGAACGATCGTCCACTCGACGCGCGCGCGCTTGCTGATCCCGACCGTGAGGATCCGTGTCTGCTCCGGGTAGTCGTGGCAGCACCCACCGGCGACGAGGAGCGCCCGCAGCGGCGGCGGGGCCGCGGTCGTGGCGACCGGCGCGAGCGCGGTGGTCAGGAGGAGGGCGAGGGCGCCCGCAAGGCGGCGGTGGACTGGGATCATGGCTCGGTTCTCCGTGTGGGGGGTCGTACCGAACGCATCGTACCGCGCGTCGCCTTGGGGACGCAACTCCGCTGCGGTACACTGGGCCACCATGCAGCCCGATGCGTCCGCTCCGCGGATACCCGACTCCATCCGGCGGTTCCTCGACCGCTACGATCGACGCGCGCGACTGGTCGCGACGCTGCGCGGCCTCGGCGTGTCGCTCGGGGTCATCGCCGGGCTCGTCGCGCTCGCCCTCGCGCTCGACCGCTGGCTGATCCTCGACGTCCCGGCTCGCGTGGTCATCACCGCGAGCGCTCTCGTCGGCGGGGTGGTCACGCTCTCGCGCGCCGTCATCGCGCCGCTCGTCGCCCGTCGCCCGGTGGTCCATCTCGCGAGGGCGGTCGAGGCAGCCCGCCCGACGCTCGATGAGGCGCTGCTGACCGTCTGCGAGCTTGCCGGCGAGCCGGACGCGCGGGTCTCGCCGGAGCTCCTCGCCGCGCTCGAGGAGCACACCGGCGATCGACTGCGCCGCATCGAGCCGACCGCGCTGATCGATTCGCGTCCGGCTCGCCGGGCGCTGGCGCTCGGAGCGTCGGTGGCGCTCGTCGTCACCGGCGTCCTCCTCGCGCACCCGGAGGCATCGCGGCTGCTCCTCCACCGTCTCGTGCGCCCGACGTCGGATCTGCCGCGCCCGACGACCGTGGTGATGCGAGTGGAGCCCGGCGATGCCATCGCCGGCCAGGGGGCGGCGATCGACGTGCGCGCCATGGCGATCGAGGGCGACCCCCTCGGCGCCGAGCTCGAGTGGCGCGAGCCCGGCACGGGCGCCTGGCGTCGCGCCGCGATGCGGATCGAGCGCCGGCGCGGGAGCCGGTCGGCGAGCCCCGCACGGTTCGCGCACACGCTCGCGTCGCTCGAGCGATCGCTCGAGTACCGCGTGCGCGCCGGTGACTATCTGGGAGAGACGTTCCGCATCGAGGTGAAGTCACGGCCGCGGACCGTCGAGTTCCGGATGACCCTGACGTACCCGGAGTACACCGGTCGCGAGCCGGAGACGCGGACGTCGAGCTCCGGACGCGTCGCTGCGGTCAGGGGAACGGCGGTGGAGATCGCCGCGCGCGCCGACCGCTCGTTGCGTGCCGCCGCCGTGCAGATAGACGGCGAGGACACCGAGCCGCGCGCGCTCGCCGTCGACGGCGAACGATTCGGCTTCTCGACCGTGCTGCGCCGCTCGACGCGCTTCCGTCTCTTCCTCGAGGACACCGACGGAATCGAGAGCGCGAGCACCGGTCCTCATGCGCTCGTGGCCCTCGACGACGCGCCGCCGCGGCTGCGCCTCATCGAGCCGACCGGGCAGGAGGTGTCGATCGAGCCCGGCCGCCCGCTCTGGATCCGCGTCGAGGGACGGGATGACATCGGCGTTCTCTCGCTGCGCGTCGAGGTCGAGACCGCCGCCGGCCTGGCCCGGGCGATCGACATGCCGCTCGACGGAAGCGACGTCACCGCGTTCGCGCGCCGCCACTCGCTCGACCTCGGCGCGCTCGAGCTCCGCCAGGGCGAGACGGCTCGCTTCGAGGTGGTCGCCGAGGACGGGCTCGGACAGCAGACGCGCACGCCGTCGGTGGCGCTGCGCGTCGAGTTCCTGCCGGACCCGCCCGAGGGCGGGGAGTGGTACGCACGTCTCGGCGAGATCGACGGCGAGCTCGAACGCGCTGCCCGCGACTGGAACGCCATCCTCTCGGGCGTCGGAGATCCGCAGGCGACGGAGCTGACCGCGGATCCCGCGCGCATCGAGCTGATGCGCTCGATCGCGGCGGAGGTTCCCCGCCATGCGGACGGGTGGATGCAGATCGCCGCGTTGCTCGAAACGCTCGGCGGGACCGTGACGCTGCCCTCGGTCCAGCGGCGCGGTCTGTCGCTGATCGCCCGGCGGTTGCGGCTCGCCGCCGGGGAGAGCGCGCTCGAGCTGCGCGGGGCGGCGCTCGCGACCGCGGCGGCGATGGTCACCGCCATCGACCCCGAGACGCTGTCGGACCCCTCGTCACGGCCTCCCGCGTCGCAGTCTCGCGCGCGGCCTCTCGAGGAGGGGGGTCCGGCGGTCTCCGCCTCGCGCTTGCGGACCGCGTTCAGCGCGACGCGGGACGAGCTCGCCGCCGTGCGCGACGTCTTCACCATCGTGCACCGCTTCGAGCGTCTCGAGAACGCCGCCGACACACTGCGCACGCTCGTCGAGCTCGAACGCGAGGTGCTCGCGACGCTCGGCGACACGGGAGGCGAGGCCTCCGCGAGCGCGCGACGGCTGCAGCTCGCGATCCGCGGTGAGTCGCGGGCGCTCATCGACGAGCTCCTCTCGGTGGGCCGGCTCGGCAGCCGGGCCGATCGCGCTCT
>JBFFXF010000352.1:0-6663 GCA_041569895.1 Planctomycetota bacterium | reverse complement strand
GCGAAGATACGGTAGCCGTCGCCGAGCCGCCAGTCGTCGCGCGTCGTCCCGGCGACCCGCCGGCGGGTCCACTCGGGATGGTGCAGCGCGCGGAGGTTGCGCTCGGGGTGCGGCATGAGGCCGAGCACGTTGCCGCAGGGGCTCGTCAGACCCGCGATCGCATCGACGGACCCGTTCGGATTCGCGGGGTAGCCGGGGTCGGCGCCACCGCCGGCGTCGTTGTCGCTATCGACGTAGCGCAGCGCGATCTGATCGTTCTCGCGAAGCTGCTCGAGAAGCTCCGCGTCGCGCACCACGAGCCGACCCTCGGCGTGCGCCACCGGCATCTCGAGGATCTCGCCCCTCTCGAGCAGGTCGCACTTCGAGGTCTCGGCGCGCAGCCGCACCCACCGGTCCTCGAACCGCCCCGATTCGTTCTCGACGAGCGACACCTCCTTCTCTCCGATGCCGCCGGGAGCGCCCGGCAGCACGCCGAGCCGCACGAGCACCTGGAAGCCGTTGCAGATGCCGATCACCTGGCGACCGTCCGCGACGAAGCGCTCGAGCGCATCGCGGAGACGGGTCCGCAGCTGATTGGCGAGCACCGTCCCCGCCCCGAGGTCGTCCCCGTACGCGAACCCGCCCGGCAAGACGAGAATCTGAAACTCGTCGAGCCGGCGCCCGCCATCGAGCAACGCGCGAACATGAACACGCTCCGCCACCGCCCCGGCAAGCTCGAGCGCATGCGCGGTCTCGAGATCACAGTTGGTGCCGGCGGTCCTGAGTACGAGGGCGCGACATGTCATCTGATCCTCCGTTCCCGGACTCGGTCCCGGTCCCGGTCCTCGTCCTCGATCACCGTCGAGAGCGCGGTCGAACTCGACGAGAACGGCAACGCAGATGTCCGCAGATTACGCAGACTGAGATCGGTATCGGTCATCGGCATCGGCTATCGGCATCGGAGTCGGCACCGGAGTCGGAATCGGAGTCGGAGTCGGAATCGGTCATCGGAGTCGGAGTCGGAGTCGGTCATCGGAGTCGGAGTCGGAGTCGGTCATCGGTATCGGTCCTCTGTCTCTGTCCTCTGTCTCGCTCTCGGTCTCGACGACGCTTCGAGGACGAGGACGAGCACGAGCACGAGGAGGGGCACGAGCCACTCACTGCACCAGCCACTCACTCAACCGTTTCCAGCTCCGTCTCAGGTCATCGAGATCCTCATCGATCACCACACTCCCATCGCGCCCGCGCACGCGCAGCCGCCGTTCCTCGATCGTTCTGCCGACCACCGCCGCCGGGAGGTCCGTGAACCCCTCGAGCACCGGATCGACGTGCTCCGGTCGGACCTCGAGGAGGAGCCGGCTGTTCGACTCCGAGAAGAGCACCGCGTCGTCGCGGTCGATCGCCCGGGCGCCCGGCACGTCCGCGCACGCGAGCTCGGCGCCGACGCGGCCGGCGAACGCCATCTCGGCGACGGCGACGGCGAGGCCGCCCTCGCTCGGGTCGTGCGCCGAGGCGATCAGGCCCCCGCGAATCGCCCCGAAGACGCGCGCGAAGAGCCGTCGCGCGCGGGGAAGGTCGACGCCCGGCGCCTGCCCTCCGCGGCCGCCGCAGTGACGGAAGTAGTGGCTGCCGCCGAGCTCCTCGAGGGTCTCGCCGACGAGAATCAGCGCGTTGCCGGCCGCCTTGAGGTCCATCGACACGAGCCCGTGCGCGTCGTCGATCACGGAGATCGACGAGATCAACAGGCTCGGCGGGATGTTGATCGCCTCGCCGCCGGCCTGGAACTCGTTGTTGAGGCTGTCCTTTCCCGAGATGAACGGAGCGCCGAGCCCGATCGCCGCATCGCGACAGCCGCGCGCCGCCTCGACCAGGCCGCCGAGGATCTCCGGGCGGCGCGTGTTGCCCCATGCGAAGTTGTCGAGCAGCGCGACGCGACCCGGATCGCCGCCCGCCGCGACGATGTTGCGCACCGCCTCGTCGACCGCCGAGAGCGCCATGCGGTACGGATCGAGGTCGCCGTAGCACGGATTCATGCCGCACGCGATGACGATGGCGCGGTCCGAGTCGACGCGCGGCGTGAAGGCCACCGCGTCGCCCGGTCCATCGCGCCCCGGCCCCTGGAGCGGCTTGAGCACGGACTGCCCCTGCACCTCGTGATCGTACTGCCGGATGACCCACTCCTTCGAGGCGATGTTCGGCGCGGCGAGAAGCGCGTGGAGCGCGGCGCCCGGTCCGACGCCGGCGGGATAGCGCGCCGGCTCGACGGCCGGCACGCGGTACACCGAGGCGATCGGCGTGCGCGGACGGCCCTCGTGGAGGAACTCCATCGACAGGTCCCCGACCTGCTCCTCGCCGTGGAAGAGCGCGAGACGTCCGGTGTCGGTGAACTCGCCGATGAAGACGCACTCGACGTCCTCGGCGCGCGCCAGCGCCTCGAGCTCGTCCGCGTTCCCGGGAGGCACCGCGAGGACCATGCGCTCCTGCGCCTCCGAGATCCAGATCTCCGTCGCGCTCAGCCCCTGGTACTTCAGCGGGGCGCGGTCGAGCTGGACGCGCGCGCCGCAGTCACTGCCCATCTCGCCGACCGCGCTCGAGAAGCCGCCGGCGCCGCAATCGGTGACGGCGCGGAAGAGCCGCCGATCGCGAGCCTGCAGGAGGACGTCGAGGACCTTCTTCTCGGTGATCGCATTGCCGATCTGGACGGCGCCGCTCGACACCACCTCGGATTCCTCCGTGAGCTCCACCGACGAGAACGTCGCGCCGTGGATGCCGTCGCGTCCGGTGCGACCGCCGAGGACGTAGATGCGATCGCCCGGCCGCACCTCCTTCTCGATCGCGTCACGCGGGATGACGCCGACGCTGCCGCAGAAGACGAGAGGATTGCCGACGTAGCGCTCGTCGAAGTAGAGCGCGCCGCTCGCCGTCGGGATGCCCATGCGGTTGCCGTAGTCGCGCACGCCCGAGACGACGCCGCGGAGCACGCGCAACGGGTGCAGGGCGCCGGGCGGCAGACGATCCCACGGCAGGTCCGGGGGGCCGAAACAGAAGACGTCGGTGTTGACGATCGGCCGCGCCCCGAGCCCGGTTCCGAGCGTGTCGCGGATGACGCCGCCGATCCCGGTGCCGGCGCCGCCGTAGGGCTCGATCGCCGAGGGATGGTTGTGCGTCTCGACCTTGAACGAGATGCCGAGCTCGTCGTCGAGCGCGATGACGCCCGCGTTGTCGTGGAAGACCGAGAGACACCACGGCGCCGCGACCTCGTCGGTGGCGCGACGGATGGTCTCGCGAAGGAGGTTGTCGACGCGCTCGACCTTCTCGGCGCCGCCCGGCTCGACCCGGCGATGCTCGATCAGTCCGGTGAACGTCTTGTGGCAGCAGTGCTCGCTCCACGTCTGGGCGAGCGTCTCGAGCTCGGCCTCCGTCGGGTCGCGCCCGAGCCCGGCGAAGTGGCTCTCGATGGCGCGCATCTCCTCGAGGTTGAGCGACAGCTGTCCCTGTCGGCTGACCTCGAGCAGCGCGGCGTCGTCGAGCCCCGCGAGGCGCACGTCCCGCCGTCCCGCACCCGACCCGCCGCCGACCGCGAACGGAGGCGCCACCGGCTCGTCGTCCCAGCAGACCTCCTCGATCACCGGGTTCGAGAGCACCTTCGCCGCGAGCATCTCGCGCTCGTCCGCGCCGAGCTCGCGACCGAAGAAGTAGAACCGCTCCGCCGTGCGCACCTCGACGCCCTCGATCTCGAGGTCCGCGAGCCCGCGGATCGCCGAGGCCTCGACCGGATCCATCACGCCGGCCCGCTTGAGCACCGTCGCCCGGTGCGAGGCGGTCTCGCGGAGCGCCGCGCCCCGCTCGCCACCGCTGCCGGCGACGTCTTCCTGGGCGCCATCTCCCTGGCCGCCATCCCGCGCGACGCTGATGGCGCACGTCTGCGTCACCGGATCCGAGAAGAGCACCCGCGCCGCCTCCTCGATCCGCTCTCGCGGCACGGCGCCCGAGGGATCACGGACGAAGTAGAGCGCCGTGACCACCACCCCCGGCGGGTCACGCCACCCGAGCGAGCGGATCTCGGCCTCGACCGCCCGCCCACGCGGATCCCGACCCGACCCGGCCGGCGCCCCGAGAGCATCCCGGGACGCGACCTCGAGCGTCCATAGAGCCACTGAAGAAGACGACGACGCGTTCACAGGCTGTATCCCGAACAGTGGACGACGAGAAGCGTACTCTATGACAGAAACGTTGTTGGTTTTCCAGTCTGGTCCGGGGGGGTTTCGGCGGTCGGGAACCGGCGGCTCGCGCTCGGCCCTCCTCCTCGTCCTCGTCCTCGTCCTCGAGCGGTGGCCGAGTCCGACGTCCGATTCCGACTCCGATGACCGAGACGGAGGACAGAGACCGATCTCCGATACCGATTCCGATTATTCCGATTCCGACGACCGAGCCCGGGTCCTCATCAATCTGCGTAATCTGCGGCAATCTGCGTTCCCGTCCCCGTCGAGCTTCGGTCGCGCTCTGGACGGTAATCGAGGACGACGACGAGGACGAGCACGAGCACGAAAACAAGGCCCGTCAGAACGAATACTGCACCCTGAACAAATACGACGTGTCCCGCCCGTGGGAATCGAACGCGGCCGGGAACTGGTCCGCGATGGTGCGCACCACCTGGAAGGTCGCGCGGAGGTTCTCGATCGGGTACCAGTTGAGCGCCGCGGAGAAGGTGCGGAACTCCTGCGAGCTGGTGGTGAAGTCGGTGAAGCCGAGCAGGAAGAAGTCGCGATCGATGTCGCCGTTGGAGTAGCGCACGGCAAGCTCGAAGGCGCCGGGGCCCGACCTGTCCTTGCCCCAGAAGAGCGGCCCGCGCGGCGCCGTTCGCAGTCGGCCGGTGCGGAGGCCGTAGGGGCGCGAGTCGTAGTGCTCGCCGGTGATCATCCACGACCCGGAGAGCGCCCAGGCGGTCACCTGGTCGTCGAGTGTCTCCTCGCCGCCGCCGGGGAGCTCGACGTCGCTGTAGCCGCCGAAGACGAACTCGTGAAAGAGCGCGAACGGCCCGAGGTCCGCGCCGTACCCGAGGTGGATGAACTCGGCGTCCGAGGCCTCGAAGCGATCCACCTTGAAGAGCTTGTTGCGGAACGGGTGGCCGACCTCGAGCGGTCCCTCGAAGTCGTCGGTGTAGGAGTAGCCGAGGGAGAAGTAGATTCCCGACACGAGCGGCACCGTGTACCCGAGCCCCTCGACCGTGACGTCCAGCGGGCGAAACGGGTAAATCACCGTGCGGGCGTTGAACTGGCTGCCGGTGACCCTCTCGCCGAAGCGCGTGAAGCCCTCGCCGGCGGAGATCGACAGGTCGTAGTAGAAGAGCCCGTCGAGCACCTCGCCATCGACGCGGAGCACGAGATCGGTGCGCGCTGCGAGATAGGGCGGAAACGCGTACCCGGCGAACGCGAGCTCCTCCTCCGGAATGGTGTGCTCGATCGACAGGGGCACCTCCATCAACCCCGCCGAGACGCGCACGAATCGCTCCGGCATCGCCCAGGCGATCCACGCCTCATCGAAACCGCCCCGCGTGTCGATCCCCTTGAGGTCCGGAGCGACCCGCCAGTCGAGCTGCCACAGGGATCCCTCAAACCGCAGCACGGCGCGATCGATGCGCGCCCCGGAATCGCGCTGGTTGCGGTCGTCGTAGATGACGACGTCACCCACCACGACGCCACCCGCGTGCAGCACCCTCTCGCCGTCGCCGTCACGCACCACGAGCCCATCGGTCGGACCGAGCTCGACGTCGAACCCGGCGAGGTCCCAGTCGACGGTCGGCGGCTCGAGCACCGCCCCCGGGGGCGCCACCGATGTCTCCGCGAGATCCTGCGCCCGCGCGCCGTGCGGCAGGAGCAGCAGCGCGAGGACCGCGAGATGGACGAACCAGCGCGACTCGGACATGAGAGCACAGGATGGGGGGTCGGAGGGAGGTTCTCAAGGGATTCGTGCCCCCCGTCCTCGTCCTCGGGACGGAGACGGAGACCAGAGACCAGAGGTCAGAGACCAGAGGTCAGAGACCAGAGATCGGAGATCGGAGATCGGAGACCAGAGGTCGGAGTCGGAGGTCGGAGTCGGCATCGGCATCGGCATCGGAATCGGTATCGGAATCGGTATCGGTTCTCTGTCGCACGGCGACGGTAACGACAACGGAGACGGAACACGGATACGGAGCACGAGCACGGGCCCAACCCTGGCCTGGACGGTGGCCGTGTGCCGTGGACCGTGTGCCGTGACCGTGACCGTGACCGTGACCGTGACGGTCTTGGCGTCGTCCAGCGAGTTCTGTCAATCACGACGGGCGCTTTTGGGAACGGGCACGGGCACGGGTACGTTTTTGCAACGACGGAATCGGAGTCGCCCGACAGTTGCAAAAACGCAGGTCCCTTCCTGGCGTTTCACCCTCGAAATCGCGGTTGTTCCGGGCCGCCGCGTCGACTCGGCAGATCCCACCGCGAGTGAGGTTCGCCGAGACGAACAACACGGGCAGGCGAGCGCGTCCCGCCTGCCCGTACGCGCCGCGGCTCCTGCTTAAGGGTCACCGCGTCAGCTTCGAGACCATGGCCTGAAACCGGTCGATCCGATCCAGTGCCCGTGCGACCCGCGCCTCCTCGATGTACCCCCAGGCGATCGCCACCCGCAACGCCGTGCGCACCTCCTCCG
>JBFFXF010000351.1:0-6668 GCA_041569895.1 Planctomycetota bacterium | reverse complement strand
CGGCGGGCCCGTCCTCGTCGATCGTCGTCCGCGCTTTCGGGACCGGGACCGGGACCGAGGACGAGGACGAGGACGAGGACGAGGACGAGGACGAGGACGAGGACGAGGACGAAGGGGGGGCGCGCAACGTTTGCATCGGGTCCATCGCATGCTACAATGGCGTTTTCGCCTGAGATGTCTCAGGTGGTTTTGTTATCTCGAGTTACGCTTGATCACGCAGGGGCGCGGGTCCCCGAGGCGTCGTGCGCGTCGTCGTTCAGCGAGTCCGCGAGGCTGCCGTCACCGTCGACGGCGAGGTGACCGGCAGCATCGGCCGGGGTTTGCTGCTTCTCGTGGGGATCCACCAGGACGATGACGAGGGCGCGGTGCGGTACCTCGTCGACAAGGTCGTCGGCCTGCGGGTCTTCCCCGACGAGGAAGGGCGCATGAATCGCTCGGTTCGGGACGTCGGTGGGGGTATCCTGGTCGTATCGCAGTTCACGCTCTACGGCGACTGTCGCCGGGGGCGCCGGCCGAGCTTCGTCGGGGCCGCCGGGCCGGAGAAGGCGCGTCCGCTCTACGAACGCTGGCTGGAGTGGCTGCGGGAGTCGGGGGTCGAACCACAGGCGGGGATTTTCGGGGCGTCGATGGCGGTGTCACTCGTCAACGACGGCCCGGTAACGCTCCTCCTCGACAGCTCGAAGGCGTTCTGAGCCATGTCGACACAACCTGAAACCGAGGCTGCTCCAATCTGCGAGATCTGCGTAATCTGCGGATGGTTCTCCACAGGGACAGCGACCGAAGCCGGATAACCAGCGACCGAGACTCGTCACTCGATGACACGAGCCCTCAACACGAGCGAGCAACCCGATCTCTACCGGCTCCTCGACGTGCCGCCGGACGCCACACGCGATGACATCCGGCGCGCGTACCGCCGGCAGGTGCTCGAGGCGCACCCCGACAAGAACCCGCACCGGGCGGAGTGGTCGGAGCGGCGCACGCGCGAGCTCGTCTACGCGTTCGAGGTGCTCGGCAACGAGGCGAAGCGGCGCGACTACGACGCGCGCTGGAAGTCGGTTCGCCGCCGCCGGCACCAGCCGCGGGAGGAGGACCTCTTCTTCTTCCGTCGCGACGATCCGGAGAGCCGCGCGCTGCGCATCCTCTATCTCCTCGTGCGCGGCCGGGGCGCCGAGGCGACACCGATCCTCGCGGAGAGCGAGGCGATCTACGGACCGACCTTCCTCGGCGACCAGCTCGATCGCGCCGATTACCTCGACTGCCTCTTCCTGCTCGGCGAGCACCTGATCGCCGAGAAGCGTTACAGCGAGGCGCTCGACCGCTTCCTCGCCCTCTACCACAGGGAGCAGCGCGCCCGGTTCAAGCGTCACTACTACGCCCTCGCGCTGGATCACCTGAAGTCCCTCTACCTCCGCTTCCTGCCGCGGGCGGTGTCGCCGGAGGAGCTCATCGCGACGGTCGAGTCGGCGCTCCGATTGATTCACTGGACGCGCAAGGAGACGGCGCGGCTCCACCTGGTGATCGCCAGGGCGTACGAGCGACTCGGGCGGGAGGACCTCGCCGGAGCCTTCGTCGACAAGGCCCTGCGGATCGATCCCGGCTGCGCGCGGGCGAAGCGCTGGCGCGAGGAGCACGGTCTCGCGCACGGATAGCTCGATGCGGATCCTGGCCATCGACCACGGCGACCGCCGCTTCGGTCTGGCGATCACCGATCCCGACGGCGTCATCGCCCTGCCCCTCGACGTCGTCCACGGCGAGGACGCGCTGCTCGAGATGCTCCCGGAGCTCATCGCCGATCGGGAGGTCGAGCGCATCCTCGTCGGCATGCCCCTCAACATGGACGGCACCGTCGGGCCACGAGCGCGCAAGGTCGTGGCGTTCTGCGAGCGCCTCGGAGACCTCCTCGGCCTCCCCGTGGTCACCTGGGACGAGCGACTGACGACCTTCCAGGCGGAGGAGATGCTCCGCGAGACCGGCGGATCCCCGAGAAAGCGCCGCGAGCGCGTCGACGCCGTCGCGGCCCAGGTGCTGCTGCAGAGCTGGGTGGATGCGGGGATGCCGGGGGGGACCCCGGAGGACCGATAAAATCGTACCCGTTCCCGTTCCCGTACCCGGACCCGTACCCGTTCCCGTTCGATTCCAACTCCGATCCCGATTCCGATTCCGAGATCCGATTCCGAGACCAGAGACCAGAGATCCGAGATCCGAGGTCAGGGGTCAGAGGTCAGAGGTCTGGGGTCAGGCCCTTTCCCCAATCTGCGTCATCTGCGAAATCTGCGTCATCTGCGTTCCCGTCCTCGTCGATCGTCGTCCGTGCCTTCGGGACCGGGAACGAGGACGAGGTGGGGGCGAAAACAGGCTGGGCACCGGCGCTCACGCCCGCTATACTACGAGTTTCTCTATCTGCAGCCCCGGGCCCGACCTCGGGCGCCCGTGCGGTGCCCGGCCGTGCCCGGCCGGGGGCTCCGGACACCACCGACCGGCAGACATGACAGGAGGTTGCGCCACCCGATGGCCATCACGCAGGAGGTCAAGAAGGACCTGATCGAGAAGTACCGGAACAAGGACGGCGACACCGGGTCGCCCGAGGTCCAGGTCTCGATCCTCACGACCCGGATCCAGAACCTCACCGACCACCTCGAGAAGCACAAGAAGGACCACGCGACGCGTCGCGGGCTCCTGATGCTCGTCAGCCAGCGGAACAAGCTTCTCAAGTACCTCCGCGGCCAGAGCCCGGAGCGCTACCAGAAGCTGATCCAGTCGCTCGGGCTGAGGAAGTAGCGCTCGAGAAGAAGTAGCGCTCGAGAAGCAGCGTCGAGCGCGGCGACCTCCGGAACGGAGACCGGACGAAACTCCCGAACCCGGGCGTCGAAGCAGCCGAATACCAGAAACGAAGCCAGAAACCAGGAACGGGAAGTAGAAGGACGAGAAGCGGTCCAGAACGGACCAGGAAACACGCGCCGGGAGAAGCCGGCAGAGGAACGACAGAACCAAAGAGGGATGCTGAGATGCTGATTCCGAAGAACGAGATGGTGATCAACGGCAGGACGCTGAGTATCGAGACGGGACGGATCGCGAAGCAGGCGAACGGGGCATCGGTGGTGAGGTACGGAGACACGGTGGTCTTCTGCGCGGTGGCGGCGGGCGACATCCCGGCCCACCTCGACTTCTTTCCCCTCACGGTCGACTACCGCGAGAAGACGTCGGCCGCCGGCAAGTTCCCGGGCGGGTTCATCAAGCGCGAGGGACGGCCGACCACCAAGGAGATCCTCACCTGCCGGCTGATCGACCGGCCGATCCGCCCGCTGTTTCCCGACAACCTCGGCAAGGAGGTGTCGGTGCAGGCGATGGTGCTCTCGGCGGATCAGGAGAACGATCCGGACGTCCTGACGATGATCGCCTCGTCGGCGGCGCTCTCCGTCTCCGACATCCCGTTCAATGGCCCCACGGGCTCCGTGCGGGTCGGGCGAAAGGACGGACAGTTCGTCCTCTTCCCGACCATCAGCGAGGCGAAGGAAGGCGAGCTCGACCTCGTCGTCAGCGGCACGCGCGACGCGGTCGTCATGGTCGAGGGCAGCGCGAACGAGCTTCCCGAGGATGTCGTCATCGACGCCATCCTGTACGCCCACGAGCAGATCCGCGAGATCATCAAGCTCCAGGAGGGGCTCGTCCTCCAGGTGGGCAAGGAGAAGTTCGCCGTCCCCGAGCCGGAGGATCACAGCGGCCTGATGAACCGCATCCGCGAGCAGTACGGCGAGCGGCTCAAGCAGGCGCTCCTCACCGAGGGGAAGATCGCCACCAAGAAGGCGGTCGAGGCCATCACCACCGAGGCGCTCGACGCCATCAGCCCCGAGTTCGAGCCGCCGGATTTTCCGCCGCCGGGGACGCCCAAGCGCTCGCTCGTCAAGTCGCTCCTCGGCGAGGTCTGCAAGAAGCTCGAGCGCGAGCACATCGTCGAGTCGCGCACGCGCACGGATGGCCGGCGCACCGACGAGATCCGGCCGATCGCGATCGAGGTCGGCTTCCTGCCGCGGACGCACGGGTCCGCGATCTTCACGCGTGGCGAGACGCAGGCGCTGGTGAGCGTCACGCTCGGCACCGGCCGCGACGAGCAGATCGTCGACGGACTGCAGGACGAGTACAAGGAGAAGTTCATGGTGCACTATAACTTCCCCTCGTTCTGCGTCGGCGAGACCTGGCCGAACCGCGGGCCGAAGCGCCGCGAGATCGGCCACGGCAACCTCGCCATGCGGGCCCTCGGGGCGGTGATCCCGCCCGAGGACAAGTTCCCCTACACCGTCCGCGTCGTCTCCGACATCATGGAGTCGAACGGATCGTCATCGATGGCGACGGTCTGCGGCGGCACGATGGCCATGATGGACGCCGGCGTCAGCATCCGCCAGCCGGTCGCCGGCATCGCCATGGGGCTCATCAAGGAAGGCGACGAGATCCGCGTCCTGAGCGACATCCTCGGGAGCGAGGACCACAACGGCGACATGGACTTCAAGGTCGCCGGCACGCAGTTCGGGATCACCGCGCTCCAGATGGACATCAAGATCGGCGGCATCTCGAAGGAGGTCTTCACCACCGCGCTGTCGCAGGCGCGTGAGGGCAGGATTCACATCCTCCGCGAGATGCTGCGCGTGCTCAAGGAGCCGCGCGCGGAGATCTCGCCGCACGCGCCGAAGATCATCCGCATCAAGATCGACCCGGAGAAGATCGGCCTGGTGATCGGCCCGGGCGGCAAGGTGATCAAGAAGATCCAGGAGGAGACCAACTCGACGATCGAGATCGAGGACGACGGCACCGTGACGATCTGGGGCCAGGGCTTCTCGAGCGCCCGGGCCGCGCAGGAGCGCGTGGAGGCGCTCACCGAGGAGGTCAAGCCCGGAAACACCTACTCCGGTCGCGTCGTCTCGGTGAAGGACTTCGGCTGCTTCGTCGAGGTGCTCCCGGGCCAGGAGGGCCTGGTCCACGTCTCGGAGCTCGGCGACGGATTCGTCCAGAAGGTCTCGGACGTCGTTCGCATCGGCGACGTCATCCAGGTCAAGTGCATCGGCATCGACGCGCAGGGCCGCATCAAGCTCTCGAAGAAGGCCGCCGACACCGCCAAGAAGGTCGGCACCGGGGGCGAGAAGCGCCGCTGATCCGGGTCGCTCCCGATCAGTAGTCGAACGCCTGCGAGAACCCGCCGAAGGCGACGCTGAGTCGCATCGGTGTGGGCGCGGCGGCGATGTCGACGTTCCGCACGACGATCTTGAACCGCGACCTGTCGAGGTCGACGAGCGCCGTGACCACCGGGCCCGCGGACGTGCCGCGATAGCGGTAGACGTTTCGCGTGCCGACCCTCTCGAGCGCTCCCGCGGGGATCGTCGTCACGAAACCGCCGAGTCCGACGTCGACGTCCTGCGCCGCGAGGTCGACCGAGGTGTCCGCGACCGCCAGGCCTCCCTTCGCGGTGAACCCCGCCGTGCCGGCCTCGGGGCCGTTGGGGCGGAATCGCAGGCGGTCGACCCGGAGCGCGTCCCGCACGCCGTTGAGCAGCACCATCGGCGACGACTTGCGCGGACCGTTGATCACGCCCTCGCCCGCCTCGCCCTCGCCGTGGTAGTCGCCGCAGGAGATCTCGAGCCGCAGCGGGCTGCGCAGGCCGGTGAGGTCGAGCGCGCTCGCCTTGAGCGTGAACGTCCCGCGCGTGAAGTCGATCATGAACGAGCCGATGCCGCCGCTCGTCCCCCGGTGCTTGAACCGGTCCCTGCCGTCGATCTCCGACGCGCTGAACGGCAGCGTCTCCGACAGGAGGGTGACGCCCTCGGAGGGGCTCGAGATGACGATCGGTATCGCGTTCGCCGCGGAGATGCTCGAGTAGTACGGCACCAGGTCCCCGAGCGTTCCGGAGAGCTTGATGCGGTCCTGTCCGCGCGCCCGTCCCGCCTTGACGGCGCACCTCGCGATGACCAGCCGCTCCCTCGGGAGGACCTCGAGCAGGGAGGAGTCGCTCGCCGTCCCGAAATGGCCGGAGAGCGCCGTGCCCGTGACGGCGATGGTCGCCGCGCCGGTCGTCTCGTTCTCCCCGACCGTGTAGGTGGCGGTGTAGTCGTTGCCGTTCTGACCGACGATCGTCGCCGCCTGGCCGTTGACCGTGACCGCGGGGTCCCCGTCGAGCGGCACCGAGGCGGTGAAGGTGATGGTCACGTCGTGACCCTGCTTCACCCGCGCCGGGGTGACCAGGAGGTCATGGAAGCCGAGCGGGGCGTAGGGGCCCTCGATGACGATGTCCGCGGTGACCGTCGGGCCGCTCGACGTCAGGTTCCCGAACCACGCCGTCGCCGAGCGGAAGTTGGGCTCCTCGGTGATCAGGTTGCGGAGGCGGTCGTCGAGCTGGCCGTCGAGGGCGGCGCGGAAGAGCGCGGGGTAGGACGCCGGGTCTCCGGCGACGATGAGGCTGAGCGTGTCGGTGTAGATGAACCGCGAGTCGACGGTCTCGAATTGCGGCGCCGATGTGATGCCGGACGCGACGATGCTGTCGAGCAGGTCGCTCGCGTTGCCGCCCGGCAGCGAGCTCGGCGTCCTGGCCGTCGGCACGTCCTCCGCGAACAGCCACCCCTGGCTCACGCGGGAGACCTGCAGGTCGAGGTACGCGTCATACTCGGTCTGCAGCGCCGGGTCGG
>JBFFXF010000350.1:0-6672 GCA_041569895.1 Planctomycetota bacterium | reverse complement strand
GCGGCGGTGCCTCGATTGTACCGCTGCGGGGACCGGACGACGTGACCAAACCCGGCGCGCGCCTTCCGCTGACCGCGTCGCGGTCGCGTCAGAGCGCCGCGAGGTACTCGCGGAACTGCTTCTCGAGCGTCGCGAACGCCTCCTCGGTGGACGAGGCGCCGGGCACGTCGAGGAACTCGACGAGCGAGTAGTTCGAGACCTTGCCCGCGTAGAACGCGCTCAGGAACCGGATGAAGTCCTCGCGGTAGACCTCGTCGTCGTGATGCAGCAGGAAGTGGCAGAGCGCGCCGGAGATGGCGTAATTGAGGCCGCGGTTCTCCTCGTGGAATCGATCGTTGTCGATGGTCACGAACCCCATCAGGCTCCAGCCGGCGCTGCGCGAGAGGGCCGCCCTGGCGATCTGCAAGCTCTCGTGCCGCAGGTTGGCCCCCGGGCGCCAGGCCTTGCCGTCCTTCTTCCACGTCTCGATGTACGTCGCGATCCCCTCGACGACCCAGTTGTTCCCCTCGCTCTCCCACGGCGTCGTCCTCTTGCTCTCGGCGAAGAGCTGGTGGGCGACCTCGTGGTAGAAGGTCTCGATCGTCGACGACATGTCCTCGACCCAGTAGAACTGGCTGCGGCGGTCCCGCGAGCTGTAGTAGCCGGCGGACTCGCGCAGCAGCTGGTCGTTCCCCTTGCGCTGCTTGACGTGCGTCAGGTACTCGACCTTCGACGGGAAGATGTAAACGACGTGCTTCTTCTTCTTGTCGCTCTTCTTGAAGAGGAGCTTCGCACCGGCGACCTGGTCGTAGTACCCGATGAAGAACCGATAGTACTCGCGCGCGAAATCCTCGAGCAGCAACGCGTACTTCCAGGCGATCTCGCGGCCGAGGTTGGTCTCGACGATGAAGTTCTCCGACTCGACGCGGTACGGGTTGAACTCATTGCGCGTCCGGATCCGCTTCTCCTCCTCGATCGAGACCCACTTGCCGAGGCACGGACGCAGCCCCTCCTCGAACTTCCGCTGGTCCTTCTTGGCGAACCAGCCCTCGGCGGTGAGGAAGTGCCGCTTGCGCTGATCGGCCTCCCAGTCGGTGATCCACTGCTTCTGGTCACGATCCCACTCGTATCCGAGGACCCGCATGACTTTCTTCTGCGTGCTGTCCCTCGGATCCGGCGCGAAGGTGAGAGCCTCGTGGAGCAGGTCATAGGAACGAGTGAACAGCCCGGCGCGGAAGCACTTGACGGCGAGCTCGTAGAGCCGCTTCGCGTGCCGGCTCGAGGCGCTGTCAAGACGTTTCTCGAGCGTCTTGACGGCGCTCGACGTGTCGCCGTCGGCCTTCTCGGCGCCGTTGATCTTGGTCTTCAGCTTGTCGAGGTCCTCGTACTCGGGATCGAGCTCCGAGATCCGCGCCACCAGCCGTCGCGCTTCCGACCCGAGTCCCCTCGACACCGCCCACTCCGCGGCGCGTTCGAGGTCGTTGCAGAACGCCGTGACGACCTTCTTGGTCTGCTTGCGCAGCGCCGCCTCGAGCTGCGCATCACGGTCGCGCGAGGCGCCCGACCTGTCGCGGGGCGCCGCCGCCACGGCGGCCGGCATCAGGAGGGACAGGACAGCCGCCAGCAGAACGCGGCGGCGACTCGTCGTGGACGACGTCGCGTCGCGCATCAGTTGGCCTCCTTGGCTCCTCGCTCTTCCTTGCCCTTCTTCTCGGGCCGGCCGTACTTGGCGAGAAACGCGGTGACCTCGTTGTTGAACCGCGTGCTCTCCTCGGCGAACGGCATGCTCGCGGAGTGCTGGTAGACGAAGAACAGCCCCTTGAAGTGATCGGCGATCTGCTTGGCGTCGTCGATGGTCGTGTGCAGGCTCTTCTTGCCGACGATCACCATCGTCGGGACGATGATCGATGGTTTCGGCTCCCTGAAGAGCATGAAGTCCGGGATGATCACGCCGCCGAGCGGCTGCATCCGGTCGGCGAAGAGCATGCTGATCGCGCTGTCGCGCTCCTCCCCGAACATCAGGCTCCACGAGCGCCGCGCCAGCGCGGCTTCCTCGCCGGCGGGCTTCGCCTCCTGGTTCTCCCGGTGGTGGCGCTCGTGAAAGTCCTCACCGGTCTGGGCGTTGATCTGCCGCGTCAGCGCGTAGTGCCAGAGCTCGCGGTCCTTGTCCTTCTTCCCGGTGCGGATCATCAGCTCGGTGGCCTTGCCGAACTGCTTGCCGCTCGAGATCGGGGAGATGAGGATCATGCCGGCGATCGACTCGGGGTACAGCCTCGCGTACCGCATCGCGATCCAGCCGTTCATGCCGCACGTCATGATCGCGAAGTGCTTCTGGTTGGTCTTTTTCCGGAGCTCTTCGAAGGCCTCGACGAGCTTGTCGATCGGGTAGTAGGGCATCTTGGTGGCGCCGACCGCCTTGAGGCCCTTGAACGAGGAGATCGGCGGCAGGTCGATGTAGTAGAGCTTGTGGTTCTTCTCCAGCTCCGAGAGGAACGGCAGCATCGTTTTCTTGCTGTAGCCGTAGTGCGGGATGACCAGGATCGGCACACCATCGCCGGAGCCGCGCTCGGCGGTCGTCAGCTCGACGCCCGCGAGCACCGTCGTGCGCTCCTTGAGCTTGCGGCCGAGCTCCTCGGCGGCGCGCTTGGCGTCCTCGTCGGTCTCGCCCAGCTTGTAGTCGGGATCGTTCTTCGCCTCGTTCCACCAGATCAGCCACGCGAGCGGGTTGGGGCCGCGGAACGCCTGCGTGAGCTCGTTGAGGGAGTTCTCGATGAAGGTGTTGACGACCGGGTCCTTCTCGACCTGGAAGCGCTTGATCAGCGCCTCGACCGCGCTCTCCTTCTTGTGGACCTTGAGCGCGTCGACGACGACCCGCCGCACGTAGGGGTTCTTGTCGTCCAGCGCCGTGTAGAGCTCCTTGTAGTACTTCTCGTCGTTCATCAGCGCCAGCGCCTGCGCTATTCCCTGGCGGACGAACGGGTTTCGGTTCTTGTGGAGCTCCTTGACGATCTTCTCGATCGCCTTCTCCGTCGCCGCCTTGGAGAGCGCGACGATGGCGCCGTCCCGGTCGTGCCACGCGAGCTTGCCGAGGATCTGGATCAGCACCTTGTAGTGGTTCGACTTCTCCGGATTGAGCCGCTTCCACATCGCGTGGCGGATCTCCGAGTCTGGCGAGTTGAGAGCCTCGCGGATCTCGCCGGTCGACGGCTCGCCCTGGCCGCGGATCGGCGGTGCGAGGAGGAGCGCCGCCACGGCGGCGAGGAGAAAAGCGCGAGCCCGCACGGGGCAAGAAAGGGACGACTTCATCTTCATCGGGATCATCGAGAGCTCCTGGCCATCCAGCGCGTTGCTGCCACGAAAAACGGCTGTCAGGGAAAACGGACGTACTCGAGCGCCCACTCCGCACGATTGTACGACGCCCCCCGCGGCGTTCCCAGGATTTTGACGGCTGCGGGCGGCGGTCGCCAGTCTCGAAACTTCGCCGGCGGCGCGGGGTTCAAACGCGAAGCGCTCAAAGCGAACTGGACGCGGAGCCCCCGGGCAGGCATGATCCGGGCGCGGCTCCGGCAATCAGGGACAGGGTGTCGCGGCCACGGGGGCGCCGCACGGCGACGCGCGGACCCGCCGAGGGTGGCGACACCGAAGCCGGGAACGAGTTCCGATGCAGAGATCAACGCCAGGGCAGCGCCGTCCGATGCAACGGGCGATTCTCCTCCTCGGCGGCGACGGCATGAAGGGCGGCCAGGTGATCGGCGCCCCTCAATCCAATCGTTTCCTGACTTCCTGAGTCGCCTTTTTTTCCTCATGAATCGTCCGAGAGGTGCCATCCGTGTTCCCACGCGGCGCTGTGCCAGCTCGAGCCGCTTACGCGCGCGCGTGTCCACCGCCCTGATCGCCGCGCTCGCCTCCCTCGCTGGCGGGTGCCGCTCGACGGTGGTGCTTTTCGATGGTGATGGCAAGGATCTCGATCACTTCTCGACCTTTCTCGTCGACACGAGGCACGAGGATCCGCGCGGGGTGTTCTCGGTCGTCGATGGCGAGCTGCGGATCTCGGGCGAGGGGCTCGGATACCTCGCGACGCGACGATCCTTTCGCGACTACCGGCTCGTCGTCGAGTACCGCTGGGGCGATCGCAACCACGGCGAGCGCGCCGGCAAGGCGCGCGACTCCGGGATCTTCCTCCACGCCCGCGGACCCCACGGCAACTCCTTCGACGGCGGCGGCGCGTTCATGGCGGCGATCGAGTGCCAGGTGATGGAGGGCTGCGTCGGCGACCTGATGCTGATCCGCGGCCGGGGCGAGGACGGCGAGTGGCTGCCGCTTCGACTGACCACCGACGTCGGCGAGGAGCGCGACGCCGCCGGCTGGCCGTACTGGCGCCCTGACGGCGAGCCGTTCACGCTCGAGCGCTGGGGACGGATCAACTGGCGCGCCAAGGACCGCGCATGGCAAGACCGGCTCGGCTTCCGCGGCGCCCGCGACCCCGACAGCCCCGCCCGCGAGTGGACCCGCATCGAATGCGTCTGCCGCGGCGACCGCATCCTGATCCGCGTCAACGGCGAGCTCGTCGTGACCGCCCGCGACGTCCATCCGACATCGGGAAAGATCCTGCTCCAGTGCGAGGGGTCGGAGATCTTCTTCCGGCGGGTGGTGGTGGAACGGTTGCCGTGAGGTTCTGCGGATTGGTAGCGTTTTCGTCCTCGTCCTCGTCCTCGTCGTCGTTCCCGTTCCCGTTCCCGTGCCCGTTCCCGTTCCCGAGTTCCGATACCGACTCGGACTCCGAATACTCCGAATCCGAATCCGAATCCGATTCCGATGCCGATGCGGATGCCGATCCCGACTCCGACTCCGAGATCCGATACCGATACCGACTCCGAGGATGGACGAGGCGGTCAACGACGGTTCGCCAGTCGCCGGTAGATCTCTCTCGCCCGCTCGAGTTGCTCCTCCACATGCCCGAGGGCCGTCGGGATGCGGTCGCGGGCGCGGAGGTCGGTCTCGAGGCGGTCGATCCACTTCAGGAAGTACTCGGCGGTCTCCCGCGTGTCGCGCGGGTGGCCGGTGATCTCGATGAAGATCGGGCTGGTGTGCGCGACGAGGCGTGGCGCGCCGTGGTGTCGCGGGGCGGGGCCTTCCGTTCGCAGGGCGAGCCAGCCGCTCGTGTCGCAGCGGATGGTCGTGTCGAGGCGCCACTCGATGCGCTCCTCCTTCGGCGCGCCCGTGGCGACGACCTCGCCGTTGGAGATGACCTCGAGGCGGTCGAGCGGATGCGCCGACCACGCGCGCCCGGTGACACGCAGCTCGCCGGGAGCGGTGAGCTCGATGGTGTCGCCCGGCTCACGGCCTCCCGCGGTGAGCTCGAGCATCGGTCCGGTGGTGACGAACGAGCGCCCGGCGCGCTGGCCCTCGATCCAGGCGCCGTAGTCGAGACCGCCGGGAAGCCTGACGTAGGTCCGGCCCCAGCCCGGTGGCCAGGAGTGGATACGGTTGAGGAAGCAATCCGTGCCGGAGGCCGCCGGCAGGCGGAAGCCGCAGTCGAGCAGGCGGTACCACAGCCCCAGCGACGCGCCGTAGCCGAACCCCATGACGTCGATGGTGTCGACGTGTCCGAGCGCCGCGTCGACCGGCAGGCCCTTCGCCGAGTAGGCGCTCGCGTAGGGATCGCCGGCGTTGCTCGCGGGGTGGGTGTAGCTGGACACGCCGTCCTGGACGCGCGCTCGATCCGCGATGTCGGCGTTGGTCGGCACGTCGTGCGGGTTGGTGGTGCCCGCGAAGCCGGTGAAGATCGGCTCGACGAGGCGGTCGAGGTTCACCAGCGTCAGGTGTCCCCAGATGGTGCTGCGAAACTCCTCGTTCCAGTAGAGGATGGTCTCGGGGGTCGAGAGAGGATCGGGCGCGCCGCGGAAGAACTCGCGGTCGAAGACGCCGTCGCCGTCGGAGTTCGCGACCATCAGGTTGGCGACGTCGAGGTCCTCCGCCTCGCACTGATCGAGCACCGACTGCGGCGTGCTGTACCACGCTCCGTAGCCGTAGTTGGCGTGGATGTGGTTCTCTCCGCTGTGCAGCCCCAGCCGCGCCGCGTCGACCCAGCGCTCGAGGACGATGGTGTGCGCGTCGTACCGGCCGGCGTGCACCGTGACGCGTGACTGCGCGACGCGGTACTCCGGACCCCGGAACGCGATCACCTCGTAGTCGCCGGCGGGCAGCTCGAGCGACTCGCGATGGCGTAGCGTGAAGTGCCCGAGACCGCGTGTCAGCCGGTAGAGCGCCCCGACCGGCGCGTGGAACTTGCCGCCCTCGCGTCGCACGGAGACCCGCGCCACGACGAGCTCGCCGCTGTCGCGATCGACGGCCTCGAGGAGGACGCGCCCGGTGGGCTCGCGGAAGTCGACGCCGTCGATCTCGATCGGCGACGATCGCCCGCTCGAGCGATCGCGGCGGACGATCGCCGTGGCGCCGTCGTCGTTCGCGGTGTGATACGTCGTCGCGCCGTCACGCGTCGTCGTCGGCCAGTCCTCGTCGGCCTGTCCCGAGGTCAGCTTGCGCGCCGGACTCCGGGGCTGGAGCGGCAGCTCCCAGATGTCGTTGTGCGCGACGCCGAAGTCGCTCACCAGGCGCATCGAGCGCGGGTCGCCGCTCCAGTCGATGCGGTAGATGCGCGCCGGGAAGACGGTCACGCGCGAGGGCGCGCCG
>JBFFXF010000349.1:0-6732 GCA_041569895.1 Planctomycetota bacterium | reverse complement strand
GAGCGCACGATGGTCGTCGATCTCGTCGGCCCTCAGTCGGCCACCGCAACCTACCGGTTCGAGGGCGACGACCGGCTGCGCCTGGAGTTCGCCCGGGGCGAGTTTCTCGCAGACTCCGTCTGGGTCCTGCGCCGCCTCCCGGGGCGTTCCGCCGAATGACCGCCGGGGCGCCGCGGAGAGCAGACGGCCTCAGGCCCCGTCGTCACGCCCGATGCCGACGCGGCGGTAGAGCTCGATGGTGAGCGCGATGCCGAGGAGGAAGCAGGCGACGCCGAGGGTCGCGGTGACGAGGGGCAGCGTGTCGACGCCGATCGCCGACGCCAGGACGCCTTCCCACGACGAGGAGATCGGGAAGTCGGCGATCCACTTGACGTGAAACTTCATGTTGACGCTCCAGCTCGACGCGCTCGACGAGAACGTGAAGTACGGCACGCTTCCCAGGACGAGCATGACGAGGACGAGCGGCACGAGGAGCGCCCGCCAGCGCCGGACTCCCAGGCGGAATCCGCGACCGAGCCTGTGCGCGAAGGACCCCGACCGCTCGAGGACGCACGGAAAGGGAAAGAAGCACGCCATGTTGAAGAGCACCAGCACCGGCCCGAGCGTCACGACGGCGATCAGGCCGGCGGCGATTCCGAGCGGCAGGAGCAGTCCGAGGAAGCCGACGCCGATGGTGACGAGCGCGCAGATCAGCACCACGACCATCAGTCGCACGACCGCGATCGGGATGAACCACCGCGGCAGGTCCCTGAAGGTGGCGACGAGGTCCGGCGTTCGCTCCCGCGCGACCTCGAGCGCCATGAGGACGATCCAGCCGGCGACGACGGTGTCGAAGACGAAGCCGATCACCGTGCCGAGGCCCAGGGAGTAGGCGACACTGAGGACCGAGAAGGAGAGCGACGGCGAGAACACGGTCTCCAGCACCGGAAGCCGCATCACCCAGCCGAGGATGTCGCTGGCCAGGAAGTAGAGGCCGACCGGGACGAGGAGGTCGGCGTTCGAGACCAGCAGGCGGACCGACGTCGCGAGGACGGTGACCGCGATCGCCGCCGCGGCGACGAGGAGCGCAACCATCAGGACGAGGCTCCAGATCTGGCCGCCCTCGAGCGGGAACGATCTCACCAGCCCCTGGACCAGGTGGATGGCGAAACCGGCGAGCGCCGCGATGCGCAGGAAGCGCGTCGCGTCGGAGGCGGCTCCCACCGCGGCCGCATCGAGGGTCGACTCCGGACGCCGAGCGTCTCCCGGTGCGTCTCCGGCCTGCCCGCTCATGGTGCTCGCTCCGCGCGCGGCTTCATCGGCCCGCGCCCGCCGTCATTCCGCCGTCACTCCCGCCGGCACCCCAGCGAGTCGTCCGTCGTGTCTCCGCCGCTCTCCGGGTACGGCGCTGCCGGCGGTTCGCCGCGGAGGAAGATGTAGTTGAGGAGGCGGATGGCATCGGTGAGGTCGATGCCGCCGTTGTCGTCGACGTCGGCCGCGTCCTCGCAGACGATCTCCTGGCCGCGGAAGAGGTGGAAGAGAAGCGCGACGGCGTCGGAGGTATTCAGCTTCCCGTCGCGCGTCACGTCTCCGCGGACGAAGGTCGCGCCGCGGGTGATGGTGATGCTCGCCGTGCCGACCATGGTGCCGTCGAGATCGAGGCCGAAGAGGGTGAACGCGTTCGCGCCGTCGCGGATCTCGACGTCCAGCCGCCACTGCGTCGGCCGGCTCGCCGAGAAGAAGTCGAGTTTGACCGGCACGACCTCCTCCTCGCCGGCTCGCTCGAGCATGAAGCGCTCGATCTGCACCGGGGCGTCTCCCTCGAGCTGCACCGTGCTCTCCAGCGTCGTGAAGTCCTCGCCGTCATTGGTGCGGATGGAGAACTCCACGCCGGTCTGCCGCCGCACCTGCGCCAGGAGCGCGCCCTTGGTCGAGCGCAGGAAACCCTTGGCGCTGGCGCCGACGCCGGTGGCGCGCTGCAGCGCGTCGAAGTAGGGGCCGGCGATCTGGTCGTTCCAGTAGCCCTGCAGGTACTCGTCCAGCATGCGGTAGTAGATGCGCCGCACCTGCGGGCGGCCGAGGAGACGCCCGATTCCCCGATCGCGCACTCCGAACAGGTTCGAGTTCGGGCTGCGGAACGCGAAGCCGAGGTCGAACGGCAGGTAACTGAAGAGCCCCGTGCTCGCGTCCCACACCATGTAGCCGTTGTGGCCGTTGCCGAAGTAGAGCGCGTCGCCGTCGTTCATGATGATGCGCGGCGCGAAGACCCGCAGGAACTTCTCGACGTCGAGGACGCTGTCGATGTTGGCGTCGAGCTCCTCGGGGCTGCTGTGGCGCGCGTCGAGCACCCGGGTCAAATCCATCCACGGCCTCCAGTTGTCACGCGTCTGGTTGATGCTGTGGTTGTAGTAGAAGCGGTAGTTCTCCGGGCTCTCGTCCATGTGGAGCGTCGTCGCCTCGTCCCAGCCGGTCCGCGTGCAGCCATCGTTGAAGCGGAGCTTGCCGTTGCCCTTGAGGACGACGCCGTCGTCGGCGGTCTCTTCACCGTACCACTTGCCGATGAAGTCGCGATCGACGGTGTCGAAGAAGCCCGGCTGGCCGAGGGACTGACGGTTGATGCGCGCCGTGATGTAACGGTAGTCGGACGCGGGAGCGATCGAGCCCGGACGGCTGTTGCGCGAGATCATGAAATGCGCGGCGCCGTCGCCGCGGTCGCGGTTGGAGACGTTCATCGTGTTGCGACCGCCGATGAAGGGCTTGTCCTTTTGCCACGCGAGGCGGTAGCTCTGGCGGCTCGGCCGTCCCCACGGGCTCCCGCGGTAGCGGATGCCGGCGTTGTAGTAGATCTCCTTGTCGTCGTAGATGATCGTCGCGTCGACGAGGTCGTTCGAGTGCAGCGGTCGGGCGGCGAGCTCCCGGACCGAGTCGGAGCTCTGCACGACGTAGACGGCCTCGCGGACCGAGCCCACCGCGAACGTCAGCCGGGTCGCCGGCGCATCCGCCGGGAAGGTCCGCACCGCACCGGCGGGGTCGGTCGCCTCGACCCAGAAGACGACGGCGATGCCGGAATCGAACAACCCGATGCGACCGGCGTAGAGCCCGTCCCCGGCGAGTCCGTCCCCGTGCGCGCCGTCGTCGAAGAGCTCCGCCTCCTGGAGCTCCGCGTTGCGCACCTCGGGCTGGTATTTCGCGACGACCCTCGAGACGCCGTCGGCATCGGCGACGCGGGCGAAGACGGTCACCGGGAAGTTCGCGTCGGGCACGGGCGGGTGGTGACGGACGTCGGAGATCACCGGGCCGATATTGCCGCTTTCCGTCATGGCGCGGAGGTTGCGGCGGGCGCTGTTCTCGGCGCCCGGCGTGCCGATGTTCCACGGCACGGTCATGCGGAGGCTGGCGCCGAGCGAGTTGTTCGACATGTTGACGTCGCGCGTCCCGAACCACGGGCCGGGCGCGAACTCGCCGTGCAGGACGAGCAGGCTCGACCCGCGCACCCACCGCGCCCAGAGCGACACCGTGTAGGGCCCCGCGCTCATGCGCGGGCTGGTGTCGGTCTCGATGCGGTTGCAGAGGCTGTCGCCCTTGCCGGTGGCGACGACCTCGAGGGAGGCGACGCCCTCGTGGCGGTCGACCTCGGTCCGGTGGCTGTCGACGTGCGTGCCCTCGATGCGCCACGGACGGGTGTCCTCCTCGAAGCCGGGGTTGGGGATGAGGTTGTCCTCGCCGTCGCGGACGATGCTCACGTCGTCGATGCGGCAGATGCCCCTCTCGACCAGCAGGATGTGGAGCTCCGACTCGCCGGCGGGCGCGTAGCGCGGGACGTCGTACTCGAGCTTCTCCCACGCGGTCTTCCCCGACTCGTCGCTCGCCTCCCACGCCGTGCCGAAGTCGTTCGGCTGGCGCGGGTCGAGGAGCTCGAGACTGGCGCCGCGCCCGTCGGCCCAGATCGACCAGGCGCCGCCCTCGTGGTAGCGCACCTCGTCGACGATGTTGCCGAGCCGGTCGAGGAGGCGGATGTTCTCGCCGCTGTCGGCGAGCTGACCCCGCCAGGGGCCGAGCGCGTCCTGGTAATCCCAGTGCTCGGCGAGGAGCGCCGGATCGTCCGTGATCACCAGGTATCCGCCGGCGGCGATCGACGTCCCCTCCGGGATGGTGAAATCGATCCCCCTGGTGAAGCGGAACCCCGAGACGTCGATCGGCGCGTCGGTGAAGTTGTGGAGCTCGAGGAACTCGCCCGGCCGGTCCTCCGGGGGATGGTAGTAGATCTCGTTGATCACCACGCCCTCGACGCGCGCCACGCGGTTCGGCTCGCCGGGCGTCGGCGTCTCGGTGAGGAAGGTGCGATCGGGATCGCCGTCGGGGAAGTGCGCCTCGGCCAGTGATCGGCCCTGGAGCACGCGGTCGAAGGCGTGGGCCGCCAGCACGCGGTCGTCTTCCTGGAGGAGGAAGAGGCGCACCTTCTCGGTCGAGAAGTCGAGGCCGCTCTCGGCTTCCGAGACGACGAGGAACTCGCCGGGAGCGATCGTCGTGCCCGACGGGAAGACGTGCTTGTCCTCGCGGTCCGGATCGTCGGTGAGCCGCACGCCGGAGAGGTCGATCGCCATGGCGCCGCGGTTGAAGAGCTCGACCCAGCCCGTGCCGTCGCCGGAGCTGCGGACGAGCTCGTTGAAGCGGCCGTGGAAGACGATCGGCGGGTCGTCGATCAGGGCGCGGCGGTTCATCAGCCGCGGGATCAGCGAGAAGTCGCCGCTCGAGAGCGACGAGTTGAAACCGACGATGGCGAAGACGTTCTCGCCGGCCACGAACCGATCGCGCTCGATCGGAAAGAGCGACTCCGTGCGCGCCTCGGCCGAGCGCGTCGCGGTGGCGTCGAACGTCACCTCGTCGGGACAGTTCGCGCTCGCGACCTCGACGCCGTTCAGGTACGCGCAGAAGCCGTCGTCGTACTTCACGCCGAGCACGAGGTCGCCCTCGGCGGCGATTTGCTCCGCGGTGAGCGTGAAGCGTGTGCGGATCGCGAGCGAGCTGTAGTTCCCGCGCATGTCGTCGAGGATCGTCGCGTCGTCGTCATCGCCGAATCCGAATCCCGACGGCCCGCTCTCCCAGCCCGCGTCGTCGAAGTCGATCGCCTTCCAGGCATCCGGTGGATCGGAGAACGGCGCCGTGCCACGGCGGAATCGCCACGCCTCGCCCACGTCGAGGTGGACCGTCTCCTCGAACTCGATCTCGCGCTGGTCGGGAAAGTTCGGCCGCCCCGGACTGCCGCCGAGCTCGGGACTCTGCTCCCAGCTCTCCGGCTCGTCCGGATCGAGGTGCAGCTCCCGCAGGACGAGCGAGTGACCGGTTCCGTCCGGCGCCACCGGCCACTTGCCGTCGTCGCGGTAGCGCAGGCTCACCATCGTGACGCCGACGTGGTTGACGAGCGTCAGGCGTTCCCCGCCCGAGTCGAGCCGTCCGTCCCAGGGACCGAAGACGACGGCGTCCTCGAGACCGTAGCGCTCCTTGACCGCGTCGGGGTTGCCGCAGAGGACGATGCTCTGGCGGCCGAGGAGGATCGTCCCCTGCTCGAAGACGAAGCTGACGCCGTCGATGAACGCCCATCCCGAGAGGTCGTCCGGCGTGTAGGTCTCGTTGGTGATCTCGATGAACTCGAGCGCCTGGTCGCCGTCCGGCGGGTTGTAGAAGATCTCGCTCACGGTCACCGCGTGGACGGGCACGGCCCGAGGGACCAGCACCGCCACGACGAGCGCGGCGAAAGAGGCGCGAGACGGGTGACGACGACGACGCTCAAAAAGATGGTGATGATGACGCATGAGACGGTCCTGCTTTCCGCCGACACTCTCCGAGACTGTGGCTCTCTCGGTTTTCGCTGATGCTCCCCCCGACGGTGCGACAATGATACACAAAGCCCCGAGGGCTTGTCTCCAGGCGAATCTCGAAGAACTGTATCGCCGCTGGATTTCAGCGCCGTTTCAGCCCGCCGGCCACTCCGCGATCACCGTTGCCAGCTCGTCGAGGACCTCCTCGTCGGTGCGGCCCGATCGCTTGAGGACGTGGAAGGAGTGGTCGCCTCCCTCGACGATGTGGAGCGTCGCGCGTTTTCCGAGGTCGGCGCACACCGGTCGCAGGAAGTCCAGGTCAGCCAGGTTGTCGCGGGTGCCCTGGAGGAAGAGCATCGGCACGGTGACGCGGGTGAGGTGCTCGGCGCGCTCGCTCGACGGTTGCTTTCCCGCGGCGTGGAGCGGGAAGCCGAGGAAAACGATGCCGCGGACTCCGGGGAGCGGCTCCTCCGACGCCGCCGTGGACGTCATGCGTCCTCCCATCGACTTGCCGCCGGCGAGGAGTGGCAGGTCCGGTTCGAGCTCCGCCGCAGCCTCGACCGCGGCGCGCACCGTCGCCGTGAGCTTCTTCGGCGAGTCCGGCCGTCGGCTGCCCTTCTCCATGTAGGGGAACTGATAGCGAAACGTCGCGACACGCCGATCGGCGAGGCGCTCGGCGATCGATTCCATGAACGCGTGCCGCATGCCGGCGCCGGCCCCGTGCGCCAGCACGAGCAACCGATCCGCGCCGGCCGGACGCCGCAAAACGGCGCTGACCTCGCCCGCCTGGTCGTTGACGGGTACTCGGTGTTCGCTCTCGTCCGCCATCGGAGCCTCCGGAAAGCACCAGACGCACGCCGCGGTCCACGCCTCGCATGCCGCGAGCCCATGGTACCCGCGAGCCAGCGCCGGGTGGAAGCGGGAGTCCGTTCCG
>JBFFXF010000348.1:0-6783 GCA_041569895.1 Planctomycetota bacterium | reverse complement strand
CCTCGAAATCGCAGTTGTTCCGGGCCGCGCTGTCGTCTCGGCAGATCGCACCGTGAGTGAGGTTCGCCGAGAATTGAACCACAGAGGCACGGAGGCACAGAGGACGCACAGAGAGGTCTCTCTCCCTCTTCAGTCCGAACGACCCTTCGCCGCTCAACCCGGCCTGCGACTCCAGCAACGCCTTCGAAGCCGCCTCTGTGCCCTCTCTGCTTCGTTCTCTGTGCCCTCTGTGGTTAAATCCGCTGAGCGCTGGCGTTTCTGGGAGATATGTCGGAGCTCCACGGGGACTCTCGACTGGGTGGAGCTTGGTGAGCCTCGCTTGAGCTGTCGAGCGAACCTTCCTTGCTTCGCCGTCTTCCTGCGTTCCTCATGGATGCGTCGCAGAGTCTCGCCACCAAGGTCGAGCGGGCTTTCGGGTTTTTTGCAACGTTGGGGACCGACTCCGACTCCGAGGGCTCCTCGGAAACACTCGTTCTGCGGAATCTGCGGACCGTCTTGCACAGGAGGCTCCATGCGCCGACTACTGGTTGCTTCACTTGCCCTGAACGCCATCACGCTCGCGCTGCTCGTCTCTCCCGCGCCGGTCGACGGTGAGGGCGGGCGGGCGCGGCGGAACGGGGACGTCAACGCCGACGGGGCGATCGATATCGCCGATGCGATCCATCTCCTCGACTGGCTCTTCGTCGGCGGGCCGGCGCCGGCGCCGATCGACTGTCCGACGCTGCTGCCGGCGACCGGCCAGTCGCGGTGCTTCGACGACGCGGGTGCGGTGATCTCATGCGATGACGACGAGTTTCCCGGCCAGGACGGCTTCTGGCGTCGCGGCTGCCCCTCCGGCGGGCGCTTCGCGGCGAACGGCGACGGCACCGTGACGGACACGTGCACCGGGCTCGTGTGGGAGCAGCGGCTCGGCCGGAGCAGCGCGATGACGTGGAAGGAGGCGCTGCGGTACTGCGCCGACCTCGAGCTCGGCGGTCACGACGACTGGCGACTGCCGAACGTTCGCGAGCTCCAGAGCCTCGCCGACTACGGGCGGCACTCGCCGGCCTTCGATTCCGTCTTCGATCCGGTGCTGACGCGCTACTGGTCCTCGACCACCGACGTTCACGATCCGCTGCACGCCTGGGTGATGAACGGCCTCTTCGGCAACATCGCCGACATCGTGCCGAAGGATTTCGCGGGAGGGTTTCCGCGCGCGGTGCGCGGGCCGTGAGGGGCTCCGGTGCTGCACGTGAGTGAAAGAATGAGAACTCCAAGACTGACCGAGTGTCGAACACCGAGGCGATTTCGGGCACGGGCACGGGCACGGGGACGGGAACGGGATCGGGGACGGTTCCGGGGGTTGTTCGTCGTGGCCGCGGTGCTGTTTTTCGCGCCTGTCACGGCCGCCGCGACCGACGACGCTTCTCGCCCGCCGCTCAACGTCGTCTTCGTGCTCATCGATGATCTCGGATACGGTGACCTGAGCTGCACCGGGAACGAGGATGTCCGCACCGAGCACATCGACCGGCTGGCGAGCGAGGGGACGCGGTTCACGCAGTTCTACGTCGCCTCGCCGATCTGCTCTCCATCGCGGGTCGGTCTGACGACCGGACAGTACCCGGCCCGGCACCTGATCCACTCCTTCCTGGCGACGCGGAAGCGCAACCGCGAGCGCGGCATGCGCGACTTCCTCGACCCGCGCGCTCCGTGCATCGCGCGCGCGTTCCGGAGCGCGGGCTACCAGACGGCGCACTTCGGCAAGTGGCACATGGGCGGCGGACGCGACGTCGGCGATGCGCCGCTGCCGCAGCTCTACGGCTTCGATGAGTCGCTGGTCTCCTTCGAGGGCCTCGGCGATCGCGTCCTGCCGCCCGGCGGCGCGCGCAGGAGCGCCGAGCTCGGACGCGGCCGGATCCAGCACGCCGAGAAGCACGAGCTGACGCGGATCTACGTCGATCGATCGATCGATTTCATCACGCGCCACCGGGAACGGCCCTTCTACGTGCACCTCTGGCTCAACGACGTCCACGACGCGCACCGCCCGCGGCCCGACACGCTCGCGAAGTACGAGCGCTTCGCGGCGAACCCCTTCGTGCAGAAGTTCTACGCGGTGCTCGACGAGATGGACCGGCAGATCGGCCGTCTCGTCGAGGCGATCGACTCGATGGACCTCGCGGAACGCACGCTGATCCTGGTGACCGGCGACAACGGCCCCACCGCCTGGCCGAGCTACACCCGCAAGGGATTCGACGCGCCGGGCAGCACCGCCGGCTTCCGCGGACGCAAGTGGAGCCTCTACGAGGGCGGCATCCGCATGCCCCTGATCGCTCGCTGCCGCGGCCTCGTCCCGGCGGGCCGCGTCAACGAGACCACCGTGCTCACCGCCGTCGATCTCTTCCCGACGCTCTGCGCCCTGGCGGACGTCGAGAGGCCGGACGCCGCGTTCGACGGCGAGGACCTCGGCGCGGCCTTCCGCGGCGAGACACCACGACGCACGCGCCCCATCTTCTGGGAGTACGGCCGCGACGACACCTACCTCAAACCCGCGCTCGAACACGACCGCAGCCCCAACCTGGCGCTGCGCGAGGGCGACTGGAAGCTCCTGATCAACGCCGACGGCTCCCGCCTCGAGCTCTACGACCTCGCCAGCGACCGCAGGGAGAGCACCAACCTGGCAAAGACCCATGAGCGCCTGGCGAAAGAGCTGGCGGACAAGCTGCTGGCATGGCGGAGGTCATTGCCGTAGTCCGTCCCGAGTCCGAGCTCCGGCGGGGACAGTCGACTTCGGGGGGTTGCTGTCAGACGATTCATGAGGAAGGCAGGAAACTCAGGAAGGCAGGAAACGGAAGAATTGATGGGGTCGCCTTCGTGAGCCTCGCTCGTTCCTCGAACGGAATCGAGTAGGACAGGCCCTTCCTGGTTCCCCTCGAAGGGAAAGAAACTCCTCCGTGCGTCTCTGCCGCTCATGCGGCGGTGCGCGCGCAGCGCAGCGCCTCTCTGGTTCAAATCGTAACCAGCCCTCGCTTCTCGACGGCGTCTTCGAGATCGACAGACTTCGCAAGACACGACCAGACTCGTTTCCTGCCTTCCTGCCTTCCTGCCTTCCTTGCCGTGCTCTGCCGTCAGAGTCTCACCGGCGGAGTCGACCAGTCCTCTCGGGAACGGGCACGGGAACGGGGACGGGAGCGGGGACGGGAGCGGGACCGGTAACGGCCGGAACCCGTGGGCTCAGAGGAGCCCTCTGCGCTTCAAGCTCTCCCGCAACGCCGGTTCGATCGCGTTGCGGAGGTCTTCGTTGGCGTATCCCACCCACGCGACGTTCGCATCGAGGGTCAGCGGGACGTCGAGGGGGGCGCCGGTCGGGTCGGTGATGATGACGCCGAGCTCGCGCGCGATCAGCTCGGTGCAGATGTCGTACGGATGGCAGCAGATGCCGACCGCCTGCCCGCGGTCGGCGAGGATCTTCTCCGCCAGGGGGCGGAGGTCGGCGATGAAGCGGTCGTGGCCCGCCATCAGCTCGTGGAGCTGGCCGCCGGTCGAGATGTACTGGTCCTCGAAGCAGAGCGCCTTTCCCGGTCGCGGCGGGCCGAGGACCGCGGCGACGATCTCCTCGTCGATGGCGGCGAGCTCGTCGCGCGCGCCTGGAAAGAAGCGCGCGATGGTCGCGAACCCCTGCCCGATGGTCTTCGCCCTCGAGGGGCGCAGTCGAAGCGGCCGTCGCTCGCCCGAGATGCGGTCGAGCCGCTCCGCGCCGGCGCCCTCGCCGCGCACCGCCCACATGAGGTCGCAAAGGTGCTGCTTGACGAGAGGAATCTCGGTCTGCACCGCGAGCTCGATGTCCCGCAGAGACGTGGCCGCGCCGCGGTTGCGCGCGACGCCGGTGAGCACCCAGGCGCTGCGCTTCTGGTACATGAGCTCGCGCGTGCCGTCGATCGGATCGACGATGACGCGCCAGACGGCGTCCTCCTCGCGAGCGCCCTCCGGCAGGACGATCGACTCCGAGCCGAGCCCCTCGGCGACGAGCACCAGCGGCGCGTGGCGGGCGACCTCGTCGCGAAAGTGGTCGACCAGGACCTCCTCGCCGACGCGGTCGATGGCGAAGGTCGTGTCGCCCTCGTCGTCCTGCACCACGCGCGCCAGGTCGGCGAGCTCCTGATCCTCGCACCGCTCGACGACGGCGTCGCGGATGCGCTCGTGGACGAAGCGGATGGACGCCAGCAGCTCGGGGATCACCGCGCTGCCCCGGCCGGCCTCGGCAGGAGGATCGTCGAGTATACCTCCTCGTGCGACTCGGCCGCCCGCGACCACTTGATGGTGACGCGCGCGACGAGCTCATCGGGATCCCACGTCGCGGCGTCGCCGGCGCCGAGCCTCGCGCCTGCGCCGACGCTGTCGGCGGGACGGTGGAGCGTCACCTCCCAGTAGTAGTCGTCGATGCGCTCCGGCAGGCTCTTGCGCAGATCGGCGAGGAGGTCCTTGAGCTCGACGTCGGCGACCCAGCGCATCTGCAGCTCGGAGAAGATCTCCTCCGCGACCAGCGCGGCGTGCGTGCGATCGACCGCCCGTTTGTGCGTCGCGCTCGCCGACGCGAAGAGCGCGATGAGGCTGGTGGCGCCGATCGAGAGGATCAGCATCGCCACCAGCACCTCGATCAGCGTCATGCCGCGTGAGCGCACGGTCGCCATGATCACCTCCCCCGCACCCGGATCACGTTGCTGCGCTCGCCCCGCACGATGGGGATGCGGTAGGTCGGGACCTCGACGACGCGCCGGAAGGACGTGCCGACCAGAACACGCGCTCCCGAGGAGTGCTTCTCCGCGGCGGTCTCGCGCGCGCCACGCTCGCCGCGCGACCCGAGTACGAGGGTGTCGCCCTCGATCTTCTCGTACCGGATCCACTCGTCATCGACGCGCACGTAACGAAAGGGGCCCTCGGCCGGCAGCCCGACGGCGCTCGACACCGGGATCGACTTGTCGCCGGAGGTGACGTTCCTCGTCAGGTAGATCGGCTCGAGCTCGGGGCTGCCGGCGAGCACGAGCGTGATCTCGACGCGCTCCGGAAAGATGTCGTCGAGCGGATCGTCGATGCTGCCCTCGATCCGCGACCAGCGCAGCTCGCCGGCCTTGCCGGTCGTGCGCAGGATCGCCCGCGTCGAGTCCCAGTACGACGTCGGGCCGCTCGGTTTCCCCGGACCCGGACGGATCATCGCGGGGTGCGCATCGTCCCAGGTGTTGGTGTAGGGCGTCCAGAAGCGGACGCCGAAGTAGAGCACGCCCCCGGCGAGCGGCTGTGCGACGCCGGAGATCTTCGAGCGCCGCCTCGCGCCGTCCTTCGCCTTGTCGCCGCCGGAGCTCGAGGCGCCCGTCGTGCTCTTCGGTTTCACCTCTTCCTCGATGTTCGAGTCGGTGAAGAGCGAGCCGACGCCGCCGATCGGCGACCGCACGCCGCGCCAGAGGGTGTCGCCGCCGCTTCCATCACCGGCGGCATCGGCCGGGTTTTCGTGGACGGTGTAGAGCACCTCCTGGTAGCCGGCCGGGGCGAGCAGCCGGCCGCGCTCGACGTCGAGCGCGTCGGCGTGGTGGTCGTAGTGTCTCGAGTCGGCCCGGGCGAGGTACTCGCCGCCGTGGAGCGCGATCGGGTCGGAGGTCTCGCCTGGCAGCGTCTTCACGAAGCGCAGGCGCTGGCGTCCCCGCGGATCGCGGTCGCAGATCAGCCGCACCCAGAAACCGGTCCCCTCGGCGCGGACGTCCGACGACAGGCTGCGCAGATCCTCCGCCGCCGTGTCGAGGATCGCGCGGGCGCGCTCGTAGATGCGACCGCGCTCCTCGGCGAGGTGCCAGACGCCGACGCCCTGGCTCAGGAACGCGATCAGCGCGCTGCCGAGGAAGACGAAGACGCCGAGAGCGACGAGCACCTCCATCAGGGTGTGCCCGGCGTCCATGCGCGTCGGTTTCTCAGAAGCGCGTCTCCTCATGCCTCACGATCCTTCCGGCCTTCTCGTACTCGACTGTCAGCGACTCGAGGATCGGCGTCTCCTTCCAGTCGTCGCGATAGAAATCGGGTCCGAGCCGCATGAAGCTGCCCTTCTTGTAGCGGAAGTACACGCGCAGCTCGAGCTCGTCCGCGACGACGCCGAGGTCGAACACCGGGTCCTCGCGGCCGGTGTCCGCGGCGTCGGGGTCGAGGAAGTAGAGCCCGCCGGGACGGTTCGTCGGCTCGGCGGACCAGTCCGGCGCGCCGTCGAAGCGCGCCGCGACGACGATGTCGCACAGTCGCTCGCGCTCGATCCTCGGCGCGCGCTCCCGCCATGAGATGCGCCGCCAGTGCGCGCCGGGGATGCCGAACGCCTTCTGGAAGTACGCCATCTGCTCGCTCTCGGTGCGCGGCTGGAAGCGGTCGTAGTGGCGGAACGGAATCGCGTAGGCGAACATGCCGCGCGCGATCGGCCGCGAGATGGTGCCGAAGCTGTTGCGGAAGATGCCGCGGCCGCTCTCGTCGCGCGGGCGCTCGAAGAGGTTCTCGCCGCGGATGCCGCTGTAGGCGATCATCTCGAACGGCGCCCCGGTCTGCATCGAGTCGATCATCAGGTAGCCCGAGTACGGGAAGGTGCGCGTGTCGAGGACCGGCAGGCCGGTGTCGGTGAGCGGCCCGGTGATCTCGGTGACGTCGAGACCGGTGACCAGCGCCACCCGATCGCCGAACCCGTGCGTCCCCCTCTCGGTGCCGAGAAGGCCGCGGCCGATGAGTCGGAGGCGAACCGCGACGTTGCGGATTTGGCTTCCCGTGCCCGCCCCGACGATG
>JBFFXF010000347.1:0-6787 GCA_041569895.1 Planctomycetota bacterium | reverse complement strand
TGCGGATCTCTGACGTCGAAATCCGCCAGCGTCGTCGAGCAGCTTCATCGGGCACGGGGCCGGGTCCGGGACCGGGGCCGGGACCCGATCGAAGCCTCCGACTTCTCGCGGTATACTCGCCCCCCTCGACATGGACCTCGAAACACCCCACGCGACCACCGGCGGGTGGCGGCGGCTCTGGCGGGCCTCCTGGACGCCCTATCTCTTTCTCGCGCCCGCGTTGCTCGTCTTCGGTCTCTTCGTGCTCGTCCCCACCGCCGCGACCGTCGTCCTCGCCTTCACGCGGTGGCACTGGCCGCAGCCGATCGAGTGGGCCGGTGTCGACAACCTCCGCACGCTTCTCGTCGATGACTTCATCTTTCACCGCGCGCTCTTCAACAACACCGTCTACCTGGTGCTGTCGATTCTCTTCGAGGTCGGGCTCGCGCTCGTGCTCGCGCTTCTGCTCTGGCGCCGGTTCCCGGGGCGTGGCGCGCTGCGTGTGCTCTTCTTCACGCCGATGGTCCTGCCGCTGATCCTCGTCGGGCTGCTCTTCCGGTTCGTGCTGCGCGCGGAGGGCGGGCTGGTGAACTCGTCGCTTTCGGCGCTCGGCCTGCCCGGGGAGATCGACTGGCTGACCGACGCTCGCTTCGCGCTGGTCGTCATCTCGGCGGTGTCGGGCTGGGTGTACTTCGGCTACTTCCTGATCCTCATCCAGGCGGGGCTGGGGCGCGTGCCGCGAGATCTGCTCGACGCCGCGCGGCTCGAGACCGACTCGGCGTGGCGGCGGTTCGTTCACGTGACGCTGCCGTTGCTGCGGGAGGTGCTCGCCGTGTGCGTGCTGATCTGCGCCACGGGCGCGTTTCGCGCGTTCGATCTCTTCTACGTTCTCGGGGGACGCTCCGGCGGACCGGGGCACATCACCGAGATCGTGCCGACCTGGCTCGTGCAGCAGGCGTTCGAGCTCAAGCACTACGGGTACGGCTGCGCGATCGCGGTCGTCATGACGGTGATCGTCGGTTCGATCGCCGGCGTCTACGTCGTCCTGTTCTCCAGGCAGCCGGCGGCGGGCGGTTCCGGGAGGAGGCTGGAGTACTGATGGCCGCCGTCGCGCGCGATCCCCGTCGACTCGCCGCCCGCTGGGCCCTCGGCATCCTGCTCGCCGGCGGCGCGCTGGCCTTCTTCTCGCCCTTCGTCTGGATGGCGCTCTCGTCGATGAAGCCGACGCCGCGGATCTTCGCCGATCCCTGGGCGCTGCCCGAGACCATCACCTTCGACCCCTTCGTGCGCGCCTTCACCGAGGCGAACATGAAGACCTACTTCAAGAACTCGCTGCTGGTGACGGCGAGCGCCGTCGCCGCCAACGTGCTGCTCTCCGCGCTGGCCGGTTACGCGCTGGCGCGCTGGCGGTTCCGCGGCCAGACGCTCGTCCTGGCGCTCTTTCTGGTCGGGCTGATCCTGCCGATCCAGGCGTACCTGATCCCGCTGCGGGTGCTGATCGAGCAGCTCGGGCTCTTCGACACGCGCACGGCGCTCGTGTTCCCGTATATCGCCATGAACCTGCCGATCGGTGTCTACATCCTGCGCGCCTTTTTCATCTCCCTGCCGCGCGAGCTCGGCGAGAGCGCGGCGCTCGAGGGCGCGTCCGAGCTGCGCGTCTTCTTCTCGGTCTACCTGCCGCTCGCCGCTCCGGCGGCCGCGTCGGTGGCGGTCATCACCGCGCTCTCGGCCTGGAACGAGTTCCTGCTGGCGTTTCTGTTCATCCAGGACGACGAGCTGCGGACGATCTCGACGGGACTGCTCGTCTTCCAGGGGATCCACACCACGGATTACCAGCTCCTGTTCGCGGGATTGACGCTTGTGTCGGCGCCGCTCATCCTTGTATATCTGCTGGCGCAGCGTTTCATGATCGACGGGCTGACCGCCGGCGCGCTGAAGGAGTAGAAAACAGAGGAGCACGCACTTGAGCGCGAAGAAGCTGGCGTTACTCGGGGGCAAGAAGCTCGGGGCGGTCCCGATGGACCAGCATCCGACCTTCAGCAAGGCGGCGATCCGGCGCGCGGTGCGGTTGCTCGAGAAGGGCGCCACCGTCGGCCTCGGCAAGCATCACCCGATCATCGCGGAGGCCGAGGAGGCGATCGCGAAGTGGCAGCAGATGCGCCACTGCATGGTGGTGTCGTCCGGCCACGCCTCGCTCCAGATCGCGCTGCTCGGCCTCGAGATCGGTCCGGGAGACGAGGTCATCACGACGCCCTACTCCTGGGGCGCGTCGGTCTCGTGCATCCTCCACTGCGGCGCCGTGCCGGTGTTCACCGACGTGCTGCCGGATACCGGGCTGATGGACCCCGCCGCCATCGAGTCGGCGATCACGCCGCGCACGCGCGCGATCCTCGTCGTCCACATTCACGGGCAGCCCTCGAACATGCCCGCGATCATGAAGATCGCGCGGCGGCGCGGCCTGCCGGTGATCGAGGACGGCAGCCAGGCGCACGGCGCCATGGTCGGCGGCAAGAAGGTCGGCTGCTACGGAACCGCCTCGGGATTCTCGTGCATGGGCTTCAAGCTGCTCGGCACCACCGAGGCCGGCTACATGGTGACGAAAGATCGCGACGTCTACTGGAAGGCGGCGCTCTTCTCGCAGCACATGGGCCGATCGCCCGATCCCGGGTTCCCCGCGAAGCTCAAGCCGTACGTCGATTCGCTCGTCTACAGCTACCGGCTCTCGCCGGTGGTCGCCGTGCTGCTCGTCGAGCAGCTCAAGAAGGTCGATCGCGAGATCGATGGGCGCCGCCGGAACGTCGCGACGCTGCGCAAGCTGCTGCGCGGCTCCTCGATCATCTCCTTCCCGGCGTACGCCGACGACGAGCTGCCGTCCTACTACACGCTGACGATGAACTTCCAGCGCCAGGCGGCCGCCGTCGAGCGCGACACGGTGGAGAAGGCCCTCGCCGCCGAGGGACTGCCCGTCGGGCACTACGTCCCGGCGCCGATCCCCTACTGGGAGCGCATGCGCGGCAGCGATTACCGCGGACCGAAGACCCCGTGGACCGCGCAGCTCGTCGAGGCCGGCAAGCGGTACCGCGCGGAGTCCTACCCCGGCTGCCAGATCAAGGTCGACCGCTCGCTCGACATGGACTGGAACTACATCAAGCCGTCGCGCGAGAAGATGCAGCGCATCGCGGACATCGTCGCCAAGGTCCAGGACAACCTCCCGGCCCTCCGCGACTGGGAACGCCGCATGAACCGCCGCAAGAAAAAGGCGGGGAAGGCCAAACCTACCAGGCGGGAAGTGCTGCTCTGATTCGGTTCCCGTACCCGTCTCTCAAGGCTGCTCGACGTCGCTGGCGAGACTCTGCGACGATCCAGCAGGAAAGCAGGAAGAGGAAGGGAAAGCAGGAAGATTGAGAATGGGCCGGTATCGGTCATCGGAATCGGTATCGGACATCGGCGTCGGAATCGGTGTCGGAATCGGAATCGGAGTCGGTGTCGGCCATCGGTGTCGGAGTCGGTCATCGGACTCCGCAACCAGAGCCCTCGAGGACGGGTACGGGTACGGGTACGGGTACGGGTACGTTTCTGCAACGATGGGCTCGGCGTCGGAATCCGCATCGGCTCCGACGGCTGATCGAGAACGAGGACGACGAGAGGAGTTCCCCCGGGACGCGAAAGAGTTATTCGTCAAGGCGAGTCGCCCGAATCCGCCGCGGGCTTCTCGCTCTTCTCCCGCACCTCCAGTCGCCCCTCCTCCTGCCACCATCGCCGCCACGCGGCCAGGTCGGTGCCGAGGTCGCGGCCGGCGCACTTGACGAGGGCGCGCAGGCGGGCGATCGCCTCGACCTTGCGGACGTCGACGTCGAGCGCGACGCCGGTCTGCGTCGTGCGGACGATCGGATCGGCGACCTCGATGATGGAGAAGCCGGTGCCGCCGGAGACCAGCTCGTAGTCGGCGATGTAGGCGCGCTGGGTGATCTGCGCGAAGTAGCCGCGGCCGAACCCCGACCAGACCATGTGCATGGTCTCGAGGATCGCCGGCACCGCCCGGCGGTCCGGGAACACCGCGAGCGCGTTCGCGGCGCGCATCCTCCGGTTCGGCGATGAGCTCCGCAGGTACGGGAGGAACCGGCCACTGACGTCCTCGCCCTCGAAGAGCTTCAGCGAGCGGAGGCTCGAGTCGCGCACGCTGCGATAGGAATCCTGCACCGCGGCGGCGGCCAGCGCCGGGATCGCCGTGCGGGAGCTGCACGCGGCGATTTCGCGAGCGGCGAGGAGTCGCGCGCTCTTCCGCTTGCTCTCGAGGAGCGCCTTCGTGAGGTATCGGCCCCGCTCCGCCTCCGGCAGCCCCCGGATCGTCGACATCGCCTCCTCGGACCCGCGCTTGCCGGTCGCCCAGGTCTCGATCAGCTTGACCATGCGCTTCTCGGTCTCCCGCCGCTCCCGCGCCAGCGTGCGGGCCTTGTCGCGCAGGGTCACCGACTCGCCACGGAACTCGACGCGCTCGTCGGCGGGCGCCTTGCGGACACCGACAACGCGCGACGCCGGCACGCTGATCTCGACGCCGTTCTCGAGCAGGAAGCGATACCGCGAGCCACGTCGCCTGGCGTCGACGCCGCGGAGCTCGCGCCCGTCCTTGAGCACCAGCCAGTCGGCGGAGAGCCGGTCACCGCCGATAAACGACAGCGCGAGCGCCAGTGACAGCGACACGGACGGGGCGAGGTGGAACGGGCGATCGGATGTCATCGGAACTCTCAAATAGCTTGGCTCGGGACTCTCTCGCCGATCCACTGTAACGCCGGATGAGGCCGGCCTCAAGAACCGCCCCGTCGGAACGTTGAACGTACCCGTACCCGTTCCCGTACCCGTGCCCGTACCCGTTCCCGTGCCCGTACCCGTACCCGCCCTCGAGGGCTCTGGTATCGGAGTCCGATGACCGACTCCGACTCCGACTCCGATGACCGATACCGACTCCGACTGACTCCGGTCACTGTCGCCAGTCGGCACGGGAGAGGTCGACCATCTCGATCCCGAGGCGGCGCGCGACGTCGAAGACGCGCTCGTCACGGTAGAACTCTCCGTAGACGACGCGCCGGACGCCGGCGTTGGCGATCATCTTGAAGCAGTTCCAGCAGGGGCTCGCCGTGACGTAGATCGCCGCCCCGGCGATCATCACGCCGTTCTTGGCCGCCTGGAGGATTGCGTTCGACTCCGCGTGGATGGTCGCGACGCAGTGGCCGTTCTCCATGATGTGGCCGACCTCGTCGCAGTGCGGCATGCCGGCGATCGACCCGTTGTAACCGGTCGACAGGATCGTCTTTTCCCGGACTATGACGGCGCCGACATGTTTTCGGTCGCACGTCGACCGCCCCGCGACCTCGCGGGCGATCCGCATGAAGTAAGTATCCCAGTCGGCGCGCGTGGTCATCTGCGACTCTTTCCGGAACCTCCCTCCGTTGGTCCCGGATGAGCGGCCCATCTTATACTGATTTGGAGCCTAATACGACAGGTAACGCGAAGCCCGAACGTTGTCTTCGCCGCCCGGCTGTGCGGGTGAACGCTCCTCCGCGGTCGCGTTCACTCTCGGCGATGCTCTCCGTCCGTATCGCCATGCGCCTTGCCGGGCGAACTCCAGACGCTCGGGCGCCCGTGCTTCCCTGCCGCAGCAGGCCCCTGACCAGGAAATCACAACGGGCGTCCATCCGCCGGCGGTCTCGAACCACGCCCGGCCGGCCCGACGACCCCGGAGGCACCGGAACAGCCGTCGATGAAGTTCCAAGGCGACGCCAGCGCGATCCCGATCATGGACGTGGTCCAAAATCTGGAGGCGAATCGCAAGTCGGGCATCTTGACGATTCGCCGCGGTCAGGAGGTGCGTCGCCTGCCGTTCTCCGACGGCGCCATCATCTCCTACGACGACAACGCCGGGTTCTCCGTCCTCGAGTGGTTCCGCCAGAAGGACATCATCCCTCCGGACATCTTCAAGAAGGCGGAGCGGCGTTACCGCAGGGCGAAGAAGAAGACCTTTGGAGAGATCGTCGCCTCCCTCGGCGGCATCGAGCTCGACGCATACCTCGCCCACGTCAAGAGCATCGTCCTGGAGATGCTCTACGAGACGCTCTCCTTCCGGAAGGGGCACTTCGAGTTCGAGGAGTCCGAGGTCGATCCCTACGAGTTCGATCGGGAGGTCGCCGCGTCGAAGATCCGCATTCCGGTGCGCTCGGTGCTGATGGAGGCGGCGAGGCGGATGGACACCTGGGAGGCGATCCGCCGATCGCTGCCCTCCCAGAACGACATCTACCGCGTCACCCCCTCGGACCTCCAGGCGCTCGAGAAGGAGTATCACGACAACCCGATCGGCATGTCCGTCGCGGACCTGATGGACGGCACGAGGTCGATCCGCGAGGTGATCGCCACGGCTCCGGTGGGACGATTCACGGCATCGCAGGTCGTCGCCGACCTCGTGTCGCGCAAGGTCGCGCGGCCGGTCGACGGCGACGAGCTCGTCCAGCAGGTTGAGTCCGGGTCGGCGAGCGAGGACTCCTCGCGGACGCTGGTGCGGCTCAAGGCGGCGCTCGAGCGCGAGCCGGGGAACCAGGGCCTGCTGCTCAAGGTCGCCGAGCTGTCGCTCGCGGTCGGCCAGAAGGACGAGGCCGCCGTCTACTACAAGCTGCTCGCCCAGTCGCTCGTCGAGCAGGGACGCCTCGACGAGGCGAAGATCAAGCTGCGGCGGTCGCTCGAGCTCAACGGCCGCGACATCGGCACCTGGCAAAAGCTCTACGATGTCACGGAGCAGGAGGGCGACCTCGACCCGCTG
>JBFFXF010000346.1:0-6880 GCA_041569895.1 Planctomycetota bacterium | reverse complement strand
TGTAGCAGGCGCCGTTGCGCACGGTGATGTGACCGCAGACGTCGCACACCGGTGCGTCGCCCATGAACTCGGAGAGCTGTTCGTTCTGCGCGCCGAGCGTCGCGCTCCCGAGAGCCTCCGCCCGTCGCGAGGCGTCACCGGCGAGCACGGGCGTCGCCGCCTCGCCGCCGCCGGCCCCGGCGCCGGCATCTCCCGCACGGCCCGCGTCGGTGTCGTCGCCCCGACTCGCGGTCGAGACCTCCGCCGAACTGTCCGCCGGATCGCCGTCGTTGAGACCGTTCGGCTTCACGTGCGCGAAATCGGTGCGTCCGAGGTACTCGATCGCCAGCACGCGGAAGACGTAGTCGAGGATCGACGTCGCCATCTTCAGGTTCGGGTGACCCTGCACGGTGCCCTGCGGCGCGAAGCGCGTGAACGTGAAGGTCTCGACGAACTCCTCGAGCGGCACGCCGTACTGGAGCCCCTTCGAGACGGCGATCGCGAAGCAGTTCATGATGCTGCGGAACGCCGCGCCCTCCTTGTGCATGTCGACGAAGATCTCGCCGAGCGCGCCGTCCTCGTAGTTCCCGGTGCGCAGATAGATCTTGTGGCCGCCGACGCGGGCCTCCTGCGTGAATCCCATGCGCTTCGACGGCAGCGAGCGCCGGCGCGGACTCCCGGGCGACAGCGCCGGCGCGGCTCGCGTCACGGGGGCGCTCTCACGCTGCTCAACCTGCGCGTCTCCTGCGGGGATCGCCTCCTCCGCGTCGGCCCTGTCCGCCTCCGCCGTGTCGATTGCCTGCTTGGAGGAGAGCGGCTGGGAGAGCTTGCACCCGTCGCGATAGAGCGCGTTCGCCTTGAGCCCGAGCTTCCAGCTCTCCATGTAGGCGCGCTCGATGTCCTCGATCGTCGCGTCGTTCGGCAGGTTGATCGTCTTCGAGATGGCGCCGCTGATGAATGACTGCGCCGCGGCGATCATCTGGATGTGACCCAGGTAATGGATGAAGCGGTGGCCCTGCCGACCGCACCGGTTGGCGCACTCGAACACCGCGAGGTGCTCGGGCTTGACGTGCGGCGCTCCCTCGAGCGTGTGGCGCCCGCAGATGCGGTCGTTGGCCCCCTCGATCGCCTCGCTGGTGAAGCCGATCCTCTCGAGGAAGTCGAAGTCCGGACCGGTGTAGGTCTCGGAATCGAATCCGAGCCGACGCATCGCCTCCTCGCCGATGATCCACGGCGAGAACGCCGACCTCAGATCGAAGACCTGCGGCAGCTGCGACTCGATTTTCTCGAGGTCCTCGGCGGTGAGACCCTTCGCGCGCAGTGACTGGCGCGTGATCTCGTCCTCGGGGCCCTCCTCCTGCAAGTTGTTCGTGCCGACGAGGTACTCGAGCGCGTCGTCGATCTCGCGCTGCGAGTAGCCGAGGTGCCTCAGCGCCAGCGGCACGGAGCGGTTGACGATCTTGAAGAACCCGCCGCCGGCGAGCTTCTTGAACTTGACGAGCGCGAAATCCGGCTCGATGCCGGTGGTGTCGCAGTCCATCAGCAGGCCGATCGTTCCGGTCGGCGCGAGGACCGTCGCCTGCGCGTTGCGATACCCGAACTGCTCGCCGACGAGCAGCGCGCGGTCCCACGCCTCCTGCGCCGCCTGGACGAGGTACTCCGGTGCGTAGCGCGCCTTGAGCCCCTGCGGCACGATCTCGAGGCCCTCGTACTCGCCCGGGCGGGCGTTGTACGCCGCCCGCCGGTGGTTGCGGATGACCCGCAACATCGCCTCGGCGTTGCGCTCGTACGCGGGGAAGGGGCCGAGCTCCCGGGCCATCTCCGCCGACGTCGCGTACGACTCGCCGGTGAGGATCGCCGTCAGCGCGGCGCAGATCGAGCGGCCCTCCTCGCTGTGGTACGGGATGCCCTTGACCATCAGCAGCGTGCCGAGGTTCGCGTAGCCGAGTCCGAGCGTGCGGTAGCGGTGGCTGCGGAGGGCGATCTCCCGGCTCGGATACTGCGCCATCAGGACGCTGATCTCGAGGACGACGGTCCAGAGCCGCACGGCGTGGCGGTAGGCCCGCACGTCGATCGAGTCGCGCTCGGCATCGTAGAACTTCATCAGGTTCAGCGACGCGAGGTTGCACGCGGTGTCGTCGAGGAACATGTATTCCGAGCACGGGTTCGAGGCGTTGATGCGCCCGTCGTTCGGACACGTGTTCCACGCGTTGATGGTCGAGTCGAACTGCACTCCCGGATCGGCGCACGCCCACGCGGCCTCGCAGATCCGCTTCCAGAGGCTGCGCGCGCGCAGCGTCCGGGCGACCCTCCCGTCGGTGCGCCACCTGAGCGCCCACTCGCCGTCGGTGAGCACCGATCGCAGGAACGCGTCGGGAATGCGCACGGAGTTGTTGGAGTTCTGGCCGGAGACGGTCTGGTACGCCTCGCCGTTGAAGTCGTGCGTGTAGCCGGCGGCGATCATCGCCGCGACCTTCTTCTCCTCCTCCGCCTTCCAGTTGACGAACGCCTCGATGTCGGGGTGGTCGAGGTCGAGACAGACCATCTTCGCCGCCCGGCGGGTCGTGCCGCCCGACTTGATGGCGCCGGCGGCGCGATCACCGATCTTCAGGAACGACATCAGCCCCGAGCTGACGCCCCCGCCCGAGAGCGGCTCGCCCTCGCCGCGAATCTGCGAGAAGTTCGTCCCGGTGCCGGAACCGTACTTGAAGAGCCGCGCCTCGCGGAGCCAGAGGTCCATGATGCCACCCTCGTTGACGAGGTCGTCGCGGACCGACTGGATGAAGCACGCGTGCGGCTGCGGGCGCGAGTAGGCGTCGTCCGACTCACGCAGCTCCTCGGTGATCGGATCGACGAAGTAGTGCCCCTGCGCGGGTCCGCTGAGGCCGTACGCGAGGTGCAGCCCCGTGTTGAACCACTGCGGCGAGTTCGGGGCGGCCATCTGGTGGAGAAGCATGTAGGCGAGCTCGGCCTCGAACACCTCCGCGTCCGCCGTCGAATTGAAGTAGCCGTACTGCTCGCCCCAGTGCCGCCAGCAACGCACCAGCCTCGAGATCACCTGGCGCGCGCTCGTCTCCCGCGTCGTCACCGGCCGTCCCTCGTCGTCGAGCACCGGGGAGCCGTTCTCATCGACCTGCGGCACGCCGGCCTTGCGCAGGTATTTCGACGCCAGGATGTCCGAGGCGACCTGCGACCACCCGCGCGGCACCTCGACGTCGTCCATCTGGAAGACGACCGATCCGTCCGGGTTCGTGATGCGCGTGGAGCGGAGATCCCACTCCACGGTGTCGAACGGGTCGATCGGGCGGTCGGACGTCGGCGCGGCGCGCGTGAAGAGACGCTCGATCTGCAGTCCGCCCTGCGGGCCGTCCGCCGAGGCGAGCGGCGCGGGACGCCGCCTGACGCCGATGGTGTCCTTCTCGCCCATTCTCGCGCTCACCAGTGAATCCGCGGCCCGTGCCGCGCCGTCGCCGTTCTCCGTCCGCGCGCTCGCCGAGCCGTCGCCGGCCACCCGCGCGCCCGGCTCGGACGCTCTGCCCAGACCACCCATTCTGTCGCCACCCCCGCTGCGTTCCAGGTCGAACACCATCACTTCTCTCCTGAACTTCGACGGGAGCGCGTGGCTCGGACGCCGCCGCTCCCTGATCTCTCTTCTCTCGCCGTGAGTCACGGCGTCGACCGACACCCCGCGCTCACCCAAACAAAACCCGAAACACGGTGCGCCGCGCACTCGGCTCGGGACCTCCATTCTCACCGTCGCGCTGGTCCAGGAAACGAAAACGAGAACGGAGGCTTCAGCTCAGGAACGATACCCACGCACCCCGCGAGACCCCGCGCCGGGCGCTCGACCTCCCGACGCTGTGCATCCGGCGTCAGGGGGGAACGGCGGCCGTCGGCGGTCCCCGGCGGCTCAGGCTCCTCGGGAGCGGACGCGGATGGCCGGGAGACGCGCGCGTGCAATCCCTCATGGTCGACCTCTCTTCACGTTCTCTTCACGTCCCGCAACACGTTCTCACCCCGCGCGACTCGCCATCCGAATCCGCGGGCCGGCGCGCGTCACGACGCCGGGCCGACGCGCCGTGGGCTGCGGGTCAGCTCGCTCACGACGCTGCAGATCGCCGGTTCTCCCCCGGGTGTCGCCGCCCTCCTCGTGACGTCCGTCGGCGGCGCTCGCGCTCTCCTCGGGGCCCGTCAGGCACCTGTCACGAAAACCCGTTCACGACCCGGCACCAAGGGGGTCGAAACCACTAGATATCCTAACGGGAGCGTCACCTTACTACAAGATATAGATTCGTCAAGGGGCCGCCGCGAATTCTTTCTCGGACCAGATGGTCGCACGACTTACGATCCCCGTGGCAGCCCCTCGGCGGCGCCGGTGTGCGCTCGCGGGCGCTCGCGGTGCGCGCTGCCGCCCACCTGCCGGGCTTGTGAAGGCGGGGTGCTTGTGGTATCGTCGCCTGCCGCCGCGGCGTGGCCGCACTCGGAGCTGATAAGCCGTGGCCTCGCAAGGCGTTGCGAGCCGACACGGGTCGCGCACGTGACCCTCCGATCCGCCATGGCGCCCGAGCAATCCACAGAAACGACCAGATCCCGCGAGAACACCCCGCGGATCATACCCCGATCCGATCACTCGATCTCCCGCCAGCACATCTCCGACGAGGCGCTCAAGGTCCTCTACCGTCTCCACAGTCTCGACTTCAAGGCATACCTGGTCGGAGGCGGCGTGCGCGATCTCTACCTCGGCAAGCAGCCCAAGGACTACGACATCGCCACCGACGCGAAGCCCTCGCGTCTGAAAAAGATCTTCCGCAACTGCCGGATCATCGGCCGGCGATTTCGCATCGCGCACGTCTACTTCCCGGGGGACAAGATCGTCGAGGTGGCGACGTTCCGTCGCGGCGAGGTGCAGGCGATTCGCAAGGCATCCGGCGTCGTTCTCCTCGACAACGAGTACGGCACGCCCGAGGAGGACGCCAAGCGTCGAGACCTGACCATCAACGGCCTCTTCTACGACATCGGCACCTTCTCGATCATCGACTACGTCGGCGGCGTCGAGGACCTCGAGAACCGCATCATCCGGACGATCAAGGATCCCGACGTCAGCTTCCAGGAAGATCCGGTTCGCATGATTCGCGTGCTCCGTCACGCGGCGCGCACCGGCTTCTCGATCGAGCGCACCACCTACGAGGCCATCGATCGCAACCGCCGGGAGCTACCGACGGCGAACCCGTCACGATTGATGGAGGAGACCTTCAAGGACCTCCGCAGTGGCGCGGCGGTCCCCTTTTTCACCAGCCTGGAGGACTCGGGCCTGCTGCGGGCGCTGTTCCCGACGCTGTCGGAGCAGCTGCGCCGCCAGGGCGAGGATCACCCGCTTTTCAGCCGACTCCGCGTGCTCGATTCGTGGATCGAGTCCGGACGCGAGGTCTCGAACGCGGTGCTGATCACCGTCCTGGTCCACACGGTCCTGGTGCCGCACGAGGAGGCGTGGCGCGGAGACGCCCCGAACCCGCGCGGCATCTGGCCGATCCTGCAGGCGGGGTTCAGCGACGCCACGCGCCACATGCGCATCTCGCGCCGCGACATGGAGCGCGTCTTCCAGATCATCCTGGCGTACCCGAAGCTCTACCAGTTCCTGCGTTCCGGGGGCGAGCTCAGCCCGAGCTACCAGAAGAAGAGCTACCTCGGCGAGGCGCTCGACTTCTTCGAACTCGATCTCCAGGCGTCCGGTCGCGAGGCCGAGCCGCTCGAGGCATGGCGCGAATGCGCGCGGAACATTCCGGAGCGCAAGCGCCCGACGGCGCGGTCGCGGTCACGACGCCGCCGGCGCGGCGGTCGCGCCGACCGCGGCGGTGGCGGTCGACGGGAGGGCGCGAAGAAGTCGCCCCGCGAGCCGAGGGAGGCCGTCGCCGGCGAGCCACCGACGAAGAAGAAAAAGAAAAAGCAGCGCAAGCGTCGTCGCCGTCGCCCGAAGAAGTCCGCGAAACCGGATACCTCATGATCGTGACCGTGACCCCGCAGCCCCGCTCGAGGAAACGGCGCGCGGCGACCGTCGTGGCGCCCGGATCCCGATGACCGCGAAGCGCGCGCGCATCTACACCCGCACCGGTGACCGTGGCGAGACCGGCCTCGTCGGCGGCGACCGGGTCCCGAAGGACAGCCCGCGAATCGAGGCGTTCGGCGACCTCGACGAGCTCAGCTGCGCCGTCGGCGTCACCCTGGCCGAGCTGCAGGCCGCCGCGAGCGCCGCGCCGCCGGGCGCGCGATCCGAGGCCGCGGCGGGGCTGACCGCGATCGCCGACGAGCTGGTCCACGTCCAGCGCACGCTCTTCGAGTTCGGCGCGTCGCTCGCGACGCCCGCGTCGGCGCGCAAGGACACCACTCCCGCGCCCGGCGCGGACGACGTCACTCGCCTCGAGCGCGCCATCGACCGCTGGAGCGAGCTCATCCCGCCGCTCCAGCACTTCATCTTCCCGGGCGGCGCCCGCCCGGGCGCGCTCCTCCACCTCACCCGCGCCGTCTGCCGGCGCGCCGAACGCGACGTCCTCCGCCTCCACCGCGAGAGCTCCGTCGGCGCGACCGAGCTCGTGTACCTCAACCGACTGTCGGATTTCCTCTTCGTGGCGGCGCGCTACGCGAACTGGTTGATGGGCGTGGAGGAGACCCGCTGGACACCGTGAGACGGTGGCCGGCGCTCTTTCGATGGACCCGATGACCGAGGCCGATGACCGACGTCAGAGACCAGAGACCACAGACCACAGATCTGAGATCTGAGATCTGAGATCTGAGACCAGACATCGCCGTCGGAATCCGAGTCGGAATAGTCGGAATCCGAGTCGGAGTCGGATCTCGGAGTCGGAGTCGGAATCGGAGTCGGCATAGTCGGCATCGGAATCAGAAT
>JBFFXF010000345.1:0-6904 GCA_041569895.1 Planctomycetota bacterium | reverse complement strand
GCCGTTCGAGCGGGAGGCTCGGACGGCGCGCGCCCGGAGATCAGAGACAGAGACAGAGATCAGAAGTCAGAGATCAGAGGTCAGAGACAGAGGTCAGAGATCAGAGACCAGAGACCGATGACCGACTCGGACATCGGTCTCGGAATCGGATCACGGTCACGGTCACGGTCACGGCCCACGGTCACGGCCCACGACCACGGCCACGGCCCACGGCCACGGAACCGAATCCCCACGCCTCAGATCTCGACATCCTCCGGCGTCCTCACCACCAGCAGCCGGATCTCGGTCATGTCTTCCATGGCAAAACGGATCCCCTCGCGTCCGAGGCCGCTGTCCTTGACGCCGCCGTAGGGCATGTTGTCGACGCGCCAGGAGGGCACGTCGCCGATGATCACGCCGCCGACGTCGAGCTCGTCCCACGCGAGCTGCATGCGGTAGAGGTCGCGTGTGAAGATGCCGGCCTGCAGGCCGAAGACGCTGTCGTTGACCTCGCGGAGCGCCTTCCGGAAGTCATCGAAGCGCGACAGGACAGCCACCGGCCCGAACGCCTCCTCGGCGCAGATCGGCTCGCTCGCCGGGACGTTCTCGAGGAGCGTCGGCTCGACGATCGCGCCGTCGCGTGAGCCTCCGCAGAGCACGCGGCCGCCGGCGTCCTCGGCGGAGCGGATCCACTTCTCGATCCGGATCGCCTCCTTCTCCGAGATCAGCGGGCCGACGAAGGTGCTCTCGTCCTTCGGGTCGCCCGCCTTCAGCGCGCGGGTTGCCTTCACGAGCCCGTCCCGGAACGCATCGTAGACGGCGGCGTGGACGAGGATCCGCTGGACGCCGATGCAGCTCTGTCCCGACTGGTAGAAGGCGCCGAAGACGACGCGCTCGATCGCGTCCTCGAGGTCCGCGTCGGCGTCGACGATGCAGGCGGCGTTGCCGCCGAGCTCGAGCACCACCTTCTTCTTGCCGGCGTTCGCCTTCAGCTTCCAGCCGACGCCAGGCGAGCCGGTGAAGCTGAGCAGCTTCAGTCGCTCGTCGGTGGTGAAAAGATCCGCTCCGTCGCGCTTCGCCGGCAGGATCGAAAAGGCGCCGCGTGGCAGATCCGTCTCCGCCAGGATCTCGCCGATGAGCAGGGCGCCGACCGGCGTCCGGCTCGCCGGCTTGAGCACGAAGGGACAGCCGACCGCCAGCGCCGGCGCGATCTTGTGCGCCGCGAGGTTGAGCGGGAAGTTGAACGGCGCGATGAAGGAGCAGGGGCCGATCGGCACGCGCCTGTACATGCCGCGATAGCCGCGCGCGCGGGGCGAGATCTCGAGAGTCATCACCTCGCCGCCGAGCCGCACCGACTCCTCCGCCGCGACGCGGAACGTGTCGATCAGCCGCGTCACCTCGCCGCGGCTGTCCTTGATCGGCTTGCCCGCCTCGATGCAGAGCGCCAGCGCCAGCTCCTCGAAGCGCTCCTCGAAGCGCGACACGCAGTGGCCAAGGACGCGCTGCCGCTCGTACGGGCGGAGCCGGCGCATCGCGTCGTTCGCCTCGACGGCGGCCGCGATCCCGGCGTCGATGTCAGCGGGACCGGCGAGCGCGACCCGCGTCGCGACCTCGCCGGTGAACTTGTCGGTGACCTCGAGGTCGCGGTTCGGGCTGCGCGGCTCGTTCGCGAGGTAGAATGGGTATGATTCTGCGAGCACTTTCAGATCCTTGCGCTCAGGTCGCGGATCGCGTGGTTGAGGATGGAGTTGTTCTCGGAGTAGTCGACCGGGACGTCGACCACGTCCACGCCGGGAGTCCCGTGACACCGTTCGAGGAGATCCGCGAGCTCCCCGGCGGCCTCGACGCGGTGCCCGCGGGCGCCGTAGCTCTCCGCGTAGCGCACGAAATCGGGGTTGTCGAAGTCGAGCCCGTATTCGGGCAGCTCCATGTGGGCCTGCTTCCACTTGATCATGCCGTACGCGCTGTCGTCGAGGATCAGGACGACGAGGTTGAGCCCGAGTCGCACGGCGGTCTCGAGCTCCTGCGAGTTCATCATGAAGCCGCCGTCGCCGCAAATCGCCATCACCCGCCTGTCCGGAAAGACGAGCGACGCGGCCATCGCCGACGGCAAACCGGCGCCCATGCTCGCCAGCGCGTTGTCCAGGAGAACGGTGTTCGGCTGGTGCGCCCGGTAGTTGCGCGCGAACCAGATCTTGTAGACGCCGTTGTCGAGCGCGATGATCCCGTCGGACGGCATGACGCGGCGCACGTCGGCGACGAGACGCTGCGGATAGATGGGGAAGCGCCCGTCGTCGCTGCCCTCCTCGAGATGCGCGTCCATGCGCTCCCTCACCGTGGCGAAGCGCGAGAAGTCCCACGAGTCCGACGGTCGCACGCGCTCTCCGAGCTGCCACACGCTGTTGGCGATGTCGCCGACGAGCTCGACCTGGGGGAAGTACACCGGATCGACCACCGCGGACGTGAAGTTGACGTGGATGACCGGCGCACCGCCCTCCGACATGAAGAACGGCGGCTTCTCGACGACGTCGTGGCCCACGTTGACGATCAGATCGGCCGCCTCGATGGCGCGGTGGACGAAGTCTCCGTCGGAGAGCGCCGCGTTGCCGAGGAACCTCGGATCGCGCTCATCCACGACGCCCTTGCCCATCTGGGTGGTGAAGAAGTGCATCCCGGTGCGGTCGATGAACCGTCGCAGCATCTTGCACGTTAGCTTCCGGTTGGCGCCGGCGCCGATGAGCAGCAGCGGAGAGCGCGCGCCCTCGATCATCTCGACCGCCCTGGCGATCGACTTCTCCTCGGCGGTGGGACGCCGGACGTGGCTCGCAGACACGAGGGCCACCGATGACTGCTCGCGCGCGACGTCCTCGGGAAGCTCGAGGTGCGCCGCGCCCGGACGCTCCTCCTCCGCGATCCGGAACGCTTCGCGGACGCGCGAGGGGATGGCGTCGCCGCTGACGATCTGTCGGGTGTACTTGGTCAGCGGCCGCATCATGTCGACCACGTCGACGATCTGGAAGTGGCCCTGCTTGCTGCTCTTGACGGGCTTCTGGCCGGTGATCATCACCATCGGCATCGCCCCGAGCTGGGCGTACGCGGCGGCCGTCACCAGGTTGGTGGCGCCCGGCCCGAGGGTCGCGAGACAGACTCCCGCCTTGCCGGTGAGCCGGCCGTACGTCGCCGCCATGAACCCGGCGGCCTGCTCATGGCGCGTCAGGATCAGCCGGATCTTCGAGCGCGACAGCGAGTCGAGCAGGTCGAGGTTCTCCTCGCCGGGAATCCCGAAAACGAACTCGACGCCCTCCTGCTCGAGCGCCTGGACGAACAGATCAGAGGCCTTGACGTTCATGCGGCTTCCTCGTGCTCGACGACGGGTCGACGTATCGGGTCGACGTATCAGGTCGCGGCCGGCGCTCACCCCGGTCACAGTGTTCTGTCGGAGGCACCTCGAGTCAAGGCGACGAGAGCGTTTCACGACCGCGGCCGCGCGCGCGACTCGCTCCGCCTGTCGACGTCGCCGGAGACGGGGTCGACCCGTCCCGGGACCATGTGGACACCAACTGGACGACAACGCGCACGCCCCCGTCAAACGCGCCGTCGCGCGCTGTCGTTCCGCAAAAAAACTCGCAGTCCCAAGTCCAGCCACGGGCGCGACGCCGTCATCGCATCAAGCCGCTCATGGTCTCGGAAACCGAAGCAGGCACGCGATTTGAAGCATTTCAGAAAGGATGGTATCCATGTCTGGTGGAGCGCACGGTTCCACCTCGATCGGAAACTGTCCACAACCGGGTCAATCACCAGACGGTCGGGAAGGCTCATGAAGCTCGTCCTTGAACGCTCGAGACGTCAGCGCGGATTCAGCATCCTGGAAGCCGCGTTGACGCTGACGATGATCGTGATCTTCCTGAGCAGCATCCTCTCGACGACGGTCGGACTGCAGAACGCGTTCCTCCAGAGCCAGTCGGTCTCGGATCTCAATCTACGGGCGCAACGCGCTCTCGATCGGATCGTCACGCTGGCGTCGCAGGCGACGACGGACGACGCGCAGTTCGGCCCGCTCTATCCGACAGGAGCTCCGGACGACTTCTATTGCCTGCGATTCCGCCTCGTCACGTCGATCGACCCGGTCACGGGCGAGCCTGTCTACGACGACAATCTGGTCGTCTACGTTCTGGGGGACGAGGACACCGGCCTGACGCCCTGCGCGGGGCTTATCGTCGGACGCGGTCCCGACATGGCGACGATCTATCAGAACGGGCGGGGCTCCGACAACCTGCTCGGGACGGTCGACGACGAGGTGAACACGCTGACCAACGGCGTCCCGGTCGTCGAGCTCCTCGTGCCGCCGACCTTCGCGCCGCAGACGGGAGACCTGTTCAACGTATCGGTCGACGGGCGGCTGGTGACGTTCACGCTCCGCATGAACGCCCGCGACGGCAGGGGGAACTTCATCCTTCCGAACGATCTGGTCCTCAGCGAGCGCCTGGCGCTGCGTCAATAGACCGCCGGCGGACCGCTGGCTGAAAAGAAACGGGTAACCTGGACATGAGACGCATGGACGGATCGAGCGGCGACGGCCGGGAAGGCCTCACCCTGGTGGAGCTGACCGTGTCGATCACGATCTTCACGATCATCGCCGTCGCGGTGGCCTTCACGATCACGCGGGGCATGCAGCACCGGCTGCAGTCGTTCGAGTCCTACCTCGCGATCAACGCCGTCCGCGACATCCTCGCCGACATCCAGGAGACCGCCAACCGTCCGCAGAACCTCGCCAAGCAGGAGGGAATCGCCTCGATCTACGCGAAGTATCACAACCAGACCTTTCCGGTCGCGAACGTGCCGACGGCGAGCATCTCGGTGACCTGTTACGCCGACGAGGCCACGGTCCCGGCGTTTCTCGGGGGGCCGAAGGACCTCAATTTCGACGGCGACGCGCAGGACAACCTCGGGAACCAGTCGAACGGCACGGACCTCAAGCTCGTGCCGCTGACGGTGACGCTGACGATCGGACAGGGGAACATGCAGCAGACGCTGGTGCGACACCGGCTGATCTCGCAGACGACGAATTGACGGATGGCAGAACACGCGACGGAACCTGGCGGCAGGGGCATGACATCACCGTATCGAGCGTGAACAAGCAGCACACTGACGAGACACACATGGTGAGAGGAGGCTCGATGAGAAGGCGAAGAGAACGAGGGGCCGCGCTGGTCCTGATGGTCGTGCTGGGCGCCGGGCTGATGGTCCTGTCCGCGCTCAGCCTGAACATGAGTCTGGTGCGCAGCGCGGCCGGGAGGACGCAGCTGGAGGAGTTCACGGCGCACCAGATAGCCGAATCGGGCGTCGCCGAGGCGCTCGCGAAGCTCAAGGACGGCGGAGTGCAGTCTCCGCGCTCGAGCTCGAGCTCCGGCCAGAACTGGGTGCCGTTCGGCGACGGGGCGTTCTATTACTCCTCGACCTACGACCCTGTCACGGAGATCAGCAGAATCCGCGCGTGGGGTCGCGTCCCGACTTCGCGACGCCAGGCCGCTGCCAAGAACGCGGACGTGCCCCCCGACGATCCGACCTGGAACGGCGATGGCTGGCTGGTCAAGGGGATCGAGCTCACCGTCCAGAGCGGCAAGTTCGTGCCGGAGTTCCCGATGTACTTCGGCAACGGCGGCATCGAGCGGCCGCTGGGTGGCTTCGAGTGGTCGTCGACGACCGATCCCGCCGATCCCTCCACGTGGGGCACGGTGACGAGCAGTCCATCGTCGTACCAGGCGTCGAGCGTCCCGTTCGAGGCGAGCGCGCTGGACCACCCCATCGACTACCTCGTCAGCGGCGGCGCGCCCCTCCCCGCGTCGGGCTCGCCGCACCCGTATCAGATCTGGGCGGCCCAGAACCCGATCGGCCAGACGAACATCGACGCGTGGTTCAACAACTCCGCCGGCACCGGTGACGCGATGTCGACCATCGACCCGCCGCCGACGAGCACCTACTACGACCCCGACCCGGCGTCGCCCGACCATGCGTATCCGGTGCGTTCCGACATCCCCGACGTCCAGGACTGGTCGTCGAGCCTCTGGAACACGTACGGCAGCAGCAACGACCCGAGCGTCCACAAGCTTTCTGGCGGCGACCTGGGCGGCACGTACGGCGACCTCGCCAATCCCAGCGTCACCTTCGTGACCGGAGGACTCAACGTGCCTCCCGGTCAGACCTTCAAGGGGAGCGGCATCCTCGTCATCCGCGACGACTACGATCCGAACGTCGACACCAACAACACGCCGGGAATCAGGGCGAACCTCAGCGTCAAGGGGAAGCTCGAGTGGACCGGTCTCGTGATCATCGCCGGATGGGCGCCGAGCGTCGACGTCGACCCCGGCGGCGAGGTCGCGATCAACGGCGCGTTCTTCGGCGAGGACAGCGTGCAGTCGGGGGGCGAGGTCAGCCTCGACAGCGCGACGATCATCATGACCATCGATGGACCGTTCCGCGTCACCTACTCGAGCGCACTCTTCAACGCGGGCGGACTGCTCTACGACCAGATGCCGGACGTCCTCAAGCGCGTCATCGGCATCCGGGACATCTCGCGCGAGTCGACGCTGATCCGGGAAGTCCTGTACAAGGCGGGTCAGCCGGTGATGTGACGAAGGCCAGCGGAAAGAAGGGAAGCGGGAGTGGAGAGCACCAGCAGCGTCGTCGATCGGAAGGTCGTCGGTCGGAAGGTCGTCGATCGGAAGGGATCGACACGAAGCGTACGGACACGACAGGACCGCGCCTGCAGGGCGACGACGGCGATTCTCGCCGTCGTCGCCGTGATCGGCCCGGTCGGCGTTCTTTCGGGTGACGACCGCCTCGAGGCCACGCTGGAGGAGCTTCGCCAGGTCACCCGCGCCATCGTCGAGAACCTCGCCCGGCAGGAGCAGGCCTGGCCGACCCG
>JBFFXF010000344.1:0-6915 GCA_041569895.1 Planctomycetota bacterium | reverse complement strand
TGGTCAGCGGCACGACCACGGCGCGCGGCGGCACCCAGGCGGGACGGCGGGGCTCGTCGAGCTTCAGCATGGTCGAGGTGAACAACACGCAGAAGCTCATCATCACCGCGAAGTTCGGTCTGCTGAATTACCTCCAGCAGCTGCTGCGGCTGATCGACGTGCCGTTCCCCGAACCGGAGCGCATCGTCAAGATCATCCAGGTCGAATGGGCCGACTCGACCGAGCTCGCCAACACCATGAACGAGTTCATCCAGGGCCGGCAGCGCGGCCTCGCGGGGCGCTTCGGCACGTCGGGCCAGCGCCAGGTGACCGCGAGGACGCCGACGACCACGCCGTCGTCGACGTCGACGATCACCGGCCAGCAGACCGACTTCTCGACCAAGCTGATCCCCGACCTGCGCACCAACAAGATCATCATCGAGACCTACCTGCTCCACGACCTCCAGGACATCGAGATGCTGCTCGGCGAGCTCGACATCCGCTACGAGAACCGCCGGCTGCGCACGAATATCTACCAGGTGCGCTACCTCAAGGCGATCGAGGTCGCCCAGGACCTGCAACTGCTGATCGAGGGCTCGGGGCAGGCGGGGCTGAGCCGCACGACGCGCGGCACGACCCGGGGAACGACCCGGACGACGGGCGTGCCGCGGGTGTCGACGCGCACCCCGGCGGCCACCGGCCAGGCCGGCGGTGCGGCGCAGAACGAGCCGCTCCCCAGCCTCATCGTCCCGCACGAGCCGACCAACTCGCTGATGATCCAGGCGGAGCCCGAGGACTTCGACGAGATCCTCAACATCCTCTCGAAGATCGACGCCAAGCGCCGCCAGGTCTTCCTCGAGGCGGCGCTGGTGCAGGTGCAGTCGGGATCGAGCCTCAACTACGCGATCGAGCTGATCGCGGGCAACCCCGACGACGACGCGATGCGCTTCCTCGGCGCCAGCAACTTCGGCCTCACCAGCATCGATGTCGACACCTTCACGCGCGTCTTCGATCTCACCCAGCCGCCGATCGGCGGGCTCGGCGCGATCATGAACAACGGCGAGTTTCCGGCGATCATCACGTTCTTCAAGAACAACTCGGACTCGCAGATCCTCGCGACGCCGTTCATCCTCGCAGACGACAACGAGGAGAACCGCATCGACATCCTCGAGACGCGGTTCGTCACCAATACGTCGGTGCAGCAGAACCAGACGACCCTCCAGCAGCAGACCGGCGAGCCGGCGGGCATCAGCCTGGCGATCACGCCGACGATCAGCGGCTCCGAGAAGGCGGTCTTCCTGACGATGGACCTCTCGGTGTCGGCCTTCCAGGGCCAGGGCACGGCCACGACGCTACCCCCGAAGGCCGAGAACACCGTGACGTCGTCGGTGACCGTGCCGGATGGCAAGCTCTTCGTGATCGGCGGGCTGACGCGCGAGAACAGCTCGAAGACCGTCGACAAGGTGCCGATCCTCGGCGACATCCCGATCCTCGGCAAGCTCTTCCGGTCGGAGTCCGTCGACCAGTCGCAGAACAACCTCTACGTCTTCCTGCAGGCGCACATCCTGACCGACGAGGAGTTCCGCGACGGCATCGACCTGACGCGCCAGGCGCAGGACCAGATGATGGCTTTCGATCCGGACATCAAGACGACCAAGTTCGACCGCCCCGACGCGCCGCGCGAGCGCTCGACTCTGTTCCCCGAGTCGGACGACCTCGACGGGCGGCGCTTCAGCGTCAATCCGGGGGCCGAGGGCGGCCTCGGCCGACGCCCGGAGGACGGCCGTGGAGCGTACGGCGCGTCTGGAACGGACCGCAGGACCGATTACAATAGCGGTACGGGCGCTGCCGGTGCGGGCGCGGCGCCCTCCGTCCCGGCGACGACCGGACCGTCGGCGCCCGTGGCGACACCCGGAACGGGACCGACGCCGGGGACGGCGCCAGGGACAGCGCCAGGGACGCTGGCTCCGGGCGACGTCGCCCCGCAGCAGCCGGCCGTTCCGGCGCGGCCGCCGAGGAAGCTCAAGGGCTGGTTCGAGTAATGCGACTCAATCTCTTCGACGCCCTCATCGAGGAGGGCATCATCGACGGCAAGCAGCTCGAGGAGTGTCGCGAGCTCGAGCGCGACACCGGGCAGCCGCTCGATCGCATCCTGCGCACCAAGGGATACGTCTCGGAGGAGAAGCTCCTCGAGACCCTCGCCAGGGTGCTGCGGCTGCGGTACCAGGATGAGCTCGACGGCATCGAGGTGCCGCGCGAGTTCACCCAGAAGGTGCCGGCGCAATTCGCGCGCAACTACAACCTCGTCGGTCTGGCGCGCGTCAACGGGACGTTCGAGGTGGCGACCTGCGACCCGCTCGACATCCATCCGATGGATGACCTCTCGGCGATGCTCGGCACCACGGTCGTGCCGGTCCTCGCGCCGCGATCCGAGATCACGGCTCTCGTCAACAAGGCCTACCAGCGCTCGTCGACCGACGTCGACGAGTTGCTCGAGGGCATCGACGAGGACGAGATGATGAACCTCACCAAGGTGATCGACGAATCCGAGGACGTCCTCGATATCGCCAACAAGCCGCCGATCATCAAGTTGATGAACACCATCCTCTTCGAGGCGCTGAAGATCCGCGCCAGCGACATCCACCTGCAGCCGTACACCGATCGGCTGCAGGTGCGATACCGCATCGACGGCATCCTCTACGACTCGAAGTTGATCCCGAAGAAGTTCCAGGACGCGATCATCAGCCGCGTCAAGGTGATGGGCAAGATGGACATCGCCGAGCGCCGCCTGCCCCAGGACGGGCGCACGACGATCAAGGTCGGCGACGGCGAGGTCGACGTGCGCATCAGCTCGGTGCCGACGTCCTCGGGCGAGCGCATCGTCTTCCGTCTGCTCGACAAGAGCGCGCGGCTCTACCGGCTCGACGAGATCGGCCTCGAGGCGGGCAACCTCGAGACCATGCTGTCGCTGATCACCTACTCCCACGGCATCATCCTGATCACGGGGCCGACGGGAAGCGGCAAGACGACGACGCTCTACGCCGCCCTCGCGGACATCAACTCCGACGAGAAGAACGTCATCACCATCGAGGACCCGATCGAGTACAACCTCGAGGGCATCAGCCAGATCCAGGTCTCGAACAAGAAGGGACTGACCTTCGCGTCGGGGCTGCGCTCTCTCATGCGTCAGGACCCGGACGTGATGATGGTCGGCGAGATCCGTGACGGCGAGACCGCGGGGATCGCCGTGCAGGCGGCGAACACGGGGCACCTCGTCTTCTCGACGCTCCACACCAACGACTCCGCCGGCGCGCTCACCCGCATGATCAACCTCGGCGTCGAGCCGTACCTCGTCGCCTCGGCGGTGATCGGCGTCATCGCCCAGCGCCTCGTGCGGCTGATCTGCGTCTACTGCAAGGAGGAGTTCGAGGCGAGCGACGCGCAGCTGCGGCAGCTGGGCGATCTGTCGTCCGAGCTCGACGGAAACCGGCTCTACCACGGCCGGGGCTGCGAGCAGTGCCTCGGCCGCGGGCTCTACGACCGGACGGCAATCTACGAGATCCTCAGGGTCGACGAGGATGTCCGCGACATGGTAATCCAGCGGACGAGCGCCTCGGTCGTCAAGCAGCACGCGGTGCAGTCCGGCGAGCTGAGGACGCTCCGGATGGACGGGCTCCGCAAGGTGGTCGAGGGGAAGACGACGATGGAGGAGGTCTTCCGCGTCACGCAGCTCGACGTGTTCTGATTCGTCGACATCTTCGATCACAGCTTCCGATGGCACCGACGCCATGCCGATCTACCAGTACACAGCGCTGACGCCCGCGGGCAAGACGAAGAAGGGCATCATCGACGCCAACACGCCCCGCGATGCCCGGCTGAAGCTGCGCTCGGACAGGGTCCACGTCACCGACATGAAGGAGGTGGCGCAGGTCGGCAAGAAGAAGTCGAAGGCGGCCCGCAAGACCTTCTCGCTCGACGTCCGATCGGTCCGGTTCGAGCGCCGCGTCAAGATCCGCGACCTGGCGGCGTTCACGCGCCAGTTCTCGGTGCTTCTCAAGAGCGGCATCCAGCTCGCCGAGGCGGTGCGCGCGCTCGTCGAGCAGTGCACGGACAGCGACCTCGAGAAGGTCCTGCGGAACATCAAGGAGGACATCACCGCCGGGGCGTCGCTCGCCGAGGCGCTCGCCAAGCACCCGCGATACTTCAACGACCTCTACGTCAACATGGTGCGCGCGGGCGAGGCGAGCGGCACGCTCGAGACCGTGCTCAGCCGCATCGCCGAATACCTGCAGAAGCAGGCGAGCCTGCGCGGCAAGGTGGCGGCGGCCGTCACCTATCCGATCGTCATGGTGGTCGTCGGCGTCGCCGTCGTGATCTTCCTGATGTCCTACGTCGTCCCGAGAATCACCGAGATCCTCCTCCAGCGCGGCGGCAACCTGCCGCTGGTCACCGAGGTGCTGATGGCGATCTCGGGGTTCTTCCAGAACTACTGGTTGCTCCTGCTCCTGGCCATCGCCGGCGTCATGCTGGTGCTCAAGGGGGTCCTCGCCACGGAGCGGGGGCGCCTGAGATGGGACACGATGCTGCTCAAGCTGCCGATCTTCGGGCCGCTGTTCACGAAGCAGGCGATCTCGCGGTTCGCGGTGACGTTCTCGACGCTCCTCAAGAGCGGCCTGCCCGCGCTCGACTCGCTGAAGATCGTCGCGCTGGTGGTGAACAACGCCCGGCTGACGCAGGTGATTCACGACATCCACGGTCGGATCATCGAGGGAGCGGACATCGCGACGCCGATCAAGAAGTCGAAGGTGTTCCCGCCGATGGTCGGCTACATGGTCGCCGTCGGCGAGCAGAGCGGCGATCTCGAGGAGGTCCTCGACCGCATCTCGGAGTCGTACGAGGAGGAGATCGACCTGGCGATCCAGCGCATGACGTCGCTGATCGAGCCGGTGATCATCATCTTCCTGGCGATCGTCGTCGGTTTCATCATCGCGGCGGTGCTGTTGCCGCTGCTGGATTTCTCGAATATCTGATATACGAGAGTTTTCGAGGCGCTTTCACGGCGAGGGAACGGGCGATCGGGCATGGCCATTGCAAGGAAAGACTGCTGGCGAGTTTTCCCGGAACTCGATATCCTTCTTTCGGGGGCGGCGTGCGCGTCCCCGCCCTCCGGCGCCGCAGAGTCTTTTCGAAAGAGAGGCCAGAAATGAACTTACGAAGGAGCTCCAGACGCCCGCGCGGCTTCACGCTGCTCGAGCTGATCGTCGTCATCACCATCATCGGGATCCTCGGCACCCTGGTCGTGGTGCGCGTCGCCGGCTGGGTCGGCAAGACGAAGACGACGAAGATCAAGAGCGATTTGCAGACCATCGTCAAGGTCGCCGAGATGTACTACCTCGAGGTCGGCCACTACCCCGAGACCATCGAGGAGATCCGCAGCGCCACGGGGCCCGACGGCGAGAAGCTCTCCTACGAGCTCAACGAGACCACCGACCCGTGGGGCAACGAGTACTTCTTCGAGCTCCGCGACGGCAAGCCCTCGGCCTCGTGTTACGGGCGCGACGGCGTGCCGGGTGGCGAGGGCGAGGACGAGGACTTCCACTACCCGGAGGAGCGGGGCGCCGAGTACTGAAGCGCCTGATACTGAAGCGCCTGACGCAGTGAGCGATCGAGGACGTCCCGGCCGTGGAGCGTAGCGAGAGGCGAGCCATGATTCGTTCGATGTCGCGATCGACGGCCAGCGGGACCCGCGGCTTCACCATGGTGGAGCTGGTGATCGTCCTGGTCATCCTCGGCATCATCTTCTCGTTCGCCGCGCCTCGCCTCGGCGGCCTGACGCCGAAGTACCGGCTGCGCTCCTACTCGCGCCAGGTCGCCTCGTCGATCGAGAAGGCGCGCGTCTCGGCCATAGTCCGCGGGCGCACGACCGGCATCCGCTACGTCCTCGACGACATCGAGTCGCAGGGGTGCCACATCGTGCCGCCGGCGCCGCTCGACTTTCCGGAGCAGCCGCTCGACCACCGCGACCCCCTGAGCCCGATCGTCCCGCCGCCCGGGGTGCGCATCCGCGGGGTGCTGCTGCCCGGAGGCGGGGGCGAGATCACCAGCGGTGTCGTCAACGTCGGCTTCTCGCCGGCGGGCACCACGGGCAGCCACATCGTCATCCTCGAGGCGAAGCTCGACGACGAGACCACCTCGGTGATCGCCATCAAGTACAACTCAATCTCGGGCATTCTCGACTACTACAATGAGCCCGTCGACTTCCAGCACTACCAGGGCTGAGCGTGCCGCGGCGCGGGCACGCGCCATCCGGCCTCGCGGCCGCGGGGGATTCACCCTCCTCGAGCTCCTGGTGGCGTTCGCTCTGCTGACGACGTTCATCCTCCCCGTGCTCCAGCTCGTCCACGAGGCGCGCGTCCGCGCTTTCAAGTACACGCTGAAGCGCGAGGTGCAGGACCTCGCGCAGCGGAAGCTCTTCGAGCGCGTCTACTACTACTCCGAGGAGACGGTCCTCGCCGGGCAGCTCCAGGCGATGAGCGGCACGTTCGCGGAGGAGGGGCACCCCGACTGGGAGTGGGAGATCCCCTATCCGGAGGTCGTCAGCCAGGGCGAGCAGGTGCTGCTGGAGTACAGGATCCGGCTCTTCGTGCCGCAACTCGGCGAGCGGCAGCTCGACGACCTCCAGTCGGAGGCGCAGGGCGGCATGCCGTGGAGCAACTCGTCCCGGCAGAGCCACGGCTTCGAGTACGCCTTCGACAGACCGGCGTCGTACGAGCTCACGACGTGGACCTTCCCCTCCGAGTACTGGTACGAGGAGCAGGAGGAGCTCCAGGCGCTCGGGGTCGAGACCGGATACTATCCCGGAGGCTTCTGAGACCGATGCGTCACCGCCTCCGCATGACCCTCCGGCGCTCGCGCGGCTTCACGCTGATCGAGGTG
>JBFFXF010000343.1:0-7021 GCA_041569895.1 Planctomycetota bacterium | reverse complement strand
GCAGCGCCGCGCGAGGACACAGAGACGCACAGAGGAGTTTCTTTGTGTTCGCAGGGAATCAGCAAGGGCTGTCGTTTCGATTCGGTTCGAGAAACGAGCGAGCCTCACGAAGCTCGACCCCCATCAAATTCCTCCGTTTCCTGCCTTCCTGAGTTTCCTGCCTTCCTTAGAAATCGTCTGATAGCAGGTCTCCGAAGTCGACTCTCCCTCCCCGAGATTCGGAGTGCACCACCTCCGCTGCTGAGAATCCACCTCGGTATCAGACTCCCCGCCGGCGCGCCGAGACCACGTAGTCCTCCCCGAATCGGATTCCCCGATGCCGCTCGCAGTAGGCGAGCGCCTCCTCGCGGAGCTTCGCGATGCGTCTCTCGAGGGTGGTGGCGAGCTCCGGGTCCTCGATCAGCGGCAGCTTCTTGACGCAGACGTCGAGCTGGTCGTTGACGAACTTCGGGCCGTAGACGATCGGGAAGACCGTGGCGTCCTCGACCACGTAGCCCGAGCGCTCGAGGTGGCGCAGGGTCCACTCGAGGGGCAACTCGCGGTAGCAGCGATGGCCGGCCAGGAGGATGCACGCGTCGCGCAGGCGGGCGACGTCGAGGACGATGCGGGCGGCCGGCGACGGGTCGTCCTCGCGGTACGGCTCGAGGCCGACGACGTGCACGCGCGAGCCGACGTGGCGTCGGAGCCGCTCGAGCAGGAGGTCCTGCGTATATGGCTCGAAGTAGTCGATGGCGCCGATGAGGTAATCGACGAGCACGACGTCGAAGACCTCGCCGTGGAGGAGGGCCGGATCGCTCCAGCGGCCGCAGGCGACCCGGTCATCGGGTCGCATGCGGTCGGCGAACGTCTTTCGCAGGGCCTTCTGGCGCGCGGGGTCGGCCGTGACCGCGACCCACCGCGTCGTGCCGGCGAGCGACGAAACCCAGTCGAGGGAGTGCTTGCCCGTGCCTGCATCGAGCACGGAGCCCCATGGCTCGCCGCCCTGGATCTTCTCGATGTGCGCGAAGAGGGCTTCCCCGGTGCTCGCGCTCACTCGCAGGGGGTCGCTCCCGGCGCCGGCAGGAAGGCGCCGACGACGGCGACCTTCGGCGGGTCGACGACGAGCTTGTTCAGCCTCCGGCCGACGAGCGCCACCGGGACGTCGACGATGGCAGCGCGGTTGTCGTAGCGCACCTCGAGGTTCACGGTGCCGCCGCTCACCGGCGTGAACTGGCTCTCCGGGATGTTCTTGAGGACGACCTTGAGGATCCGCCTCTTGAGGTTGAGGCTGAAGACGTTGCGATTGACGTCCTTGAGGACGATCTTGACGGTCTCGCCGGTGCGCCTGTTGCGCTTGATCTTCGGCTCTCGCAGGAGCGTCTCCGGAGCGAAGAACTCGTTGCCGTCGAGGACGACGCGGATCTCCGAGCCATCGAGGTCGTAGAACGCCGTCCCCGGATCGAACGCCATGCGCGCGAGCTTGACCACCCAGCCGCGCCTGCCGAGCTTGCCGACCGCCTTGTCGAGCCGGAAGACCGTGCCGGCGGCGCTCTCGACGGTGACGTCGCCGTCGGAGGTCGCGAGTCCCGGGATCGAGATGCCGCTGGTGTCGACCAGGACATTGAGCTCGGATGGTTTACTCGGATCGGCGAACCGCTCATCCCGGAAGGCGATCTGTGTGCACGTCGCCTGGCTCGAGATGACGTCGAACCCGATGCGAAGGAGCGAATCGTCGAGAGACGGCGGCAGGGACTGGACCGCCGAGAAGTCGAGCACGACGCCCCAGACGATGCGCCCGGCGGAGCAGGACCCCGAGTCCCCGAAGCATCCCTCGAAGAAATCGGCCGACTCGGAGATCTCGGTGGGGAAGATTCCGCTCACCTGGACGACGGCCGGGTCGTAGTCGATGGCCACCGAGTAACCGGTGATCGCCTGGTCGTGCTCCGCCCGGACGACCGCCTCGACGCCGGTGGCGCCCGCCTCGACGGTCATCGGCTCGATGAAAAGTCGGTTCCCGGCGAATGCCGGGCTCGCCGCCAGGAGCGCGGCGATCGCCACGAAGATGGTGCTGTATCGCATCGTTCGAAGCTCCTCGTGAATCAGCTTCATGTTCATTCCAGGAGAGCGCCTCCACGCGGGAGCCGCCCCGGAGGGTGTCGATTATCGCAGCCAATCGCCGCGACGCCAGCCGCAGACAACAAAAAAAAGGCCGCCGGAAAACCGGCGGCCCGCGTTTTTCGAACGTCTTTCAGCGGCTCAGCGCGACGCCAGGAGCTTGCGCGCGGCCGCAGGAATCTCCGGAGCCTCGACCTTCTCGTAGTTGGAGATCGTGTACTCGAAGTGGAAGGCAACGTGGTCGCCGCCGACGATGCGACCGCCCTTGACGATGGTGTCGCCCTTGCGGCCCGTGAGCACCGTCAGCGTGATGCCCTTCGGCAGCTTCGTCTCGTGGTCGACCTCGATGACGTAGAAGGCGTTCGTCGCGGTCTTGTCCACACTGGACAAGAATTTGGAGACGCCTCACCCGACACTCATGCAGCCCGAGTTCTCCACCTCGATGAAGTGCTTCAGCGCTTCCTTCGGCGGCGTCTCGATGCGGATGAATCGCGGCAGGTCGACGTCTTCCTTCTTGCCGCTCGACTTGACGACCGTCCGGCCCTTTTCCTTGCCGGCGGCCTTCTCCTCGTCGGCCTCTTTCTCGTCGCCGACGAGCTTGATCTCGGCGGGCTTCTCCTCCTCGGATCCCGACGCGCTCTCGACCCACTCCGCGAACCGCACGTACCGGCCCGCCCGATCGAAGAGCGTCTGCGGGAAGGAAAAGAGGCGGTCGAGGCGAACGCCCTGGCGATCCGCGAGGATGTTCTTCCAGCCGGTGCCGGTGAAGATCGCGCCCGACTTCGGCGTCCGGAACGCGCGCGGCATCGCGGGGTGGTGCATCAGCGAGCCGTAGACCTCGCCGGAGTAGTTCTCGTTCACCGTTCGCGTCTTGATCGCGTGGTCCGGCGTGCCCGAAATGCCGCCCTCGATCTTGACGCTGACCTCGTAGCTTTTCGCCTTCTTGAAGTTCCTCCAGACCTGCCGGAAGACCTTGCCCGCCGCCGGCCGTTTCGACCCGGCCGGTGGCCCGGCGACTGCCGCCCCGCCCCAGCTGACGAGCAGAGCGGCCGTCGCGATGGAGAGAACTGTCCTTCGCGTCATGAACGCTCCTCCTCTCGGAAACAGAGATTGCGATTGCTGTATCTCATGTGTCTCAGTCCCGGCCGGCCGTCCCGCGCCGGCCTTTCTTGCGTCTGCCCGCCATCCGCCGCCTTGCAGAGAAAACTCGGCTCGACGCACAAACACCCGGGCATCCTACCCCGGCGCCCCGGCCCGCCGAAACGAAAAATCACACCACCTCGACCCACCAGGACTCCGGAGCCATCACCTCGCCGATCACCCGCACGGAGTCGTGACCGAGGTCCTCGAGCGCCGTCACCAGCCGCTCCGCGCCGTCGCGGGGCAGGGAGATCAGCAGGCCGCCGGAGGTCTCCGAGTCGAAGAGCACGCTGGCCACCTCTCCGGGCACCGTGCTGCCGATGCGGACCCGTTCGCCGAGGAAGGCTCGATTGCGCGAGGCGCCGCCCGAGAGGAGGCCGCGCCGCGCCAGATCCGCGGCCTCGGGGAAGATCGGCACCTCGAGCGCGTGGATCCGCAGCGTCACGCTCGACGCCTCGGCGAGCTCCCGGGCGTGGCCGAGCAGGCCGAACCCGGTGACGTCGGTGGCCCCGTGGGCGCCGTGCTCGAGCATCGCCCGGCTCGCGTCGCGGTTCAGTGTGGCCATCACGGCGCTCGCGCGCGCGACGGCGTCGGCGCCGATCCTGCGGGCCTTGATCGCCGTCGACACGGCGCCCATGCCGAGCGGCTTGGTGAGCACCAGCACGTCCCCGGGCTGCGCGCCGCTGTTGCGAATCAGTCGATCGGGGTGGACCGTTCCCGAGAGCGCCAGCCCGAACTTGATCTCGCGGTCGACCACGGAGTGTCCGCCGACGAGCACGGCGCCGGCCTCGATGACCTTCTCGGCGCCGGCGGCGAGGTTGCGGCCGAGCACCTCGATGGCGACGTCGCGCGACGGGACCCCGACGATGCTCAGCGCCGTCACCGGCGTCGCGCCCATGGCGTACACATCGCTGAGCGAGTTCGCCGCGGCGATGCGACCGAAGTCGGCCGGGTCGTCGACGATCGGCGGGAAGAAGTCGACGGTGTTGACGATGGCGAGATCGTCGCGCAGCCGGAACACGCCGGCGTCGGAGAAGTTCTCGAAGCCCTCGATCAGATCGGGGTGCTCCATCCGCGGCACGTTGACGAGGGCCTGGACCAGGTCCTCCGGGGAGAGCTTCGACGCTCACCCCGCGCAGCTGGCGTAGTGCGTCAGCGGCCGCGACTTCTTCTTGCCGGGCTCGAAGAGTTTCATGATCGTTTCCCTCGCCTCGCCGGCGCCTCCTCGGTGATTCGCCGGAGCGCATCGAGGACGACAGCCTCGTCGCCGTCGAGCAACGTTCGGAAATCGAGAACGACGCGGTCGCTCTGGATCCTCGCGAAGATCGGTGGCTCGTTCGCACGGAGCGCCGCCGCGAGCGCGTGCGCCGGCATCGACTCGACGTCGATCGCCGCAGCCCACGACTCGAGGTCCTGTGTCGGCATCGACCCGCTTCCGGTCTGCGACGCCGATTCGACCAGCTCGCCGCGGACGCGGTCGCTGCCGCCGACCTTGTCGACGAAGCGCGCCGCCCGCTTGCGGACCTCGCCGGGGTCCGCGGTGATCATGCGCAGCGACGGCAGGCGCTCGGCGAGCCGCTCGGGATCGCGGTAGAGGCGGAGCGTCGCCTCGAGGGCCGCCAGGGTCATCTTGTCGACGCGCATGGCGCGAAAGAGCGAGTGGCGCCGGATCGCCTCGACGTGGTCCCGGCTGCCGACGATGATCCCCGCCTGCGGACCGCCGAGGAGCTTGTCGCCGCTGAAACAGACGAGGTGCGCCCCGGCCGCGACGGAGTCGCTGACGAGCGGCTCTCGGCGGAAGCCGTAGGGGGTGAGGTCGACGAAGCAGCCGGAGCCGAGGTCGCTGACCACCGTCAGGCCGTGCTCCTGTCCGAGCGCGACCAGCTGCTCGAGCGGCGTGTGGCACGCGAAGCCGGCGATCTCGTAGTTCGAGGTGTGCACCTGGAGCAGCATCGCCGTCTCGGGACCGACGGCGCGCCGGTAGTCGTCGATGTACGTGCGGTTCGTCGTACCGACCTCGACGAGCCGGGCGCCGCTCTCGGCCATGACGTCCGGGATGCGATAGGAGCCGCCGATCTCCACGAGCTGGCCGCGCGAGATGATGACGTCCCGCCCGCGCGCCATCGCGGCGAGGATGATGAGCGTCGCCGCCGCGTTGTTGTTGACCACCGTGGCCGCCTCGGCGCCGGTGAGCTCGCAGAGCAGTCCCGCGACGAAGCCCTCCCGCCGGTTGCGCTCGCCGGTCTCGACGTCGACCTCGACGACGGAGTAGCCGCGCAGGACGTCCATCAGCGCGTCGATCGCGTCGTCCGGAAGCACGGCGCGGCCGAGACCGGTGTGCAGGATGATGCCGGTGGCGTTGATGACGCGACGGTGGTGGGGGCGACCCCGGCGCTCGAGCCGGCGCGCCGTCGAGGCGAGGAGCGCCTCGCCCCCGAGCCGCTCGCGGAGCATCTCGAGGGCCGCGCCGTTATCGGAACTGCCCTCGAGGCCGCGGATCTGGTCGCGGAGCTCGTCGAGCGTCTCCCGCAGCGCCCGGACCACCTCCGGGCGCGGATGGCTCTCGAGCAGGCGCGCCGCGGAGGGCGTCTGCAGCAGTCTTTCCACCTGCGGCAGGCCCCGGAGCAACTCGGCGGCGTCGGGCGTGGTGCGTGCCATGCAGTGCATTGTACGGGATCCGGGCCCGGAACGCCGATAGTGAATGGAAAGGTCGTCGACCACTTCGCGAGCGCAGCGGAACGTCATGTAACGATGGATCTCGGTATGAGTTGCACGAACCGGCCGGGCGGTCGTCACGGCGCTCTGGCCGCCCTGGCCCTGCTGGTGCTCACCGCGCCCGCGCCGGCCGAGGATCCCGCGCTGGCCAAGGCGATGGAGCTCAAGGCGCGCCGCGGCGAGACGGTCCCTCTCGACCGCGTCGTCGCCTCGCTTCGCGACCTGAGCAGCACGCCGACGGTGCCCGCTCCCACGCGGTTGCTCGCCGAGCTCGAGGAGCTCGACCTGCTGCTGCGCATGGGCCGACTGCACAACCTCGCCAGGAGGCTGCGAGAGCTCGGGGAGGCGTGGCGCGACGCCCCCTCGGTGAGCGTGCGGACGCAGGCCCTCGAGCGGGTGATGCGCGCGCGCCAGTCGCTGCTGATCGAGCCCAACGCGGTCGGCCGCGTCGACGTCGGCGAGCGGTTCGCCCGGCGGTACCTGCGTCGTCCGGACGGCACCATCCGGGAGATCCCGCGCGGCTTCCCGATCCGCTTCCTGAGCGGGCTCGCCGAGGGCATCCTCGCGCCGACCGAGCCGGACGCCCGGGTGGCGACGGTGATCGCGTTCGTCGAGGCGCGGCACCTCGCCGACCCGCAGCTCGACATCGCGGGGCGCATCGCCGGGCTGCTCTCGGGGGACCACGGCGATATCGTCCTCGGGCTCTTCGTCTACGAGTCCGCGGACGGCCCGGCGGTGACGCTGCCGCCCGGCGATGAGCCGTGGACGCGCGCGGTGGTCCTCTGGTTCGCCGGATCGTTCGATCGCTTCGACGGCCTCGATCGTCGCACCCGGGTCGAGTGGCTTCCCGGCCCGTCGTTCTTCCTGGTCGAGTTCGGCGGCTCGGTGATCAGCTGGTGCCTGCCCTGGGACCGCTGGGACGGATTTCTCGCGGACATCGATCGCAGCCGCTGAGCCCCGACGTTGTAGACCCCGTACCCGTACCCGTACCCGTTCCCGTACCCGTTCCCGTACCCGTGCCCGTACCCGTTCCCGTACCCGTGCCCGTACCCGTGCCCGTACCCGTGCCCGT
>JBFFXF010000342.1:0-7022 GCA_041569895.1 Planctomycetota bacterium | reverse complement strand
GGTGCGCGGGAAGACGCGGCCCGATAGCACCAGCTCCACCTTGCGGTATCTCGGGTCCTCGAAGAGCGCCTTCGAGAAGTCGGTGCGCAGGAGCGAGTAGTATCGCAGCTCGTTCGGCGCCAGGTCGCCCGAGACCCTGAGGCCGAGCATGTGGTCGTGAACGGGTGGCACGCGGACGTCGAAGCGGGTCCGCATCTCCTCCGCCAGACAGACGAGGCGCCCGCGGAGCTCGATCGCCCGCGGCTCGGCTGACGCGTCGGCCGAGTCGCTCTCTCCCTTCGCCGCCGCGCCTCTTTCCGGCGCTTCCTCGGGGCCCGCGGGCGCGTCGCGCGCCACGGAGGCGAGCGCGAGCCCGCAGAGCAGGGCGCACACCGTCGCGAATCGGAAGGAATCTCTTCTCATGGGACTCGTCTTCCCGTACTTTCTAGTCCTCCAGGTCATCGATCGGCAGATCCCGGCCGGCCGTGGAGCGCATGGAGATCGTCACGCTGATTCTATGAGAATTCGTCCGGGATGCGAAGCTCGAGGAGAGGCGGGCCGCGATGAGCCGTTTTCGGATCCGCGCGTCATGATCGTCGTCCGGGAGCAGGGCGAGCTCGTCCTCGTTCGGCAGCCGGACCATGCCGCCTCGAGCGGCGAGATCGCCGCGGCCTGGACGCGCCCCGACCTCCTGCCGGCGGAGATCTGGAGGCGCTTTCTCGAGGCGGTGACCCACCACGACGACGGCTGGATCGAGGCGGAGCGCTCGCCGCTCCTCGACGAGGACTGCGCGCCGGTCGACTTCACCGCGATGCCGGTCGAGGAGCACACCGAGATCTGGCGCAGGAGCGTCGAGCTCGCCGGGTCGCGCGATCCCTACGCGGGCCTCGTCGTGGCGCTCCACGCGCTGTCTCTCTATCGCAAGCACGGCGGAGGCGGCGCGGAGGCGGCGCGGGAGAAGGCGTTCATCGAGGAGCTCGACGCGAGATGCCAGGCGTTCCGGGAGACGCTGGCCGCCGGAGACTCGCTGGAGCGCGCCGCGATCGAGACGCCGTCGGTGGACGCCGCGCGCGACCTGATCGGCGTCGCCGACGCGCTGTCGCTGCTGCTCCTCGGGGCCATCGGTCCGATCGAGCGCTCGCCGCCCCTGCCCTTCGGCGAGCGCTCGGCGGAGATCGACCTCGACCTCGACGCCGGCGAGCTCACGCTGGACCCGTGGCCGCTCGCCGTGCCCGAGCTCACGGTGTCCGTCATGGCCACTCGCTTGCCGCGCTCGTCGTGGCCCGATCGCGACGCCTTCGAGCGCGACTGGCGGGCCGCCGGCAGCGAGACCCTGCGGTGGCGCGTGAGCGGAAGGAGCGCTGGCCGGTGAAGCGACGATCGCAGAGTCTCTGTGCGGGACTGGCCCTTTTCGCCGTGGGGTGGTTCATGTATCGATCGACATCCGACCCCTCGCCGTCTCCGATCGCGTCCGACGAGCGCATCGTCTTCTTCGACACCCACGCCCGGCGCAGCGCCGACGGCGCCGGCTGGATCGTCCCGATTCACGGCTGGATTCACGAGCCCGAGCGCAGCCGGGTGCGCAAGAAGGCCCTCGAGGAGTTTCTCGACCTGAAGTACGACCTCGAGGTCACCGATGCCAACCGTGCGTACTTCGATCGGCGTGTCGATCTGTTTCTCGTCGACAACGAGCGCGGCAAGCGCGTCGCGGTGCAGGTCGCCGGCGAGAAGCACGTGCTGCCGCCGTCCGCCCCCAACGGCCACTTCGAGGCGGAGGTGACGATCGCCGCGGCGGCGGTCGAGCGGCACGCCAGGGACGGCCGGCTCGAGGTGTCCGCCGTGCTGCCCGCCGGGGACGCGCGCCGTTTCGCGGGCAGCGTCCACCTCGTCGAGCCCGAGGGGCTGTCGGTGATCAGCGACATCGACGACACCGTGAAGATCACGAACGTCACCGATCACAGGAAGATGTTCGCGGCGACGTTCCTCGAGGAGTTCCGGCCGGCGCCCGGCATGGTCGAGCTCTACCGCGCGCTCGAGGAGCGCGGGGCGTCCTTCCACTTCGTCTCCTCGAGCCCCTGGCACCTCTACGAACCGCTGCGGGAGTTCACGACGCGCGTCGAGCTCCCGCCGGCGACGTTTCACCTCAAGCTCGTCCGCTTCAGGGACCGCTCGATCGCCAACGTCTTCAAGAAGGGCACCGAGACCAAGCCGCTCCAGATCGAGCCGATCCTCGCGGCGTACCCGAAACGGCGCTTCATCCTCGTCGGCGACAGCGGTGAGCAGGACCCCGAGGTCTACGCGGCGCTCCTGCGCAAGCACGGCGACCGCATCGAGCGCGTCCTGATCCGCAACGTCACCGGCGCGTCGCGTGACGACGATCGTTTCCGCCGCGTCTTCGATGGAATCGACGCGAGCCGGTGGGAGCTCTTCGACGACCCGGCGTCCGTCGAGCTGCCCGCGCGGGCGGCGCCGCGCTGACCGATGCCGACGGGCCGCGTGCTCCACGTTCTCTCGCAGCGACCCGGTCTCACGGGCAGCGGCGTCACGCTGCACGCGCTCGTCAGGCAGGCGGCGCGCGCGGGCTGGGAGCAGCGCGCCGTCTGCGGCGTGCCCGCCGACGATCCGCGGCCCCGCGTCGGCGACCTGCCCCCGGACGCGGTGGCGCCGCTTCTCTTCGCGCCCGACTCCGGCCCGCCATCGCGCGCGCCGGACGTGGAGTTCCCGGTCCCCGGCATGAGCGACGTCATGCCCTACCGGAGCACCCGCTTCTCCGCCATGGAGCCGGGTCAGGTCGAGGCGTACCGGGTCGCGTGGATCGACCTGCTCGCGCGCGTCCGCGACGCCTTCCAGCCCGACGTCGTGCACGCCCATCACGCCTGGATCGTCAGCTCGCTCCTCCGCGATGTCTTTCCGCACACTCCGGTCGTCATGCACGGTCACGGCACCGCGCTCCGCCAGCTCCGCTCGTGCCCCGGGCTCGCCGCGTCCGTGCGCGCCGGCTGCGGCAGAAACGACGCCATCGTCGTCCTCCACGAGCTCCACCGGCAGGAGTACGCGCGCGAGTACGGTCTCGACCCGACGCGCTGCCACGTCGTCGGCGCCGGGTACGACGCGGCGGTCTTCCACGCGCGCGGACGGGTGGACGATGCGGGTCCGACGCTGCTCTTCGCCGGCAAGCTGAGCCGCGCGAAGGGACTCGACTGCCTCCTCGACGCCTTCGACATCGTGCGCGGCGAGAGCCCATCGGCGGTCCTCCACGTCGCCGGTTCCGGCTCCGGAGCCGAGGCCGACGAGCTGCGGCGGCGCGTCGAGGAGACGCCTGGCGTCGCCTGGCACGGGAAGCTCGAACAGCCGGACCTCGCGGCGCGCATGCGCGAGACCAAGGTCTTCGTACTGCCGTCGTTCTTCGAGGGCCTCGGGCTCGTCCTCGTCGAGGCGCTCGCGTGCGGATGCCGCCTGGTGAGCAACGACCTCCCCGGCCTCGCGCCGGTCGTCGAGGTCGCCGGTGACGCGCTCGCGCGCGTGCCGATGCCGCGCCTCGTCGGCGCCGACACGCCCGACCCGGCGGACCGGCCCGCGTACGTCGAGCGGCTGGCGCGCACGCTGCGAACGGCGCTCGATCGGGCTCCCTCCGGCCGAGACTCCGGGGAGGCCGTCGACGGCATCGACCCGCGGCTGGCGCCGTTCACCTGGGAGGCGGTCTTCGAGCGCGTCGAGACCGTGTGGCTCGACGTCATGCGCCGCAGGCGAGCGGAGGTCGGGGCATCGTGACGGCCGATCCCGATGGCAGCGAGCGCTTCGACGTCGCGGTGATCGGCGGCGGCGCGGCGGGGCTGATCGCGGCCCTGTTCGCCGCGCGCGCGGGGAGGCGGGCCGCGTTGCTCGAGGGCTCGAAGGCGTGCGGTCTGAAGATCCTCGTCAGCGGCGGAGGCCGCTGCAATGTGCTCCCGTCGGAGTGCGCGCTCGACGACTTCTTCACGAGCGGCTCGCGCAACGTCATGCGCCGGATCATGGCGACGTGGCCGCTGGCGGACGTGCGCCGCTTCTTCGAGGAGGACATCGGCATCGAGCTGGCGCTCGAGCCCGAGACGGGCAAGCTCTTCCCGCGCTCGGGAAACGCGCGCGTCGTGCGCGATCGGCTGGTCGCTGCATGCCGTGCGGCCGGCGCGTCGGTCCTGGAGGGGTGGCGCGTCGAGTCGATCGAGCGCGAGGGGGACGAGCTCCGCGTGGGGCGACGCAGCGGTGGCTCGCTGATGGCGCGACGCGTCGTGCTCGCGACCGGGGGTCGGTCGCTTCCGAAGACCGGCTCGGACGGCGCCGGATACGAGCTCGCGCGATCGCTCGGTCACACGCTCCTGCCGACCTATCCCGCCCTGGTGCCGCTGACGACGTCCGACGCCGCGTTTCACGAGCTCGCCGGCGTCAGTGTCCCGGTGCTGTGGCGGGCGCGCCTCTCGGGACGGGTCGTCGAGGAGCGCACGCGCGAGCTCCTCTTCACGCACCGTGGATTCAGCGGCCCGGCGGTGCTCGACGCCAGCCACTGGGCGGTGCGCGACGGCGCGGCGCTCTCGGTCGGCTGGAACGGTCGCGACGCGGCGTACTGGACCGCCCGACTGCGCGAGAGCCAGGCGCGCGACGTCTTCTCGGTGGTCGGCGCGGAGCTGCCGAAACGCCTGGCGCGGCTGCTGTGCGACCGGACTGGCGTCCCGCCCGGGATGCGCTGCGGCAACATCGACCGCGAGCTCCGCCGGCGCCTCATCGCGTGCCTCGCCGATCACGAGCTGCCGATCGAGGGCGATGCCGGTTACGGCGTCGCGGAGGTCACCGGCGGCGGCGTGCCCCTCGCCGAGGTCGACCCATCGACGCTCGAGAGCCGCGCCACCAGGGGCCTCTTCATCTGCGGCGAGATCCTCGACATCGTCGGCCGCATCGGCGGCTACAACTTCCTCTGGGCCTGGGTGACGGGCCGCCTGGCGGGCGAGGCTGCGGCGAGGAGTTGCTGACGGCTCGCGCTCGTCCTCGTCCTCGTCCTCGTTCCCGTGCCCGTTCCCGTTCCCGTGCCCGTTCCCGTACCCGTTCCCGTTCCCGGGCCCGGTCCCGGGCCCGAAAGACCCTCGTCGTCACCGGCATGCCCGACGTCGGGGCCGAGCGGTCGGAGTCCGAGTCCGAGACAGAGACCAGAGGACCGACTCCGATTCCGATGCCGATTCCGATGCCGACTCCGAGACCCGATTCCGACTCCGATGACCGATGCCGATTCCGATTCCGACGACCGATTCCGATGACCGATGACCGACCCCGACACCACCCCCCTCATTCTGCGTAATCTGCGTAATCTGCGGACCTCCCCACCTCCGTCCCCGATCGCCTTCGCCCCTCAAAAGTCGCGAAACGGCCCTCGCTTCGGCTCGGCCCAGTCCATGCTCTCGCGCCAGGACTCGAAGGCGCTCTCGAGCTGCGCTGCCTTCTCCGGTCGGGTCGAGGCGACGTCCTGCTGCTCTCCGATGTCGCTCTCGAGGTCGAAGAGCGACACGCCCTCGGGGGTGCGAATCCACTTCCACTGGCCGACGCGGGCTGCCTCGAGGCCGCGGCGTTTCCAGAACATCGTCTCTCGCTCCGAAGGGCGGTCGCCGGCCAGCACCGGAAGCATGTCGAAGCCGTCGAGGACGACACCGCCCGGGGGCTCGACGCCGGCGGCGGCGAGGATGGTCGGGAAGACCTCGAGTGCCGTGAGGAACTCCCCCGACCGCGTGCCGGCGGGCACGCGACCCGGAAAGCGGACGATGCACGGCACGCGCACGCCGCCCTCGAAGACGCTGCCCTTGCCGCCACGCAGTGGCCCGTTGTCCGCACCGCCGCCGCCGCCGTTGTCGGAGAGGAAGATCACCAGGGTGTCGTCGGCGATCTCGTGCTCGTCGAGCGCGTCGAGAATGGCGCCGATCGCGTCGTCCATGCAGCTCACCGCGGCGAGGTACTCGAGCCGGCGCTTCTCGCGGCTCGGGACGCGCGCGTTCTTGCCATATCGCTTGCCGTCGATCAGCGTGTCCTCCAGGTGCGGAAAGCGCGCCTTGCATTCCGGTGTCGCCTGCGCGGCGCCGCGAATCGCCGGATCGAGGTTCGAGGCGCCATGGGGCGCGTTGAAGGGCACGTAGAGGAAGAAGTGGCGATGCCGGTTCTCCTCGAGGAACCGCAGCGCCTCTCGCAGAAACAGGTCCGTCGCGTACGTGCCGCGGTCCCTCTCGGTGGGCTCGTTGTCCCGGTACATCGATGGCACGCCGTAGCGCTCGTGCGTGTAGTAGTCGATCCCGCTGTTGACGAAGCCGTAGAACTGGTCGAAACCCCGCTGCAGCGGCAGGAAGCGGCGATGCATGCCGAGGTCCCACTTGCCGAAGATGCCGCTGGCGTGGCCGGCGCTCTCGAGGGCGCGCGGGATGAGGATCTCGCGGGTGGCCATGCCGCCGATGCGCTCCCAGGTGACGGCGTAGTCCTCCGGCGTGTACCGATGGCCGCGGTCGGGCGCCTCGTTGCGAATCATGTCGTAGACGCCGTTGCGCTGCGGATAGCGACCGGTGAGCAACGCGCCGCGGCTCGGCGTGCAGGCCGGCCAGGCGACGTAGAAGCTCGTCAGCAGCACCCCCTGCCGCGCCAGGCGATCGAGGTTCGGCGTCAGCGCCTCGTCACTGCCCATGACGCCGAGGTCGTTGTAGCCCTGATCGTCCGAGACGATGAGGACGACGTTGGGCGGCGTCCGACCGGGCCGCGCGTCGCTCCGCCGGACGGTGCCCCCGTGCGCACACCCGCCGACGAGGAGGAGAACGAGAATCAGTGCGAGAGCGTTGCGGCGTGGCGCATCGTGCATCGGTGTTTCCCTCCCGGCCCCGTTTCGTCCTCGTCCTCGTCCTCGTCCCCGTCCCCGTCCCAGTTCCCGTGCCCGAGAACGCTCGTGGTCGTCGAAGCGCTCGACGTCGGAGCCGAGCATCGGAGTCGGAGCCCGAGACAGAGATCAGAGCCCGAATCGGACTCGGTCATCGGAGTCGGAATCG
>JBFFXF010000341.1:0-7044 GCA_041569895.1 Planctomycetota bacterium | reverse complement strand
GATGGGTGCGACGGTGAGGGCTTTCGGGCACGGGAACGGGAACCGGAACGGGAACGGGAACGGGGACGGGGACGGGGACGGGATCTGCTCAACCCCCACGCGCCTTTCGTGCCACCGGGACCAGTGCCAGCGCCAGGAGCGCTGCGCCGATCAGTGCGGCGACCGCCGTCGCGCCGTGATCGACGTAGCCCTTGACGCCGACCGCGAGGAAGACGACGCCGGCGATGATATTGAGCGCGGCGAGCGCGGGGTGCATGCGCAGGGCGGGCGGCAGGAAGCGCCGGTCCATCCACGGCGCCAGGAAGCAGACGAACGCGCACGAGAAGACGCCGGTGAAGAGGGCCGCCGGTGTGACGATCTCGACCAGCGTCGGGGGCCGCGACTCCGTTGACCCGCCGAGGTGGAGCGCGAGGCTCCAGCCGAGGACGCCGAGGGCTCCGAGGCCGCACCACGCGACGGTGACGTTTCGCACCAGCTTCGAGTCGGCGGCGCCCGATCGCGGGAAGAGGGCGCGGACGAGTTCGCGCATCATCGCCGGGGCGACCTCGATCGTGCCGTAGAGCGTCCCGAGCATCGTCAGGAAGGCGCCGGCGATGTAGAGCGGGTAGAGCCACGGGTGGAGTCGCGTCACGAACTGCGACTGCAGGGCCAGGAGGTTGTCGCCGGTGGGCACGGCCTGCTGCGGCGCCAGCGCCAGCGTCCCCGAGATCACGAAGACCGCGCTGAAGATGATCACGATCACGAAGCTCAGCGTGCAATCGACGAGCGGCGCACGCACCCAGCGGCGAGCGGGATGGTCCCGATCGCGCGCGATCGCCTCGAGCTCGGCGCCGGTGGCCGCCCCTGCGCCGGCCAGCCCCCACCGCTTCTCCCGCAGGAACGAGACATACGCGAGGTAGTCGTAGCTCGCGCCGCCGATGACGCCGACGTACGTGGACGCCTCGACCCACACCGGCCGGCCGGCGAGCGCGGGATCGACGTCTCCGAGCCACGGGGGATACTCGAGCGGCCGCGGAACGATGGCCCCGGCGAGGACGTCGATCCAGTCGGGGCTCATCAGCACGGCGGAGACCGCCACGCACACGAGCATCGTGGTGACGATCACGAGCTGCGCGCGCTCCAGGTAGCGGTAGCCGCCGAGGAAGACCGCTGCGAGCACGAGGAGGAGGACGATCGTCCCGCCGGCGTGTTTGTCGACCCCACCGACGTCGAGGACGAGCGTGCCGATCACGCCCGAGTGGAACCCGATCCAGATCGGAAAGCAGATCACCGCGGGAACGAAGAAGAGGAGCGGCAGGAAACCGGCGGGACGGAGCGCCATGCTGCGCTCGAGGGGGTGCGCGCCGGAGAGCACCATGTGTCGCGCCGTGGCGAAGACGAGCCCCCACTTGAGCACGGAGATCGCCAGGAAGATCCACAGCACCGAGTAGCCGAAGAGCGCCCCGCCGCGCGACGAGAAGATGAGCTCGCCGGTGCCGATGGTGAGCGACGCGATGATCGCGCCCGGCCCGAAGACGGAGAGCCAGCGCAGCGGATTGCGCGAGAGGAGCGACGGCGGCACGGCCGGCACGTCGTCCCGCCGATTCGAGTTTGCGGATTCGCTCATCGGAACGCAATAATGCGAGGCCGCATGGGAGGACGATCCCGCGCGCGTTCACTCCGGAGAGCGGCCCGAACTGTTTTTGGAAACCTATATTCCGATGCGACCGAGCTTCATCGAATTCCTCGAGCTCATCAACCCCCGATTCCTGCAGGAGCGCGAGCTCGGGCTCGACGTCTACCTGAGCGGCCTCTGGGGATGGATCCCGGCGGGGCTCGCGATCGTCGCGGCGACGGTCTTTCTGCTGGCGATCTTCCACGTCATCCCGTCGCGACGCCGGTCGGTGCCGATCCTGCTCGCCGTCGGCGTCATCGCGTTCGTGGCGGGGCTCATCGGCACCGTCGTCAACCACCGGGCACTGCCGCTTCCGGAGCAGGGACCGATGCCGGCGATCCTCAGCGCGGAGCGCGGCCGACGGCCCGAGACGGACAGCCACCGCGCGACGCTGCTCGCGCTCCCGCTGCTCCTCGGCGGCGTCGTCGCGACCGGCGCGGTGGTCAGCGCGACCTTCGTGCTGATCTTCGGCGGCGCCGGCAGGGAGCGGGAGAGCCGCCGCCGCGACGAGTGACAGGGGAAAGCGAGCTCACCGGACGGCGTGCACCTCGAGGTCGAGGTCCTCGTCGTCAGCGAGCCGGGCGAGCACCGAGCGCAGCCGGGCGAGCGAGACTCCGGGCGGCACCTGCGCATCGATGGTCAGCGAGAAGACCGGCGTGCCGGTCGTCGGCGCGTGCGTCACGCGCGTGTCGAGCGCCGCGACGTTGATGCCGCGGTCGGCGAGCAGGTGGCTGATGCGGTGCACGATGCCGGGGTGGTCCATGGCCACCGCGGTGATCCGGTAGAGCAGCCCGGCGCGCGCCTCGCCCTTCGCCGGCTCGAGCCGCGTCGATCGCAGCTGCAGGCCGAGGCCGAGCTCGTCCTCGAGCCTGGACAGCGCCGATGGCAGCCGCCCGAGCGCCTCGGCGTCGCCGGTCACCAGCACGATGAGCGCGAAGTGTCCCCCAAGGATCGCCATCCGACTGTCCTCGAGGTTGCACCCCTCGTCGAGGATCACCCCGGAGAGCCGGTCGACGATCCCCGGCCGGTCGGTCCCGACTGCGGTGACGATCAGACCTTCGCGGACCATCGCGGGGATTGTACCCGCGCTATCGGAACATGCTGCCGCGAAATCATCCAAAATCGCTACACTCACCGACTTTACTGGCCGATCGATGGAGAGCCATGGAAGCTCGACCGACGATCGCACACGTTCTCGGGCGACGCGCGATCGCCGCCATCGCGGTCGCGATATCGCTCGGCGCCGGCGCCGACCTCACGGCGCAGGTGAGGCACGCGAGAAAGATCCCCTTCGTCAACCACGTCGTTGAGCCGGGCGACACGCTCTCGAAACTCTCGAGGCGGTACTACGGCGACGAGTACCTCTGGCCGCGCATCTACGAATGCAACCGCTGGCTCGACCCGAACCGTCTCAAGGTCGGCGACACGATCTGCATTCCCGAGCCCACGCAGGGCACGAGGTCCGGCGTCGGCGGCTTCCTGAACTGGTTCGGCGGCGGGCGCTGGGGAACGTCCAGCAACGTCGAGCGCTCCTCGAACGCGGCGCGAGAGGCGCCGGCGCGGAGAGAGGCGCCCGAACCCAGGGAGACGCCGAGACCACGACGAGAGCGGTCGACGTGGACGAAGAACCCGGACTCGGACGAGGCAGGAGCCGTGAGCTGGAAGTCGATGGTTCAAGAGATCGCGTCGCTCCAGGTGTTCGGCCGGCCCTTCGGCGAGATCGTCATGCTGGTCGTCGCCTGGTTCGTTCTCCACATGCTGATCCAGGGCGCCTTCACGTGGTTCGCCGCGCACATGGCGTTCGTCAAGGACGTCACCGTCAAGAAGGCCTGGAAGGCGACGGTGCAGTCGGAGACCCTGGCGATCCTCTTCCTCTTCATCGTCGGGATCGTCGGCGTCGCGATCATCTACGTCGCGACGGCGCCGCCGGGCGAGCCGTTCCTGCCGGAGCTCGTGATGATCGCCGAGGAGTACCTGAGCTCGCCGACGGGAACCGCGCTCGCGGGCCTGGCGCTGATCGGCCTCTACGTCTTCCTGGGCATCCGTTTCATCCCATCGGCCTTCGGCGCCACCGGCGGCCAGGGCTTCGCAATCGTCCTCCTCTCGGTGCTGATCCCCCACTTCGTGTTGCTGTACCTCGTCGGGTACCGGCTGGGGTATCTCTGACCCCCCCGTTCCCGTTCTCGTCCCCGTCCCCGTCCTCGTCCTCGAAGGCTCCCCGTTGCGGAGTCCGATGGCCGACTCCGATACCGATGGCCGATACGGATTCCGACTCCGATTCCGATTCCGATGACCGAGTCCGACTCCGATTCGGGCTCCGATTCGGACTGGCGCGGGATTTCGTGTGCGACGGGGTCTGTCTCCGTCCTCTTTTCTCTGATCTCTGACCTCGGACCTCTGTCTCTGACCTCGGTCTCGGTCCTCTGACCTCGGTCTCGGACTCCGCCCTCTCGTCCTCGTCCTCGTGCGGACCGGCCTCCCGCCCCGACCCTGTGCAGCCCTCATGACACGACATGTGCAAAGCACACGAACGCAGCGGCGGCCCGACCCCGGGTCGCTGGTCGGCGGAGTGTTCAAGCGCTTCTGGCCACCGGACTTGGGCTCGAGGGGGAGGGCGAGGGCCCGGCGGCGAGGCTTTTGGAATAGAGCTTGCGTCCTCTCTGGCAAGCGCAGGGATCGTCAACAGGACCCCAAGTTTGTTGATCCCACAAGACCCCGGTCTTGTCGAGTGGACGAGGCCGGGGTTCTTTTTTCGGGCGGGTTTTCGGGAGGGCACGCGTTCCTCGAAAGGGGTCGCGAGGCGCGTCGCCGGGTGGTCCGCCGGCTACCCGTCGAGCTTCTTCCGCAGCGTGTTCCGGTGGATGCCGAGGATCTCGGCCGCCCGCAGGCGGACGCCGCCCGCCTGCTCGAGCGCGCGCTCGATGAGCGCCGACTCGACGCGGCCGATGACGTCGTCCCAGACGCTCCCCCCGAGCTCCGGCCGCTCGAAGGCGCCGTCGACGATCTCGCGGACGATGTCGTCCGGCTTCCGCAGGCTGCGGGCCCGGCGGCCCTCCTGCAGCGGGGCGCAGAGAGGATCGGGGAGATCGTCGGGCGAGATCCACTCGCCCTCGCAGAGGATGGTGGCGCGCTCGATGACGTTCTCGAGCTCGCGCACGTTGCCCGGCCACTGATAGCGCATCAGCACGCGCAGCGCCTCGGGCGAGACGCGCTTGGGCGGCAGCTGGTTGTCCTTCGCGCAGCGGTCGAGGAAGTGCTCGACGAGCACGGGGATGTCCTCGGTGCGCTCGCGCAGCGGCGGCACGACGATCGGCACGACGTTGAGGCGGTAGTAGAGGTCCTCGCGGAACTGACCGTCGCGGACCATCTCCTCGAGGTTGCGGTGGGTCGCGGCGATGATCCGCACGTCGACCTTCTGCACGTCGTTGCAGCCGACCGGCTCGACCTCCTTCTCCTGGAGAACGCGCAGGATCTTCACCTGGAGGACGGGGCTCATGTCGCCGATCTCGTCCAGGAACAACGTGCCGCCGTCGGCCTGGACGAACTTCCCGGTACGGTCGGCGATGGCGCCCGTGAACGAGCCCTTGACGTGCCCGAAGAGCTCGGCCTCGAGGAGGTTCTCCGGGATCGCGGCGCAGTTCACCTTCACGAACGGCCGATCCGCTCGCAGGCTGCTGAAGTGGATGGCGTGGGCGATGAGCTCCTTGCCGGTGCCGCTCTCTCCGCGGATCAGCGCCGTGGAGCGGCTCCGCGCAACGCTCGAGATGATCGAGTAGACCCGCTGCATGCTCGGACTCGAGCCCACGAGGTTGTCGAACTTGTACAGCGTCTTGAGGTCCTCGCGCAGCAGCCGGTTCTCCTGCAGCAGGAGCTCCCTCTCCGAGAGCACCTTGAAGTGGATGCGCACGGCCTGCGAGATCATCGAGGTGATGATCTTCAGCAGATCGAGATCGACCTCGAACTGCGCGTCGCCCGGATACGGCTTGAGCGCCGCGAGGACGCCGACCGGCTTCGACTCGAGCAGGATCGGCACGGCGAGGAAGCCCATCTGCTCGTCGGTGTCGGTGAGGATGCCCGTCTTGCCGAGGAACCTCGGCTCCGTGCGGATGTCGGGGATGCTGATCGGCGAGCCGGTCTCGACGACGCCGCCGGTGAGACCCTCGCCGATTTGGTAACGGCCGCGAGACATCTCCTCCTCGGTCATCCCGTGAGCGAGCTCGATCGAGAGCTGCTCGGTCTCGGGATTCAGCAGGACGAGGAAGCTGCGCCGCATGTCGCAGCGCTTCGCGAGGATCTCGCCGATCTCCTCGAACATCTCGCGCAAGTCGAGCACCGAGCCGAGCGCCTTGCTGACCTGGAGCAGCGTGGCGTCCTGGTCGTTCTTCCGGCGGAGCTCCGCGAACGCCTTGGCGTTCTCGAGGATCTGCGCCGCCTGGGTGCCGACGAAGGTCAGCACCTGGAGGTCCTCGTCGCCGAAGTTCGACTCCTTTGAGCTGTCCACGCTGATCACCCCGATCACCTGTTTTCCGAGCACCATCGGCACCGCGAGCTCGCTGCGGATGTGCTCCTTGACCATGACGTAGCGCGAGTCCTGCCGGACGTCGGCGACGTTGAGCGGCCGGTTGTTCTGGGCGACCCACCCGGTGATCCCCTCGCCGACCCGCAGGACGATCTCGTCCTTGACGTCAGAGCCGAGGCCGCGCGACGCGACGATGCGCAGGCGGTCGTTCTCGTCGATGAGGATCACGGAGCCCGTCGTCGCCCCGGTGTAGCGGATGCTGGCGTCGAGGATGCGGTCGAGGAGGCGTCCGGGCTCGAGCGTGGAATTGAGCGCCAGGGTGACCTCCTGGAGGATCGCCAGGCGCTCGTCGATCCGTGCGCCCGGCGCGGCGCCCTTCGTCCGGGGCGAGGGGCCGGCGTCGACCGCCGGCTCGAGTCTGTCGAACATCGCTTTCGCTTTCATGGGGTTGCGGAATCGCTGCCCGGCTCCGGGCAGCCTGTGGCTCAGGCTGTGTGCGCTCTGCTGCCCTTTTCAGGTGCAAACCCCGAGTATAGGGAACATGGCCCGGGCTTTCAATGCTTTCCTTCTGGGCATCTGGGCCGATGGGGAGGCGTCAGCGCGCCCCGACCCGACCCAGGGTCGCGGCCTCCCCTGACCCCGGGTCGGGGGTCGAGGCTCGAGGCCCTGACCCTGGGTCAGAGTCCATTCCTGACCCTGGGTCAGGGCAAAGTGTTTTTCCGGTTTGGTTTACGTCTGGGGTCGCCCCCGGTCGTTCCTGACCCTGGGTCGGGTCGTTCCTGACCCTGGGTCGGGGTCGGGGCTGACCCTGGGTCGGGGCGCCTCCGGGTCGGGGCGCCTCCCAATGGGGAGGAGTCAGCCGGCCGCCTCG
>JBFFXF010000340.1:0-7097 GCA_041569895.1 Planctomycetota bacterium | reverse complement strand
CTGACGGCGATCGCGGGTGGCGGCTGTCCCGCCGGCGCCTCTCCCGCGACCTCGAGCGGACCGGCGTCGCCGATCTGACGTGGCGGCGGGAAGAAGACCTGCTGCGGTGATCCGCGTCCGGCGGGCTGGCCGCCCGCGCTGCCCGCGGTCGAGTCCCAGATCATCTCGGCGCGCCGCGCCACCGCCATCTGGCCGGGCGCGAAGGACGTCCACTGGTTGCCCTCGAGGGGCGTGGTGGAGAAGGCGATCACGCTCCGGCTGTGGTCGAGGGGATCGGAGATGTCGACCTCGACGAACTCGTTGCCCAGCGTCCGGGACGCCATCGGCGGGACGAAGCGGCGCCAGCTCATGCCGCTCGAGCCGTCCTGGTCGCGGTAGGCGACCACGTCGATGCCGTCGGAGAGGAGGATGTTCGCCGTGCCGAGCGCGTCGACCTGCCGCAGGAGGTCGAGGACGGTCGGCCATCCCGCCGCCGCCAGCGATCGCGCGCCGGTCTCGCGCAGACGCGTCATCAGCCAGCAGAAGGCGTGCTCGGAGTCGGTGGTTCCCAGGGGCTCGAAAACGGGATGGTCCCCGAGCGCCAGGGCGGCGCGGAAGTCGCCCTCGAGGTTGCCGCCGTGGGCGAAGATAAAGCTCCTCGCGGCGTAGCTGCGCGCGAAGGGATGGGTGTCCTGCTGCGTGACGCGCTTCGCCGCCCCGCGGATGTGGCAGAGGAAGACGGTCGAGCGAAAACGCTCCCAGTCTCCGATCAGGCCCGCCACCGAACGGTCGGGGGCCGAGTCGCGAGGATCCTTGATGACCATCGCGGCGTTGTCGTCGACCGGGAACCACGCGAAACCCCAGCCCGATGGCCCGGCGTTGCCGGGGTCGCCCGACCGCGGCGTGATCCACGGCGAGGCCGCGGTGTCGAAGGACATGGCGAGGAGCTGGCTCTTCATCTTCTCATGGTGTCATCGCGGTCCGCGGCTACGCTCCCGCCTTCGAGCGCCGGATCGGCTTGTCGATTCGCAGCGGAGGATCGAAGTAGTCGACGTCGACGGCCTCGCAGACCTCGGTGGTGGCCTGGATCAAGCGCGTCAGCTCGCGGTGAAGACCGCTGGAGAGGATCCGGTCGATGTCGTGCGTGCGGACTTCCTCGACGAGCTTTCCGAGGAGGTCGGCGGAGCGCATGCCGATCGGGCCTTCCTGCTCCGGGCGGATGCGGCGCAGGAAGTTCCACGCCCGGTCGAGGCAGTGAAGGATCGAACGCGGGAAGTTGGGTTCCAGGATCAGGAACTCGGCGACCATGCGACCCTCGAGCACGCCGCCGAAGCGCTTCAGGAAGAGCTCGGTCGCCCCGCAGGACTGCAGCAGGGCGGACCACTGCGCCACCTCGCCGGGCCGGGGCACATCGAGCGTCGGCCCGAGAGCGTGGTGCTTGACGTCGAGAATCCTCGCCGTCCACCCGGCCCGCTCGAGAAGCATGCCGAGACGCATGAAGTCGAAGGGCTCCTCGTGGAGCATGGTGTTGTGCGAGAGCCCCTGGAAGAGCGCGCAGCTCTCGAGCACGCGGTGGTAGAAGTCGTCGCGGCTCCTGCGGTAGGTCTTCCGTCCCTCCTTGCCGTTGAGCCAGTGCCAGAACGAGTTCAGCGACTCCCACATGTCGGGGCTGATCACCTCGCGGATCATGCGGGCGTTCTCCCGTCCCCAGCGGATCGAGCTCAGGATCGAGACCAAGCAATCCTCGCTCCAGGTGAGGTACTCCTGAACCACCTCGCCGTCGTTGAGATCGTCCGGGTGGCGCTCCCCGAAACCCTTCTCCTCGCCGCTGACGATGACCAGCGGATGCCAGCGCTCGAGGTCGGGGAGGTCGAGATCGAGGATGAACGACCGCTGCACCGCGAGCAGGCGGGCGGTGTTCTCGGCGCGCTCGAGATAGCGGAAGAGCCAGAAGCAGCTCTCGGCGACGCGAGAGATCATTCGGAACCCTCCAGCACCCAGGTGTCCTTCGACCCGCCGCCCTGGCTCGAGTTGACGACGTAGGAGCCGGCGACGAGCGCGACGCGCGTCAGGCCGCCCGGGAGCACCCAGCTCTGCTTGCCGGTGATGATGTACGGTCGCAGGTCGACCCGTCGCGGCGCGACGCGGCCGCGGACCCACGTCGGACAGGTGGAGAGCTCGACCAGCGGCTGGGCGATGTACTTGCGGGGGTGCTGGCGGATCTTGCGGGCGAACGCCTCGCGCTCGCGCTTGCTCGACTTCGGTCCCATCAGCATGCCGTACCCGCCGGCCTCGTCGACGGTCTTCACCACCAGGCGGGAGAGCTTCTCGAGCGTCCGCTTGCGGTCGTCCTCGCGGGCGCAGACCAGCGTCTCGACCTGGTCGAGGATCGGCTCCTCCGAGAGGTAGAAGCGGATCATGTCGGGGACGAAGGGGTACGTCCCCTTGTCGTCGGCGACGCCGTTGCCGATGGCGTTGGCCAGCGTGACGTTGCCCCGCGCGTACGCCCGGAAGATACCGGGGACGCCGAGCAGGCTGTCCTTGCGGAACGCGCGCGGGTCGAGGAACTCGTCGCCGATGCGCCGATAGATGACGTCGACCCGCGCCGGTCCGGATGTGGTCTTCACCCACACCCGGTCATCGTGGACGAAGAGATCCGAGCCCTGCACGAGATCCGTCCCCATGCTGCGGGCCAGGAAGGAGTGCTCGAAGTAGGCGGAGTTGAACGGTCCCGGCGTGAGGACGACGACGCGCGGCCCGTCCTTCGAGGGCGACAGCTCCTCGAGCGCCCTGCGGAGCTGGCGGGGATAGTCGCGCACGCCGCGGACTCGCGAGCGGGCGAAGATGCGCGGGAAGACGCGCTTCATCACCTGGCGGTTCTCGATGACGTAGGAGACGCCCGACGGCGTGCGGATGTTGTCCTCGAGGACCACGAACCTGCCGTCCGGGCCGCGGATCAGATCGATCCCCGAGATGTGCGCGTAGACACCGCCGGGCGGCACGACGCCGCGCACCTTCGGCACGTAGCCGCTCGAGCCGAGGACGAGGTCGCGCGGGATCAGCTTCTCCTTCAGGATGCGCTGGTCGCCGTAGATGTCGCGCAGGAACTCGTTGAGCGCCGTGACCCGCTGAACGAGACCCTTCTCGACGACGTCCCAGTCGCGCGCCGAGACGACTCGCGGGATGAGGTCGAACGGGAAGATCTTCTCCGCTCCCTTGCGGTCGGAGTACACCGAGAAGGTGATGCCGCCCCGCAGGAACGCGTTGTCGGCGAGCCGCTGGCGCGCCCGGAACTCCTCCTTGCCGAGCTGGTCGAGGAGGCGGACGACGGTCGTGAAGCGGGGCCGCGGCGAGCCGTCCGGGTTGAACACCTCGTCGTGAGCGCCCTCGAGCGGCCGGTAGTCCTGGAAGAGCGCCTCGGCGTCACGCTGGCGCGGCGCACGTCGGGAAGTCTTCTGGGCTGGCGCGGTCATCGATTCTCCCTTCTTTGCGTTGGCGGGCAGTATACCACGACCGGCGCGGGCCCTGGCAGGGGCGCCGGGGCCGGTTCGGGCCGCCGTTCGCGCCGCGACGGGCCCAGCGCGCTCGTTTTTCGTGGGCCTCGCGCGCCGCCGGACGTATCGTGGTGATCGGGGAGAGCGGCCATGGCAGTACTCGACTTCCTCATCCGGATCTACGGCGAGATCGTCCTCTGGGCCGTCGAGCGGCCGGTCCCGACCACAGTCGTCGCGGTCTGCATCGCGGCCGTGGTCATCTTCGCGACCATCCGCCTCTTCGCTCGCCACCGCGCCGAGGCCGGCGTCCTCGCGGCGGTGTCCGGGGCCTGTCTCCTGGTCTCGACGCTCGTCTTCCTCGCCGGCGTCTCGGTGGGGCGGTTCTCCGTGGACGCGACCGTCTTCGATGGATGCTACGAGGGAGCGAACGACCTCGTCGAGATCGTCGGCCTCTTCATCGGCTTCGTCATCAGCGCGATCGGGACCGCGGGTGGAATCGCCGCTGCCGTCCTCTTCACGGTCTCGCTGTTCGTCGGAAGCTCGCGTGGGGACGCCGGAGCGGCGGAGTGAGATCGACGGTGGCCAGGGTCCCCGGACGAGCGTCGAGGATCGCAAGCAGAAGTTGCCCCGCGGTGAGGCGCCGCTACGATGAACGGCAGGGTGAGACCTCGCCTTCCGCGCGCATGGCAACAGGGGAGGTGAGCCATGAGAGAGGTCGCTCCGTTCCTCGTCGTTTTTGTCGCGCTCGGGTTTCCAGTTCGGGCGGCGGTCGTGCGCGTCGATCCGGGCGGCGGCGGCGATTTCACCGACATCCAGGCGGCGATCGATGCCGCGCGTGACGGCGACACCGTCCTCGTCGCGCCCGGCGAGTACGTCCTCGAGGCGCCGCTCGACTTCAACCGTCTCCACGATCCCGACGATCCGGCGAGCCCGCCGGTGAAGGACATCGTCGTCCGCTCGACGGGCGGCGCGGAGACGACGATCCTCCGCATGGCGCCCGACGCCCGGCCTGCCGAGCGCCGGAGCGTCGTTCTCTTTCGGAGCGGCGAGACCGCCGCATCGCGGCTCGATGGGTTCACCCTCACGGGCGGTCGCGGCATGGGCGGGTGCCCCGACGCGATGTCGGCGTGCGGCACCCCCGCACTCGGTGGCGGCATCTTCTGCGAGGGCGCCTCGCCGGTCGTCAGTCGCTGCGTGATCACCGAAAATCTCGCGCAGTCGGCCGACTTCGGCCCCGATGAACGCGCCCGTGGCGGCGGGGTGTATTGCACGGCGGGCGCGTCTCTGGTTCTCGCCGACTGCGCCATCACGGCCAACCGGGCCGTCTCCGGTCTCGGCGGCGGCGTGTACGCCGATGACGGCTCGTCGGTGGACCTCGTCCGTTGCCGGGTCAGCGGCAACGTCGCGTGGATCGGCGGGGGCGTCTACTCGGGCGCGTCGGTGACGCTGAGCAACTGCGAGGTGACGGGCAACATGGCGCGCAACTTCCTCTGCGACTTCCGCAGCCGCTGCTGGGGAGGCGGCATCTACTGCCACACCGACTCGACCGCGACGGCCATCAACTGCACCATCGCCGGCAACTGGGCCAGCCCCGGCGCCGGCGTGTTCACCCAGGGCGCGGTGACGCTCGTGAACTCCATCGTGTGGGGACCGGGAAGCCCGATCTACGTCGCCGACATCGGCAGCCTCGCGGCGAGCCACTCCAGCGTCGAGGACCGCGTGCTGCCGGGTGCGGGAAACCTCAGCGTCGATCCTCTCTTCGTCGCGTCCGGTCGCTTCGAGGGCGACCCGTTCCTCGGCGACGTGTGGGTCGACGGCGACTACCGCCTGCTGCCCGGCTCACCGCTGATCGACGCCGGAACTCGGGAGGGCGCGCCCGCGGACGACCTCGATGGCACCGAGCGACCGTGCGGCCTCGGCGTCGACATCGGAGCGCACGAGTTCTGCGACTCGTCCCGCTTCCGCCGCGGAGACCCGAACGCCGACGGCGAGGTGAACATCGCGGACGCGGTCCACATCCTCGCGTTCCTCTTCCTCGGAGCCACGCCCCCGTCGTGCCTCGCCAGCGCCGACACCAACGACGACAGCGCGCTCGACCTCGCCGACGCGACCACCGTCCTCGGCTTCCTCTTCCTCGGCGACCCGTCCCCGCGAGCGCCGTTCCCCGACTGCGGCACCGACCCGACCGTCGACCGGCTCTCGTGCCGGGTGTTCGCGGGGTGTGAGTGAGGTAAAGAGAATCCGTGCACGCTCCGTCGCGCCGCTACACTTCCGCGACGTATCGTCCCCAGGCGCAGTAGGTCGCCAGCATGAGCGCGATGAAGACCGTGAAGTTGAGCCACAGTGACTCCACGGCCCGGGTCATCGTCCCGGCGGTCGCGAGGACAACGAAACAGACGAACTCGAGGGCGAGGAGCCACAGTACGAACTCCATGGGATCCGGTCTGTGTTCCGCAACTGCGACCTGGATCCAGTGGAGCGCCACGATGAACACCGCGGCCACAAAACTTCCGAGCGTCACGAGAACGACGTTCCGCCTCCGTCGCCTGGTCTCCCGCTTCAGGGTGTCGCCGCCAACGAAGACCCAGGCGGCGCTCCAGACCAATGCGAGAACGAGAAGCGCGTATCGCGCGTAGCTGGAGAAGGACAGCCCGGAGAGCCGATCCACAGCGGGCCACCAGAACGACACGATCGCCCCGAGGAGAATCACGCCAATCGCGAAGATCAGTATGCGTTCCCTGCGGCGTCGCGCCGGGCGAGAGCCGTCCATTCTGAGAATTACATCCACCTCTGCCGCCGAGAGCTCGTGCTCTCCATCGTAACCCCCTGCCGGCGAGCGGACCGAGAGGATTCGGTTCAGCTGCGTAGCGCCTCCACGACGAGCCGCTCAACGTCCACCTCGCCAGTCGGTTTCATCCGTTCCCAGGCGCGTGTCGCGCGTTCGACGGCGCTCCTTCGAGTGCAGCCGAGCTTCTCGAGAGCGAGAATGGTGTCCCTCGGGATTGGTCCGAACTCCCCCTCCGAGTTTTCCGGACATCCGGAATCGTTTTCCGGACATCCGGAAAACCGTCCCTCGACCACCCGCACCTGAGGTAACGACCGGGCCTCCGCGAGCTCCTTCCGCACCCGCCGCTCGATATCCTCCGCCCGTGTCGTCCACTGGAGCCCGTTGATCGGATCGCCGCTGACGACCAGGCTGCCCGAGTGGATGAGACTGTGACAGCGCTCGCAGACATGGGCGCCGTTCCATGGCGCTGTCCGGCCGCCCTCGGAGCGGAGCTCGATGTGGTGGGCGTGCCCGCCGCCGTTCGTGGGGCGTCGGCAGTAGGGAGCTCGCAGCGGCCGCCGGCGCGAGCGCGGAGCTCCTTTCGAAGGCGCGCGTCGTTGGGGCGGTCTCGCTCGGACTTGGGGACCCGCTTCCGTGGCGCCGCGTCGCTTCTCGCTTCCGGAGGTCTCTCACGCTCCGGATCGATCTCGACACACTCGGCCGAGCCGGTCAGACGCTCGACCGCCTCGATCGGCACCTCCACACGGCCTTCCGCCGTCTCCACCGCGGCGCGGTGACACTCGGGGCAGCAAACAAAGGTGAGACCGTAGGGCGACTCGGCTTGCCCTCCCTCTCGG
>JBFFXF010000339.1:0-7111 GCA_041569895.1 Planctomycetota bacterium | reverse complement strand
GGAGCACGACCTCGTCGCCGCGGAGGACTTCGACGCCGGCGCCGACCTCTGGGAGATGACGGACTCCGCGCAGTGGCGGGCCGTGCGCGACGGCGCACGGACGTACCTCGCCATGGTCACCGAGAAGAACGAGTACACGCCGAAGGTGCGTTCGCCGACGTCGATCGCGTTGCTGCGCGACGTCGAGGTCGCCGACTTTACCTTTGACGTATCGCTGCAGTACACCTTTCGCGACTACGGGCACGCCAGCCTGTGCCTCTTCTTCGGCTATCAGGACCCCGAGCACTTCTACTACGTCCACTTCGGGAAGAAGGCGGACGCGCACGCCAATTCGATCTTCATCGTCGACGGCAAACCGCGTGTCAGCATCGCCGCGACGCGCACCGACGGCACGGACTGGGATCGCGAGTGGCATCGCGCTCGCATCCGCCGGGACGTCGAGAGCGGCTCGATCGAGGTCTTCTTCGACGACATGGAGAAGCCCGTGATGACCGCCGTCGACAGGACGTTCCAGTGGGGTCGCGTCGGTGTCGGCTCCTTCGACGACAAGGGGAACTTCGACACCATCCGGCTGCGCGGCAACCTCCGATGATCCACGTCGTCGTCGCCCTCGACTGCGAGGCACGGCCCCTGATCGACCGGTTCGACCTGCGGACCGCGTCGATCGACGACGGATTCAGGGTCCACGACGGCGAGTCGCTGCGATTGATCGTCTCGGGCGTCGGCAAGGTCTCCTCGGCTGCCGCGACCGCGTACCTCCAGGCTCTCGGTGGGGGAGGCGCTGCGGCTCCGGCAGCGTGGCTGAACGTCGGTGTCGCGGGTCATGCGCGGGCGGAGGTCGGCGTCGCGATGCTCGCCCACCGGATCGTCGACGCGGGCAGCGGCCGGGCGTTCTATCCGGTGTTCACCTCGACACCGGCGTGCGAGACGACGAGCGTCCACACCGTCGACGCGCCGCGAAGGGACTATCCGGCCGACGCCGCGTGCGACATGGAGGCCAGCGGTTTCTTCGCCACGGCGACGCGGTTCGCGACCGCGGAGATGGTCCACTCGCTGAAGGTGATCTCCGACAACCCGGCGACGCCGGCGTCCGATCTCTCGCCGCGGCGGGCGACGGCGCTGATCGAGGATCGGCTCGACGTCGTCGAGCGCGTCGTCGCGGATCTCGCCGAGCTCGCCGGCGACGCGCGACGCGCGAGCGCGCCCCCGCCGGGCTTCGAGGAGATCGCGCGCCGCTTTCGACTCTCCCTGACGCAACGGCGCCGGCTCGAGCGCGTTCTCCGCCGTGTGCACGCTCTCGACCGCGGCGGCGAGCTCGGCGAGGGACTGATCGACGGCTGCCGCGACGGCGCGGCGGCCCTGCGGGCGCTCGAAAGCCTGGTTCGCGACTGAGTTCTCGCATGTTCGATTTCGTCTATCTCGAGGAGGCCGCCAGCGATCACCCGCGCGCGTGCGCGTTGCTGTCGCGCTACCCCGACGCGCGCGTCGTGCCGTGCGAGCGCTTCGGCGAGGTGTTCAATCGCCGCGCGCAGAACTTCCGCCTCCAGAAACGACGCCCCGCGCTCATCGTCGCCGCGAAGCACGGCAACCTCGTCCTCGACGCGCCGCCGGGGCACGGCATCGGCCACGCGCGGAACTACTACTTCTCGCACATGCTCAACTGCGTGTACGACTGCCGCTACTGCTTCCTCCAGGGTATGTACCGCTCGGCGCACCTCGTCGTCTTCGTCAACTTCGAGGACTTCCACGCCGCGATCCGCGAGCGCTCGGAGGAGGGCGAGGGCGACGCGTGCTTCTTCTCGGGCTACGACTGTGACAGCCTCGCTCTGGAGCCGCTCACCGGCTTCGCGGAGTCGTTCGTCGAGATGTTCGCCGCGCTGCCCGCCTCTGTCTGCCTCGAGCTGCGCACCAAGAGCGTGCAGATCGGGCGACTGCTCGAGCGCGACGCCGCGAGCAACTGCATCGTGGCGTTCAGCCTGCTGCCGGCGGAGCTGGCGTCCCTCGAGCCCGGCGTCCCCTCGCTCTCCCGCCGGCTCGACGCGGCGCGGCGACTGCTCGAGCGTGGCTGGCCCGTCGGCGTGCGCTTCGACCCGCTGATCCACTGCGACGACGCGGAGCGCGTCTACGGGCGCTTCTTCGACACCGTCTTCCGCACGCTGCCGGGCGCCGCGCTCCACTCGGTGAGCGTCGGACCGTTCCGGCTGCCGCTCGATTTCCACCGCCGCATGGAGGAGCTGCATTCCGGCGATGCGCTCTTCGTCCGTGGTCTCGAGGAACGCGACCGCACAGTGTCGTATCGGAGCGACCTCGCCGAACCGTTGCTCGCGTTCGCGACGGAGGCGATACTCGAGCACGTGCCGCGCGAGCGGCTGTTCGCGGCAACATGAACGCCATCGACATGAACGCGAGCCATCTGAACGCCATCGACCGAACGAAATCGACCCGAACGCCATGAGCACGACCAGGCAACCCGACGAGCTCAACGGACGCACGTACATCGTCACCGGGGCGAGCTCGGGGATCGGCCGCGCCGTGGTCGAGCGCCTGCTCGCCGGCGGCGCGCGCGTCGTCGGGCTGGCCCGTGACTGCTCGAAGCTGCCCGTTCAGGACGGCGGGCGCGTCGAGACACACGACGTCGATCTCGCCGATCTCGACGCGCTGCCGGCGTTCCTCGATGCGCTCGTCGGCCGCCACGCCGATCTCGATGGCGCGGTGCTCGCCGCGGGGTCGGGGCGCTTCAAGGGGCTCGAGCAGTTCTCGGCCGCCGAGGTCCGCGAGGCGATCGACCTCAATCTCACCAGTCACGTCCTCGTGGCGCGGGCGCTGCTGCCGGCGCTGAAGCGCTCTCGCCGGGGCGACATCGTGCTGATCGGCTCGGAGTCCGCGCTCCGCGGGCGCCGTCGCGGCACGCTCTACTGCGCCGCGAAGTTCGGCCTGCGCGGATTCGCCCAGGCGCTCCGCGAGGAGTGCGCGGCTGCGGGCATCCGCGTCACGCTCATCAACCCGGGGAGCGTGCGCACCGGGTTCTTCCGCGAGCTCGACTTCGCGCCCGGCGACGATGACGCCAACGCCATCCTGCCCGGGGAGGTCGCCGACGTCATCGCGCACGTCCTCGGCGCCCGCCACGGCGTGGTCTTCGACGAGATCGACCTGACGCCCCTCAAGCGTGTCGTGCGCCTGCGCTCGGGTCGCGAGACCGGCCCCGACGCGCCCTGAGTCGCGCCCGCTCACCTCGCGATCGCGCCCCGGGCCGCGCCCGGAACCGTCGCTGGTGGCGGGGGATAGCGGTCGTCTGCCGGGCGCGCGGAGGTTCGTGAAATTTTTCTCAAAGTGCCTTGACAAAGATGCGACGCCTCTGTACAAGTCCGGCTCCACGTCCGCGAGCGGACGCGGAGAGTCTCGGTTCGAGATCGAGCGGTCCCTGACGACGCATCCCGGAACGAGCCCCTCAGTCGCGGAGAGCACGGAGTCGCCATCGCCAGGCGCCCCGACAGGTCGAGCGAGCGGACGCCGCTGGCCAGGAAGATAGGCCAGTACCTCCGATATTCTCACCTCGGACTGCAGTTCATCCTCGCCGTCGGGCTTCCCGTCGCCGGAGGGGTCTGGCTCGACATCAAGCTCGGGACGAAGGCGCTGTTCGCGGTCCTCGGCTTCTTCCTGGGGTTCGGCGCGGGAACGTATTCGATCTACTACGAGGTCTACCGGAAGCGACGTGACGGCGGCGACACGCGACGGGATGACGACTCCACGCCGGGCGACGAGCCATGATGTCCCATGATGTCAGTCAGCGGCCCAGCGAGCGAGCCGGCCAGCCAGCAGGACGGCAGGGAGCTGCCGGCGACGTCGGGGCGGCGAGCACGCCTCGTCGCCGCCATCCTGGTGACCATCGTCTTCGCCGCCGTGGGCGCCGCCTGGCAGGTCTTCGGCGGGGCCGAGAAACTTGCCGGCTTCATGGTCGGGCTCGTCTTCGGCAGTCTGGTGGCCCTCGCCGGGCGCATGATCACGAGGCGCTCCGCCCGGGTCGGCGACGCCGCGATGGTGCGCGGCGTGCTGCTCTCGACGGTGATCAGCCTGGTGAGCTTCGTCGCGGGCACGCTCGCGGTCGGCATCCTCTGGCGACCGGGCGTCCTGCCGGCCAGCCTGACGGCGCTGATGGCCTACTTCACGTGGAAGGGTTTCGAGGTCGCCGCGGCCGAGCGGTCTGCAGCGCGGGCGGCGAACGACCGAAGAAAGAGCGAGTGAAGCGGGAGATCCGCGGGTAGAGATGATCGAGAATACCAGCTTCTTGGCGGGACCGGCGGTGCTGGCGGCCGGCGGCGACCCGAATCCGCTCGGGCACGTCGTCGACGGGCCGATCCTGCACTTCGTCGAGGGAGAGGACTACGCCTGGCAGGTGGCGCTGCACCACCGCTTCGGCGCCTTCTTCGAGCACCTCTATTACCAGTACGGCATCGGCAAGCACGTGCTGATGTTCGTCATCGCGGGCATCCTGACGCTGCTCCTCTTCTGGGCGCACGCCCGCCAGGCCCGCCGGAGCCTCGTGCCCGGCCGCTTCGGCAACATGATGGAAGCGGTGATGCTCTTCCTGCGCGATCAGGTGGTGCGTCCCTTCCTCGGCAAGGACGGCGATCGGTTCCTGCCGTTCACGTGGGCTTTCTTCTTCTTCATCCTGATCAACAACCTGCTCGGCATGGTGCCGCTCTTCGATTACATCGGCCACGGCGGCAACACCGCGACAGCGAACATAGGACTGACCGCGGCGCTGGCGCTCTGCTCCTTCGTCCTCTACCACGGCATCGGCCTCCGCGAGCAGGGCGGCTCTCCGGTGAAGTACTTCAAGAACCTCTTCCCGCACGTGCCGTTCTTCGTCCTGCCGGTGATCATCCCGGTGGAGCTCCTGGCCCACATCGTCAGGCCGTGCGCCCTCGCCGTGCGTCTCTGCGCCAACATGGTGGCGGGACACACGATGATAGCGGCGATCCTCGGGTTCACCCTGATGGCGAAGAACCTCATGGTGGTCGCCTGGGCGGGGATCTCGGTGATGTCCTGCCTCGCGGTGATCGCGCTCAGCTTCCTCGAGCTGCTGGTGGCGTTCATCCAGGCGTTCGTGTTCACGTTTCTCTCGACGGTGTTCCTGTCGATGGCCGTCCATCCGGAGCATTGAGCGCGCGTCGGGAGTCTGGAAATGACAATTTCGATCGGCGTCTCCGCCGAGTGTCACTGAAAGGAGTTGAGCTTCGATGGGAATCGATATCCTGAAGGTCTCCGCGCTGTTCCTCGTGCTCGCCCAGGTCCCAACCTCCCCCGACCGGGCGCTGACCGAGCTCGAGGGTGACGACAAGAAGGCAGCCGCCCAGTCGATCATCACCAACACGAAGTTCACGCTCGGCAAGGGACTCCTCACCCTCGGCGTCGGCGCCGGCGTCGGTCTCGCCTGTATCGGCGCGGGCATCGGCATCGGCCGTCTGGCCAGCTCGTCGGTCGAGAGCATGGCGCGGCAGCCCGAGGCGTCGGGAGACATCCGCGGCGCGATGATCCTCACGGCGGCGTTCATCGAGGGTGTCTGTCTGTTCGCCGTGGTGGTGTCACTGCTGGCGATATTCCTCTGATCCGGAGTCGAACGATGCATCGGAGCGTCCATCGAAGTCGCTGGCTCGTGTGGCCGGCGTCCGCGACCGTCATGCTCCTGGCGTCCGTCCCGCTCCTCGCCGCCGAGGGCGGCGAGGGCGGCATGGCCGCCGAGGTGATGCGCCTCTTCAAGACCTCGGGCTGGGGAGTGCTCGCGTTCGTCATCGTGCTGGTGATCCTCTGGAAGAAGCTCTTTCCGCCGATCATCGAGGCCCTCGACCGGCGCGAGCGCACCATCCGCGAGTCGCTCGAGGCCGCCGAGCGCGCCAGGGAGGAGGCCCAGCGGATGATGGCCGAGCACGAGGACCACCTCGAGAAGGCCCGGTCCGAGGCCCGCGCGATCATCGACGAGGGCAAGGCGGACGCCGAGCGCGTCAAGAACAGCATTGTCGAGAGCGCCCGCCGCGAGTCCGAGGAGATCTCGGCGCGCGCGCGCCGGGACATCGAGCTCGCCAAGAAGGCGGCCGTCGACGACCTCTACCGCCAGGCGGCGCGACTGTCCTTCGACATCGCGGAGAAGGTCATCCAGAAGAGCCTCGATCCGAAGGAGCACGAGGGGATCGTCGACGCGTGCATCAAGGATTACAAGAAGGAGGTCAAGGCCTCGTGATCGCGACCGTGAGAGAGCGACCGTGAGAAGAGACCCGATTTCGACATCGTACGCCCGCGCGCTGATCGAGCTCGCCGCCGAGCGCGACGAGCTCGACACGGTGCTCGAGGAGGCCCGGTTTCTCCGCCGGCTGCTGGCGGAGGACCGGGACTTCCGCACCTTCATCGTCACGCCCGGCATCGACGCGTCGAGCAAGAAGAAGACGCTCGAAAAGGTGCTCCGCGGCAAGCTCACCGACACCGTCGTCGACTTCCTGCAGGTCGTCGTCGTGCGGAAGGGGCGGGCGTTCCTGCTCGAGAGCATCCTCGAGCAGTACTGCGATCTCTACGACGAGCGCATGAACCGGGTCCGGGTCGAGGCGGTCACGGCGGTGGGGCTCTCCGAGGACCGGCACGAGAAGCTGGGCGCCACTCTCGGCAAGAAGCTCCGCAAGACCGTGTTGCTCGAGAACATCGTCCGCCCGGAGATCCTCGGCGGCCTGGTGATCCGGTACGGCGATCTCGTCGTCGATGGCAGCATCCGGTCGCGGCTCAGGGAGCTGTCCACGCTCGCCGCCAAGAAGAAGCCAGGAAGCGAGTTCATCCATGAAGATCAAGCCTGAAGAGATCACGTCGGTTCTCAAGAAGGAGATCGAGACCTACCGGGCGGAGCTCACCGTCGAGGAGGAGGGAACCATCCTCGAGGTCGGTGACGGCATCGCGCGGATCTACGGCCTCAACAACTGCCTCGCCGGCGAGATGCTCGAGTTCGCCAACGGATCCTTCGGGCTGGCGCTCAACCTCGAGGAGTCCTCGATCGGCGCCGTGATCCTCGGCGAGTACCTCGACCTGCGCGAGGGCGACACGGTGAAGCGCACCGGATCCGTGCTCTCGG